>SHYV01000148.1 GCA_009692605.1 Myxococcales bacterium
CGCCACCTCGGTCATCGCACGGAGCACCCTCGCCGGCGCCGAGACGTCGACGTGCTGCGGAGAGACGCTGAACTCCTTGACCGCGTAGCCCTCGGCGGCTTCACCTTTGAGCAGCGGGGCGACCTTGAGACGACGCTTCAATACGCGATCCAGCTCGAGCCGCAGCATACCGGGGTTGACGGCAGCGACGCGAAGATCGGGAGGAAGACCACGAATCGGGCGCTCCGAGAGGTCCACGGTCACGTCCCCTTCCCGCGCGCTCGAGAGGTCCAGCGCCATCACCATGTCCGCAGGCCTCATGTTCCTCATGAGGGCTTGTACGCCCGACACGGTGACGGTCGCGAACTCCAGAGGGGTCTCCACGGGAACCAAGCCGTCCGGGTGGGTCCATTCCAGACGCACGCGGACACGATCCTCCACCACCTGCTCGCTCTGCACCCAGGCCCAGGTCAGCACGGCAAAGCACAGGGTGATCATCTTGTAGGGCCAGTTGTCGAGCGCCAACCCGCGTAGATCTTCGAGGGACGCCGCCCTGCGTGACCGTGTGTTCACGACTGGCCTCCGGCCGGCGCCCGCCGCGAGTCGATGCGAAAGAAGTCGAGCAGCCGCAGCCGAAGCTCATTCGCGTCGGCCACCGGGATCACCTCGCCGGCCACGACAACCCCGACAGTGCCTCGCTCCTCAGACACGATGATCACCACCGCGTCGGTCTCCTCAGTAAGCCCGATCGCCGCCCGGTGACGCGTGCCGTAGAAGCGACTGACGTCCCGGGAGAGGGACAACGGCAAGAACACCTTTGCCGCCACGAGCCGGCCTTGCTGAACGACCACCGCGCCATCGTGAAGCGGAGAAGTCGGGTGGAAGATGGAGAACAACAGGTCGGTCAGCACGCGGGCATCGATCCGCTGACCGGAGTCCGCGTAGTCATCCAGGCTGGCCTCCCGCTCGATCGCGATGAGGGCACCAATGCGACGGGTCGCCATCTGGAAGCTGGCGCGGATGATCTCCTCGGTCGCTCCGGTGTCCGGCTTGCCCTTGAAGCTCGGAAACAGTCGCATTCCCGCGGTGGCCAGACCCCGACGGATGTCAGACTGAAACAAGATGACGACAGCCAGCACGATGAACGCGAAGAACTTCTCCAACATCCAATGCAGCGCGTAGAGTTGAAACCGGGCCGACACCACGAAGATCAGGAAGACGACCAGAAGTCCGAGCAGGCTCTGGATGGCGCGAGTGCCGCGGAGCAGGAGCAGGATCCGGTACAGCAGGAACCAAAGCAGGGCGATGTCGATGCCATCGCTCCAGCGCAGGTTCTGGAACCAGGCGAACACGGTGGTCAGCATGAGAGCGCCGCCCACACCCTCAACGCGTCCACCGTCGGCCCGACATCGTGCACCCGGACCCAGGCCACGTTCGCCTGACGCGCCCACAGCGCCACCGCGATCGAGGCTGCGAGCCTCTCCCCGGGCGCTTCCCGGCCGGTGATAGCCCCCAGAAACGACTTTCGCGACGCTCCGACCAACACAGTCCGCTCCGGCCGCTCCGGCCGCTCCGGGCGCTCCGCGAGGACGGCGAGCAGCCGGATGGATTGGTCGGCGGTCTTCGCGAAGCCGATCCCGGGGTCAAAAATGAGGTTCGAGGGCTTCACGCCCGCGTCGATCGCGCGGTCCGCCGCAGCATCCAACTCCCGCCAGACGTCCACCACGACATCGTCGTAGACGGCAAGCGAGCGCATCGTCGCGGGGGTTCCACGATGGTGCATCAGCACGTACGGGCAACCGGCCGCGGCGACGACGGAGAGCATGCCGGGGTCATCGCCCGCCCGCTGATCGTTGATGCCCAGCGCGCCCGCGTCCAGCACGGCCGCGGCCACCCGCGCCCGGCTGGTGTCAACCCACACCGGTGATCCGCGCAGCGCCTGCACCACCGGGAGCACGCGCCGAAGCTCCTCGTCCTCATCCACATCCGGCGCGCCGGGCCGGGTGGAGACCCCACCCAGGTCGATGGCGTCCGCCCCGTCGCGCAAGATCTGCTCCGCGAGGCTGACAGCGCCCGCGACGTCCACCACGCCCTGCCGCATGACCCGTCCGCCATCGCTGAACGAGTCGGGGGTGACGTTGAGGATGCCAAGCACACGGGTGCTCGGCGCTCCAGGTGACGTCACTCCGGGCCCAGATCGGTGGCCGGCTTGAACGTGCCCATCAGCCGCTCAAACTCTACACCGTCAAGCGTCTCGCGTTCGATCAGCGTCTGCGCCACCTTGTGGAGTACATGAAGGTTGTCGGTGAGGATCTGCCGTGCGCGCGCATAGCCGTCGGTGAGCAGGCGCTTCACCTCCTCGTCGATCCGCTGCGCCGTAGCCTCCGAGTAGTCCTGAGTCCGCCGCGACAGGTCGCGCCCGAGGAAGCTGTGCTCCTCGCGCTCGCCGAGCACCACCGGCCCGAGCGCTTCGCTCATGCCAAGCTCGCACACCATCGACTGGGCGACCCTCGTGGCGCGCTTCAGGTCGTCGGATGCCCCGGTGTCGAAGGTCGAGAAGACGATCTCCTCGGCCGCGCGCCCACCCATGAAGATCACGATGAGCGATTGCAGCTTGGTGAGCGTCTGGTTGCTGGTCTCGTCTGCCGGCGAGAACTGGGTGACGCCGAGCGTACGTGCGCGCGGGACGATGCTGATCTTGTTGACCGGGTCGGACTCGGGCAGCATTCGAGCGACGATGGCGTGCCCGGCTTCGTGGTAGGCAGAGTGCCTCTTCTGGTCGTCGCTCACCACCAGAGAGCGCCGCTCAGCGCCCATCGCCACCTTGTCTCTGGCCGACTCAAGGTCGAGCTGCTCGACCTCACGCTTGTTGTGCCTCGCCGCCAGCAACGCGGCTTCATTCACGAGGTTCTCGAGATCCGCCCCGGAGAACCCCACGCAGCCGCGCGCCAGACGCGCCAGATCAACATCGTCCGCCAGCGGGACCCGCCGCGCGTGCACCTCCAGGATGCCGGTCCTGCCCCGCACGTCCGGCGAGGCCACGACCACCCTGCGGTCGAAGCGACCTGGGCGCAGCAGCGCGGGATCGAGCACATCGGGCCTGTTCGTCGCCGCGACGAGGATCACCCCCTCCGCCGAGTCAAACCCATCCATCTCCACCAACAGCTGGTTCAGCGTCTGCTCCCGCTCGTCCTGACCGCCCCCGCCGCCCCCGCCGCTCCGTGAGCGCCCAACCGCGTCGATCTCATCGATGAACACGATGCACGGGGAGTTCTTCTTGGCCTGCTCGAAGAGATCACGGACGCGGCTCGCCCCGACGCCTACGAACATCTCCACGAACTCAGATCCCGAGATCGAGAAGAAGGGCACCCCCGCCTCTCCCGCCACGGCGCGCGCCAGCAGGGTCTTCCCGGTACCCGGCCCCCCCATCAGCAGCACCCCCTTCGGAATCCGCCCACCCAAACGGGTGAACTTCCCCGGATCCTTAAGGAACTGGATGACCTCCTCCAGCTCCTGCTTCGCCTCGTCCGCGCCCGCCACGTCACCGAACGTGACCTTCTTGCCCTGCTCGCCGTTCAGGCGCGCTCGGGCCTTTCCGAAGCTCATCGCCCGCCCGTTGCCGGCGGCCAACTGACGCATGAACATCGTGAACATCCCCACGATCGCGATGAGCACGGCAAATTCGAAGGCAGTCTCGGCCCATTTGGAGTTGGCTGGCGCCTCGTAGTTCGGCGTGAGCCCGTTCTTCGCATAGAACTCGCTGAAGTAATCGGAGCTACCCGGCCCGGTGGTGGTCACCTGCCTGCCATCGGTGAGCGTGGCGAGGACCTCGGTGCCCCGGATGGTCAAGGTCTGCACCTGTTGCTGCTCCACCAGCTTCACGAGCGCGGAGAACTCGACCTCGGTGTCCTGACGGAGCCCACTCTGGTTGATCGCGACGAGGCCCACCACGACTGCGAGCAGCACGAACACCACGATAATCAGCTGCCGATTGCGCATCCGAGCCGCTTATCTCCGAGCGGTCAGAAGTCGATGATCGAGGAATCGTCCCGGCCCGGATGCCATGGCACCTCCACCGCTGCGCCCTCCGGCCCGTAGAGCGTCACGTAGGTCGCGTAGTAGGCTGTGACCTTCTTCACGTAGTCCCGCGACTCGGTGTACGGGATCTGCTCCACGAAGTCGTCGATCCGAATCCGCTCACCCCAGGGCCGCAACCAGGACGAGACGTTGTGCGGGCCTCCGTTGTAGCTGGCGATCGCAAGTGGAAACACGCCGTCGAAGCGGTCCATCAGCCGACCGAGGTACCAGGTGCCGTAGCGCACGTTGGTTGAAGGATCTTCAAGGATCTCCGGGGAGTAGTGCGGGTCACCCATCAGCGCCGCTACGCGACCGCCGGTGCGGGGCATGACCTGCATCAAGCCGATGGCACCGACCGGGGAGAGCGCCCACTGGCGATACACGCTCTCCTGCCGCATCAGGCCGAGGACCAGCAGAGGGTCGACGTCGTAGGCCTGGCCGTGGCGATGCAGCGCATCGGTCTGGGCGGTAGGGAACTCCCGCGAGATCGCCACCTTGCGCTCGACGTCCGAGCTCGCGGTCCGGGAAGCGCCCCAAGAGAAGCGCGCGGCGTGGTAGTCGTCGCGCACGAAGTAGGCGACTTGCCGCCAGTCGCTGAGCGCGAGCCCGAGTGAGGCGTAGAGCGCACCCCCGTCGTCGCGAGCCTCCAGCGCGTCATAGATGTGCGACACGATCGGCGCGGCGTCGTCGAAATTCCCCGCACGAGCGAGGTCGGCGGCGGCGGCGGCCCAAGGAAACTCGGCGGCATGCTCCGCGCCGAGCCGGGTGAGCAGCCGGTCCCCCTCGGCCGGATCAAAGAGGAATCCGGGCTGGTAGCTGTCCGGGCGGGCCTCGACCGGCCCGATGGCTGGGCCCGCGCCGCTGGCGACGCCGGTGGCGCCCACATCGAGGCGCGCCGGCGCTCCGGAGAGGCGATCCCAGGCGATCGCCGGCCCGGGCTCGGCGCCGGCCGTGTGCAGCGGCGCGAACGCGACGCCTCCAGTGCCGGGATCACGGAACACCGGGGAGGGCCCGACCGTCTTGCCCGGCCATCGACCCGCGCGATGGGTCCACTTGTCCGCGACGGGCTGGGCGGGAACCGGGTCAGGCAACCGGTCCAGACCCTCCGCCACCAGCACCGCGTACCAGGTCCCCGGCGCATCGCGCAGGATCTCCGCCCGCTCCGCCTCGGACTCCTCCACACGGTTGAGCAGGCGCAAGGTACGAACCCGGTAGTACCGCGCACCGAGGGCCTCGGTCGCGCCCGCGCCGATGACCGCGTCGAACCGCTGCAACGCGTCCGGAAAATCCCCGGCTCGGAACGCTGCGAACGCGGCCAACCACCGGGCTTCACGGCCGACCGTTCCGCCGCTCTTTCCGAGCGCGGACCACGCCTCGCGTGCTTCAGTGTACCGGCCAGCGAGCAGGTAAGCACGGGCAAGCGTCTCGCGGCGCCCACGAAAATAGGAGGTGGTTCCATGCTCCTTCAGCCCATGCTCAAGCTGCTTCGAGGCATCCGCCCACCTCCCACCGCGCGAAAGCGCCTTGTAGCGATCCCACGCAGTACGGGCGTCCGGTTTGGCGGCGTAGGCGTCGGCCAGCCGCAGCGCCAGCGCATCGTACTGCTTCGTTCCCCACGAGAAATTGTCTTCCTGAGCCTCGATCCACGCCGACAGTTCGGGGTTCTCCGCCGCCTCGGCGTCCAAAGCCTGGTAGTCGGTCCACGCCTGGTCTTCGAAGCCGCACCGCTTCGCCTCCAACGCCTCGCGGCAACGAAAAGCGACGGTCGTCGGCAGGGCAGCAGGCAGCCCCATCGCCGCCAGCTCCGCGAGGCGCGCCCGGGCCGACGCCCCCGTCGAGTGGTAACCGTGGTTGACAGAGAGCTCCTGAAGCGCGGCGATGGACTGCGATGGGCTGGTGACCGAGATCGCGAGCGCGCTCTTGAGCGAGAGGGTCTCCTGCCGCGGGCTGTCGGGGTGGGCGACCATGTACTTCCGGTAGGCCGCCACCGCAGCGCCGCTCTTCCCGTTGGCGGCGTAGGCGTCACCCATGAGCACGAGGCACTCGTCCGCGTGGGGACCCGTAGGCCAGTTCTCGATGTAGGTCGCACAGGTGGACGCCGCGGCGGCGTCCTTACCCCGCGCGTGGTCGGCCCGCGCCTGGTACCAGGCTGCCCACGGCGCGACCGCAGAGCCCGCCGCTCGGGCCTTGCCCAGCGCGGCGCTGGCGAGGTTTTCGTCACCAAGTTGCAGCCGCACCTCACCCAGCGCCAGCCACACAGCGGCGCGTGTGCCCGCGCCCATCCCCTTCTGGGCCAGAGCCTGCTCGTACAACCAGGCCGCGCCCGCGAGATCGCCCTGCGTGCGGGCGTCGATCGCGGCTCGCAGTGGGTTGCCGGGCACTGGGGCGACGCGGCCGGGCGGCACGTCGGGCGGTCCGGGCAGGACCATACCCGCCCTGCCCACCACAGTTGCGTCTTCGGCGCCCCCCGCCGACGTCGCCACGAGCAAGAGCATGAGCGCCAGCCCCCCGGGGCCACGCCAGCGCGACGCGGGCATCACGCCCGGCAGTACCAGCAAACCAGGCTCACTTGAGGTCGGCCTCGTCCAGCGGTCCGACGCTCCCCGACTCCGGCGACCACACCCGTGAGGTCAACCCCGGCAAGACTTCCTGAACCCAGTAGCGTTTTCCATCCTTGTGCTCCACGGGGTCGCCTACCCCAAAGCGCCCGCCCGCGGCTGGCTTCGGCTGCACCACGGGCTCGTCATGCTCGATCCATTCGGCGTACCCCCCACGGAGCCGACGGCCGTTGACGTACCCCTGGTCACGCACCCACTGTGCCAGTGCCGCGCTCTCGTCGCTCCCCAGCTGATCGTAGACAACGACGCGCATCGCCTTGTCCGCTGGGAGCAAGTCCGGCCGCCCCTTGAGGCCCGCCCCTGGCACACAGATGGCCCCCGGCAGCATGCCCCCAGCGCACTCGGCCGGCGGGCGTTGATCGATGAGCACCGGTCCAGCCGAGCTGATGATCGCTGCGCTCAGCATGGTACGACCTACGTCCTCCTTGTGGTTGGGCCCCGGGGTATCCCCCGACCCGTCCACGATGCGGGGGATGACCGACATGTCGATGGCCTCCGGCGGCCGGTCCAATTTCTGATTGGGCTCGAGGTGCGGCTCCATCTGCTTCTCCATCTTGAAGAGCTTCAGGGCGGCGGTGCGAGCGGCAGCTTTCAGTCGTTCACGGATCATGGGCACCAGATTGTGCCCACCCGTTATCCGGTCGGCCGCTCCAGGCCGATCACGCTACGCTATCGGAATGGATTACCCCCCTCCCGCGGCAGAAGAGGCCGCTGAATACGCCCCGGGGCCGACCCCCTCCATCGAGCTGCCGAGCGCGAACCCCCGAAGCTCCCGCGGTGCCGTCGGCCGAGACCTGTACCGCTCCGCCAACCGGCGGCTCGTATTCGGCCCGATCAACGCCAGTGCCGCTGCGTTGACCGGAATCGGGGCGATGGCACTGTGGTCGGAGGACACCAACTTTGCGTCCGCAGTGGTGGGCGTAGGAGCGGAGGCGTTCTCAGTCACCGGACTCGGGCTGCTGGCGGCGGGGGTCCAGATGCAGCGTCGGGCCCAGGCCGCCTTTGGTTATGAACCCGGCCCAAACCCGTTCTACGGGGCCGGACTCGCGCTCGGCGGCGGTGCACTGGTGCTCGGAGCCGTAGCGCCCGGTGCGCTCGCGACAGAGAACAAGCCGTTCATCTACGCGAGCACAGGGGGCGCCGCGGTGCTCGGCATTGGTGGCTTAGCCACGTTGATCGTCGCCAATGTCGTCGAGTCCCGGCGCACCCGGCCGATGGTCGAACGCTCCTGGGGCCAGAGCGCGGTGAGCCTGGAGATGAGCGGCGCAGGGGTCACCGCGACCTGGTGAGGCGATCTGCTTAAGAACCGGCCGAAATCCACCCACGCCCGCCCGATGACCCTAGGGTCGGCCCCCGAGGCACGTCCGGCCGGTCTAGGGAGATGCGTGACGGGGACCTGCTGGATGCGAAAGCCCGCCTGCAGCGCGCGGGCGAGGATCTCGCTGCTCGCGAAGGCGCCGTCGCTCCACCCGGTGTCCCCCAGGGCCTCAAAGACCTCCCTCCGAAAAAGTTTGAACGCGCAGTCCACGTCGCGCACCTGCAGCTGAAGGGTCGCGTTTACCACCACGTTCCAGACCCAGCCGTTGACCCTTCGGTACACCGGGTCGGCGCGGGCGGCCCGGTAGCCAACCACGATCTCGTAGTCAGCGCAGTGCTCCTCCAACCTTGATAGTTCACGAAGGTCAAACTGCAGGTCGGCGTCGGTCAAGAACAGGTGCTCGCACCGGCTCTCCCTCACCCCTCGGAGCAACGCTGCCCCGTAGCCCCGAGCAGCCTGAGAACAGACGCGCACCCGGCGGTCGCCTGACAGCGCGGCCCGCTCCCGCGTGCTGTCCACCGACCCATCGTCGACGACGATCACCTCACCCAGGATCGACCGGCGGTCGATCTCATCCAACGCCGCCCCGACGGCGCGGGCGATGTTGGAGGCCTCGTTACGAGCCGGAAGGACGATCGACAGCGAGCGCAAAAGGACCGGCCGCTACTCGTAAATGCGAAAGTGCCACGGATCCTCGGCACCCTTGGCCGGGCTGTCCGCCTCGTTCTGGGCGTTGTCGAGCGCCAGAATGTAGTAGTGCATGCCTCCCGAGGTCTCGTCTTCGCCCGGGATCACGCTGTTGAAGACCCCGCCATCACTCGGGGCCATGACCAGCGAGTCCCAATCCCCGCTGCCAGCGGTCTCGTTCTTATAGTAGAGCTTGACCTGAAACATCCCGGATTCATCGTCGGTGACCGTGGCGGTGATCGGGACGTCAACCCCGAGCGGCTGGGCGTCCTCCACGGCGGCGTGGACGATCACCGGAGGGACCGCATCGGTGTTGTCGACGAAGCCAGTGTCCTGACTCCCGTCGCTGATCTTGGAGGAGAGGCCGCTGCCGCACCCCGAGAGCAGGAGCAGGGCCGTTGAGGGGAGAGCGAAGCAGCAAAGGCGCATGCCCCATTCTCACGCGGTGGAGCCCCTCGCGTCAAGCTCAGATCTCCCACCCGCTCACATAGCCCCCGGCCGCGTGCGCGCGATCGATGAGGTCTTGGTACGCGCGCGCGGCCCCGAGCGTACCGCTGTCGCCGATGCCGATGAACAGCATCCTCGCGCGGCTGGCCGTGACGTTCAGCCGCCGAGGATCGGCGACGAACCCCAGCTCCTGCTGCGCGTTCGAGCGCACGAAGCTGGCGATGATGACGTCTTTCTCGCGGCCTTGGAAGGAATTTACGGTCCCCGACTCAACGCCGCGCTGCCCGGCTTCGGGGTGTCGCTCCCGAACCCGCGCCAGCTGGGCCGAGTAGGGGGTGACGACGCCGATCCGCCCAGCGTCCAGGCCCGCAGCCACCAGCTCGGCCACCACCCGGTCGACGAGGTCCAGCTCACCAGGGTTGTAGAGGCTCCCGCTGTCCTCGCGCTCCTCGTCGTGGCCCATCCCCGCGGTGTCAAGGAACCGCATCGGGACGTCGGTCCAGGGCGGCGCGACGACGTCGATCAGCCGGTTCGCGGCGGAGACATCGGCCACCAGCCGGCCACCGTAGCTCGCGGAGACGACGTCGCTGAGCACCTGGTTCATCCGGTACTGAGTGGTCAGCATCGGGAAATGGAACCCCTCGTCCACCAGCCGGGACAGCAGACTCCGTTCGAGCGCTGGGTGTTGGCTCTTGACCACTGGACCCAACTGCATCGGGTCACCCGCGAGGATCACCCGCTTCACCCGGTTGGCCACCAGCCAGACCGCGGGCTCCCACACCTGGCTCGCCTCATCGACGACCGCAGTCTTCGGGTTGGCGAGATCGGCCCCGCGGGTCTGGACCGAGCCGAGCGTCATCGCGATCACCTGCGCGTTCGCGAGGATCTCACGCTTGGCAGCCTGCCACTCGTCACGGATGGCGTCGTCGAGCTCGCGGATCAAGGCCGGATCCGAATGCGATGCGCGAGTGCGGTCGCGACGCAGGGTGTGCAGCACCGTGGCCCGTGAACCGTGTAGGATCCTGTGCTCCAGCGTCAAAGGCAGCGCCGCCGTGCCAACCCGGGCGCTGACCCCGATGCGCACCACGCTCAGCCCGGCGGCTGCCGCGCGCAGCGCCAGCTGGTCCACCGCTGCGTTGCTCTCGCCGAGCGCCCAAGGTTTCTCACCCAGATCCACCAGCGCCACGAGGATCGCCGCGAGTGTCTGGGTCTTTCCGGTCCCCGGCGGCCCATGGACCAGTCCGATCTCGGTCGCGCCGAGCGCCAGCGCCCCCGCCGCCCGCTGGGATGCGTCCAGTCCAGCGAACGCCGGGTGATCGAGCGGATCGGCGCGGTAGGACGCCTCGTGCCCCAGCAGCAGCCGCCCGAGCTGGGAGATCCGGCCCGACCGCAGGCTTCCCGCCGCCATCAACGCCGCCTTCTGACCCTCCAGCTGAGTGAAGTCGAGCCGACGCACCACCGCCCAGGGCGCCTTCCCCTGCGGCTCGGCGTCCACCCGAAGCTCGACGGTGGTGTCATCGCCCCCTTCGTACCGGCCGTGAACCCCGCCATCTGGCCGACCGACCGGCCCGAGGACCACCGGCTCGCCGGGCGTGAACCCGTCGTGCAGGTTCTTCCCGCGCAAGATGACGTTTACGCGCCCACGTGAGCGATGCTCGGTGGTCACGACGTCGAGCGGGCCAAGCGCGGCCCCCGCGGCGACACGCTGCGCCAGCGGCATGGTGCGCAACGCAGCATCCTCACGCACCAGCGCCTCACGCTCGGCGTCCAGGGCTGCGATCAGGCGCTCAAGGTGGTCCGGGGCGGGCACGACGGCCCGCCGTGTATCCCAAAACGAGCTAGGCCACCGGCCTAAAAAGCGCGATCACCCGCTCCGCCAGCTCCTGAGCCGTATAGGGCTTCTGCAGGAACCCAGCGAGCCCCCTGCCCGCGAATCGGCTGGTTGCGTCTTGCTCGTTGTAGCCGCTGGAAAGCAGCACCCGAATATCAGGCTTGACCTTGCGCATCTCGCGAAACGCCTCCTCTCCACCCATCCTCGGCATGGTCATGTCCAGCAGCACCGCGTCCACCTGACCACTGTGGGCGCCTATCACCTGCAGGGCCTCCACCCCGTCCGCCGCCGTGAGCACGAGAAACCCGAGCCCGGTGAGCACGTCGCTCGCGAATGTGCGGATGGCCTGCTCGTCGTCCACCACCAGGATGCGCCCCAACGGGCCGCTGCCAACGCGCGGCTCCGGCGCCGCGACTTCGGCCCGATGGCCCGGCCCACTCCCCGGAAACAGGATTCGGATCGTGGTGCCTACCCCCAGCTCGCTGTACACCCGGATCGCCCCCCTGTGCCCGCGGACGATGCCCAGCGTGGCGGAGAGCCCGAGCCCGTGGCCCTTGTCCTTGGTGGTGAAGAACGGATCGAACATGTGGTTCTGCGTGTCCGGCGCCATCCCGGCGCCGGTGTCGCAGACCTCGACCCAGACGTACGGCCCCGGCGGCAGGCTCTCGTCGAGCCAAGCCCGCGACAGATACTCACGATCAGCGTCCACCGTGCCCGTCGTGAGCGTGATGTTCCCGGGACCGCCCCCGAGGGCATCCGACGCGTTGGTGATCAAGTTGATCAGGATCTGACGGATCTGTGACCCATCGGCCTCACAGAGCGGCAGATTTGCGGCGAGGTTGAACTTCAGGGACGCCTGCGTTCCGACCGAGACCTTGAACAGCATCCCCATCTCCCGCACCACCGCGGAGAGATCGACGGGTTCCACCACGAACCTGCCCTTTCCCGAGTAGGCCAGAAGCTGGCGAGTGAGATCTGCCGCGGTCTGCGCGGAGCTCTGCACCCGCTCGACGGGCACACGAGCCGGAGAATGTCCAGACATCCGGAGCAGCGCGAGGCTCGCGTTCCCGAGGATCACGGTGAGGAGGTTGTTGAAGTCGTGGGCAATGCCCCCGGCGAGCAGTCCGAGCATTTCGAGCTTCTGCGCCCGCTCTAGCCGCTGCTCAAAACGCTCTGCTTCGTCGCGCCGACGCTCGGTCACGTCGAGTCCAACGCCGATGAGGCCTTCGGCCGGTGACTCGCCCAGCCAGCACAGGCGGACCTCGAAGGTGCGGTTGAGCGCGCGGAATTCATAGCCCTGGGGCTGCCCCTGCAAGGCCAGACGGTGCAGGGCCATGACGTCTTGGCCGGGCCCGGCCGGCTGGAGCCACGCCTCGACCGGCTCCCCGATCACACGGTCGGGAGCAAGGCCCACCGCTTCCGCCAGAGCGCCCGCCGTGGATGTGAAGTGGAATTCGGCGTCGGTGGTCCACATCACACCCGGAAAATGCTCAAGCAACGCTCTGAGTCGCGCGTGCGAGTAACGAAGGTCCCGATCGACCCGCAGCAGGTCAGCGTTCGCAGATGCGAGCTCGCGCGTGCGCCGCGCGAGGTGCTCCTCGCTCAATTTTCGCTCGGTGATGTCCTCGGAGATGCCGAGCAGGAACCGCGGCTTGCCATCATCGCCGTGGATCGGGATCTTCTTGGTATGGAGATACCGCACGCCGCGCGTCGTGTGGATCGGCTCCTCCGGGATGTCGAGCACCCCCCCTGCGGCGAGCACCTGACGGTCCTTGTTCAGGAAAAAATCCGCTTCTTCATGGGGAAAGAAGTCACGATCGCTCTTGCCGAGCAGGTCGGCCCGCGGGAAGCCCAGCAGCGCTTCCCCTGCCGCGTTGAATCGCACAAAACGCAGCTCTTGTGCGTCCTTTACGAAGATCATGTCCGGGATGTACTCCACGATGGACTCGAGGAATCGCTCGTTGTCGCGGTCCCGCTCGGCCGCCTCGCGCAACGCAGCGTTCTCGGCCGCGAGCACCGCCACCTCGTTCACGAGCGCAGTGATCCGCTCCGCGTCGGTGACTTGGCGACTCACGCCCGGAGCCGGCGCCGACCGACGAGCAACCCCGCGAGCAGAGCGCCGGCGATCCCAAAACCAGACTGGACAGGGGCCGCGCAGCCACAACCTCCCAACCGACTGATACGAACCCGCTCCCCGGGGGCGGCCGGCCCGGACCAGACCCCGGAGTCCATCGGCTCCGGCTCGCCGGTATCGTCGGGAGGCGGCTCCCCACCGGCAACGAAGTCCACGGTGACCACATAGGGCCCGCTCTGTTCGCTGGAGCCGACGTAGGTGTCGAGCGCGAGCCAGAACGTCGTGCCCTCCACGTAG
>SHYV01000149.1 GCA_009692605.1 Myxococcales bacterium
AGCCGGCCCCGATCCGGGCAGCCACGCAGAGCAGCCCCTCACCGAGTGGGAAGGCAAGAAGCTCAAGGCGCTCGACCAGTACGCCCAGCTCTTCCCAAGCAGCGACAAGGTTCGCGGCGTCATCTACCAGTCGGGCTACCTGCTGAACACCCGGAACCACTTCAAGGAAGCCTCCGACCGGTTCAACGTCGTCATCAAGATGGACCCGTCCTCGAAGGACGCCGAGCAGGCCGCGAACATCATCCTCGCCAACTTCGGGGACGTGAACGACCTGATCAACCTGAGGTCCAACGCCAAGCTGTACTTCGATCAGGCGGGCCTCGGTGGCCCCGAGTTCAAGAAAGAGGTCTACAACCAGTATGAGAACGCCAGCCTCGCGCTGATCGAAGAGGACTTCAAGAAGAGCTCGGACAAGTCGAAGGCCGCGTCCGACTACCAGGCGTTCTACAAGGAGTTCCCGGTCTCAGCCAAGGCGGACATCGCGCTCAACAACGCGACCGTCTACCTGCACGATCTTGGCCGAGCGACCGAGGGCATCCCGGTCCGCCTGGAGATCATCAACAAGTTCCCAAAGTCCAAATACTACAAGGACCAGGTCGCGGCTCTCGGGTTCGACTACGAGTCGCAGGCCAAGTTCAGCGAGGCGGCCGACTGGTATGAGAAGCTCTTCTATCTGGACAAGGCCCACCGCAGCGCCCCCGACGCCATTTACTCGGCGGCGCTGTTCCGCAACGCGATGGGACAGTGGGAGCTCTCGATCAAGGACTATCAGGCCTACATGGCGGCCTTCCCCACGAAAGCGGGCCAGAATGGGTTGAAGCTCGGCATTGCCAAGACCTACGAGGCCCAGGGCAAGGTGACGGAAGCGTCCGGCATCTACCTAAGCTTCTTCGGGAAGGCGGCTCCGCCCCCCAAGCTCGCGCCCGGTCAGGTCCCCCCGACCCCGCCCACGCTGGACGAGATCATGTTCGCCCGCCTCCGGTACGGGCTGCTGATGGACAAGCTCGGACAGAGCGCCAACGTCACCAAGCACTGGCAGGACACGCTAGCCTTCTTCGACAAGGCGATCACCCCCGGCAAGACCGGCGCAGCCGTCCCCACGTTCGAGCTCTCGCGGGAGTACATCGGCCAGATCAAGTTCATCTTAGCCGAGGCCGAATTCAAGAAGTTCAACGTGATGCGGATCAACGGCCCCGCTTCCAAGGTCAGCCAAAAGCTCGAGGACAAGACCTACAACGACCAGCTCATCACCAAGGCGAAGGCGCTCGTCGCCATCGAGAAGACCTACACCGAGGTCCTCGACACCGGAGCCGGCGAGTGGGGTCTGGCGTCGCTCGTGAAGCTGGGCCAGGTCTACGAGGACATGGCCGACACCTTCACCACGTCGAAGTGCCCGAGCTACCTGACCAGCGATCAGTGTGACATCTATCAGGACACCATCGGTGGAAAGGCGTTCCCCCAGATCGAGAAGGCGGTCGCTGCGTACTCGTCCGCGTTGAAGAAGGCATACGAGCTGAACCTGTACGACATCAACACCGCCTACGCGACCCGCCAGCTCGGCGAGCTGCGCCCCCTCGACTACCCGGGTCTCTACGAGATCGTTCCGCAGAACCGCTTCACTGCATCCGCGGTCACCAGCGCAACCTTCGAGACCGAGCCTTAGGCCCGTACGGCCGATCCTCAAAAGGAATCCAGATGACCACCTTCTCTCGTATCGTACCCTCGCTGCTGCTGCTCCTCGCGACGCTCGGCACCCCCGGTCTCACCGCATGTGGCGAATCCAAGCACATTAACGATGTGAACGACACCCTCGTAGTCAACCCGAAGGAGGCGTTCACCAAGGGCGTCGCCGCGTTGCAGGCGTCGAAGTTCGCCGAAGCGCAAGCGTTGTTCGAGGCCGCGACAACCGCCGACGCCAACTACGTAAAGGCTTGGTTCAACGCCGGCTGGTCCGCGGAGCGCACGGGCGACTACGCCAAAGCCGAACGGTACTACCGCCAGGCCCTCGAGCTGCAGCCCGAGTACAATCAGGCGTTGTTCAACCTCGGCAATGTGCTGATGGACAACAAGAAGGCAGCAGAGGCGTCCACCGTGTACAAGGGGTACGTCGACGCGCACCCTGAAGACCTCGTGGCCAGAAACAACTACACCGATGCGCTCGTCGGCGCCGAGGCCTACGACGCGGCGATCTCTCAGGCTCAGGATGTGCTCGGGCGCGACCCGAAGAACGCGCCTGCGTACCGCAACCTGTCCCGCACCTACTATGCGATGGGCAGCTACGCGATGAGCCTGCTCTGCGCCGAGAAGGCCCGGACGCTGTCCGACACCGATCCCGGCGTCTACAACAACATGGGCGTCACCTACCTCGCCCAAAAGAACGCCGCTGCGGCGATCGAGCAATTCAAGACTGCCATCAAGCTCGATCCGGCGAACGTCGAGGCCAACCTGAACCTTGGCTACCTCGCCGCGGACTCCGGCGACTTTGACCTCGCGAAGCTCTGTTTTGAGGCGGTGGTCAAGCAGTACCCCGGCAACATGGACGGGCAGCTCGGCTACGCCATCGCGCTGCGCGGAGAGAAGGACAACGTCGGGGCCCAGAAGGCCTACGAGTCGTTGCTGAAGAACAACCCGACCAACCGCACCGTGGTGAAGAACGCGATCACCTTCAACATGAAGTACGCGAAGGACTTCAAGAAAGCGCAGTCCATCGTCGACGACTTCAAGAAGGCGATGTCGGGCCAACTCTCGCCCACCGACGACATCTTCGAGCTAGGGGAGCAGATCAAGGCCGAGCAGAAGGCCGAGGACGATCGAATCGCCGCGGCCAAGGCCGAGGACATCAAGCGTAAGGCCGCCGAGGAAGAAGCGACCAAGAAGCTCAAGGACATGGGCGACGCCGTCGCCAGCCTCGAGAAGGACATGAAGGAGTGCCCCACGCTCTCGCCCGACTACGGCGACCAGATCACCATGGTGCTCGAGCAAGTGAAGCCGATCCTTGAAGAGAAGGACGTCAGCTTAGCTGGCGACATCGAGCCCTTCATCATCGACGCGCGCTCCGTGCTGGACGCGGGCCGAGCGGCCGCAGGCTGTATGGGCGGGGCTCCCCCCGCGCCGGCGGAGCCCGGGGCCCCCGCAGCCCCCGCCGAGCCCGCGCCCGCCGCCCCGACGCCATAGTCTCGAAAAAACGGGAACCCATCGGCCGGGCCGGTGTCCATGCCTCCACAACCGGAGTCATTGATGCCCATCCTCGCCAGCTTCTACGCCGTACAACTCCTGGTCGCCTCCGCGTCGGCCGCCCCTACCCTGCATGCGGCGGCGGAGGCTTCTGGGACCGACGACCTCCGGATCACCTACAAGGCGATCACCGAGCTCGACATTGAGAACAGTCTGGTGATCGAAGGCGCCACGCAGAGGCCCACGGGAACCTTCACGTTCGAGGCCAGGCGGGTGCGGTTCAACCCGATCATCGAGCTCCGTGCGAACTTCGAGGATCGGGCAGAAGCGTCCATCGGGCAGGTCCGGTGAGGCGCGAGCCGACGGGCCATCGATCTTTTGACGGGAACCTTTCAGCCACGCGCTTGTCTCTCACCTCGCAGTCGGCGAAGATAAGACCGACGGGAGTTCCCGGCGCCCAGCGCTGTTCCCTCCTCCCGGCGCCCAGCGCCATCCACTTCTGGAGTGTGCCCATGTCCCATTTCCGCCTACTCTCCTTCGCCCTCGCGCTTCTGGCGCTCGGCTCGTACTCGCAGCCTGCGCTCGCCGACGAGGACGAGATCGACGCCGATAGCGGCCGGAAGATCCAGTACAAGTCGAAGACCGAGATCGACTTCGAAGGTCTGGACGTCGAAGGCGAGATGGTCAAGCCGTCGTCCGCCCTCGTGCTCGACCGCAAGAAGGCCTCGTTCAACCCGCTCATCAAGATGCGAGAGAACTTCAACCCCGAGATGGAAGAGTCAATCGACGAAGTCCGTTAGTCGGACCCGCTAGTCCGACCGAACCTCGCCGGCTGGCGAGGCAAACACTGAATTATCTACTCGCTGAATGCCGGGCTTCGGCCCTTCCCCCGATGTGCGCTCGCGCCCCGAGGTCTCCAAGATGGCTTCCAAGTCCCTCGTCCTCACCTTTGAGATCTTCAACAGTGGCGAGTTCCTCCGCCGTGAGGAGCTCAACGCCGAGAGCGTCACCATCGGCAAGGGCCCGGCCGCGATGCTGCGCATCGAGTCCGAGTCGCTGTCCGATCTGCACGCAGTGCTGAACGTGAACGAGGACGGCTCCGTGCAGTTGCTCGACCTGGTTGGCGACAACGCCACGACCGTGAACGGTCACCCGGTGAACAACGTCGTCATCTCCAGCGGGGACACCATCGGATTCGGCGGAATCCGAGTGGTGGTACGCATCATGGACGACGCCGCTTTTGCTGACGAAGAGGAGAAGACCCGCGTCAACGTCCCCGCGCCTCACGACGACCACACCGACCCGGGTGCTGCGCAGGAACGCCATGAGCTCGGCGAAGACGAGCCCGAGGAGGACGTCATGTCCTTCGTCATGCGCGCCTCCGCGTCCGCCAACGACAGCGGAGCAGATCGATCTAAGGGCCGCCTGCTCGAGGTTGCTCAGGTGTTCGGCGACTCCGTGGTCGACATGAAGCTCTTCTCGAAATCCCAGCGCGTCACGCTGGGCACCGACGTCATCGGGGTCACCCCGGACGTGAGCAAGATGAAGCAGGCCTTCTTCGTACCCGCCGAACTGCTCCCCACCCGGAACTACCCCCTCTTCACCTTCGTCGGCAACGGATGGGAGGCCAACGTACACGACAAGTGGGCCGGGTTCGTCGACATCGGCGAGACTCGCTACTCATTCGACGATCTGGTCACCGCCGGTCGAGCCAAGAAGAGCGGCCAGTCCTACTCGGTCCAGATCGGTGAAGACGCGCGGCTGGTGGTGGACCTTGGGGTCACGATCTTCGTCGCCCATCAGGTCTTCCCCGGCAAGAAGGCCATCGCGAAGTCTGTCGACAACATCGATTACCCCTTGCTGGCGATCCTCGGCTTTGTCGCGTTCGTCGGAATCATGTTCGGCATCGCCCTCGCGGTGATCCCTCCCCCGCCGACCGACAGCTCGCTGACCCTCGACCAGCACCTCGTGGACCTGCTCCTCCAGAAGAAAGAGGAGATCCATGACAAGAAGCCCGACGCGAACCCCGACGCCGGCGAAGGCGCCAAGGCCAAGAAGGAAGAAGGGAAGGTCGGCAAGAAAGACGCGAAGATGGAGAAGGCCAAGGGCGACAAGGTTCAGCTGCAGAAGCAGCAGCTCGACCGTGAGATCGCCCAGAACGCCGGTATCCTCGGTGCCCTCCGGGACGACTCGACCCTCGACTCCGCGTTGGGCGCCACTGGCCTCAACGCCAACATGATGAACGGCATCGGCGGCCTCATCGGCTCCAAGGGCACGCAGATGGGCTCCGGCGGTCTCGGTGCACGAGGCGGCGGTCTCGGCGGTGGCGGCACCGCGGACGGGCTCGGCGGGCTTGGCACCAAGGGCCGTGGGTCCGGCGCCTCAGGCTACGGCTCGGGTGGCGGCAACTTCGGGTCGAAGGGCGAGGGCGGCATCGGCACCGTCGGCGGGGACCCGATCATCCTCGGCGCTCTGGACAAGGCGCTCATCGACGCCGTCATCAAGCGCAACATGGCGGCCATCCGGTACTGTTACCAGAAGGAGCTCGCCAAGAACCCCACCCTCGGCGGCAAGATTCAGGAGAAGTTCGTCATCGCCAAGGACGGCACAGTGTCCTCCGCGACGACCGGCTCCACCACGATGAACAACCCTGCGGTTGAGAGCTGCATCAATGGGCGGTTCCAGAAGTTCCAATTCCCCGAGCCAAAGGGCGGCGGCATCGTCATCGTCAAGTACCCGTTCATCTTCTCGCCTGGGTAGGCGCCCGTAGTAGACTGAACCAGGGCCGGGAGCGCACACGCTCCCGGCCCTCTTTCGTTGGGATCGGTCGGTCGCTATGGGCGACGCAGCCTTGACGAAGCCTTTGCGAACCTCCAGAACGGACAGTGGTCCCAGAGAGTGTGCGGAATTCCCGCGCTTCTCCCCGACCCACTGCAGCTGAACCAGCAGCGTTCACCCGAGGCTTCTCATGTTCCACGAGCTCCACGACACCGAGACCACCGCTTCAGGCGAGAACGCGCTGGGCTTCCTGCTGCGAACCAACCCCGTGGGCTCGTTGCTGCCCCCGCGGCCGGGGGCGGCCCCCCGCAAGCTGGAGATCGTCGCGTTTGTCGCCGAGGAGGTGCTAGAGGTCAGGCAAGTCGACGGGGGCTGCGCGGTCGAGCTCGTATGCGACAGCGTAGACCCGACAGCACCCCGCTTGATCCGCACCAGCGCCCGCCCCGGCCGCGGGGACCTGCCCCGGCTCCATCGAGACCCTCGAGGCTGGGTGTTCGTGCCCAGCTTCGACATGGTCGCCTTCGTCGACACCGAGGGGGATGAGCTGGGGCCCGTGCGCACCAACGTCACCGGGGAGACCGTGCTTGATGGCGGGGCGCGGCTGCTCGTCGAGGTGGGTCCGGTGATCTACGTCGTTCAGGAGGTGGACCCGTCGCGCCGGGTTCCGGGGGAGCCTGTCGGCATCGATACGCCGATGCTCTCACTGTTGGGCTTTCTCGGCGTGAGCGCAAGCTTGTTCGGCTACGCCCTCGGGACTGTGCCGCCGCCACCCGAGTCCAGCACGATGGACGGCACCCGCCCCGCGGTCATCCTCGAGCTGATGCGAACCGTCCCCCCACCGCCTCTGGTGCAAAAGGTGAAGACGGCAGCCACCGGGGCTCCCAAAGGGCCCGAGGGAGCGGCCCAGAAGGGACACACAAAGCCGCAGGGAGCACCATCCGACAAGGACGTCGCGACAAGGGTGCTCAAAGGACTGGGCGCCGTGTTGGCCAGCATCGGGGACTCAAGCCTACCTGGCTCAGTCACGAACGGCGTGACCGGGCTGCAGGGGCGCGCCACGAGCCTGAACGGGCCCGGCTTCAACGCGCGCAGCGACGGGTTCGGAGGGGGCGGCGTCACCGAGAGCGTAGGACTGACCACGCGCAGCGGGCACGGCGGGGAATTCGTGCCGCACGACGGCCGCGTGCACGAGGACGGCGCTGTGAAGACCGTGTCCGGCGTCATCCTGCTCGGCTCTCTCGACCGGGCCGAGGTGGACCGCGTGATCAAGCAGAACATGGCCTCAATCCGCTACTGCTACCAGAAGGAGCTTCAGGTCCACCCTGGACTGTCGGGGAAGATCGCGGTGAAGTTCACCATCGCCGCGGATGGCAGCGTCTCCTCTGCGACCACTCGCCCGTCCAGTCCGATGCCCGCGGTAGAGTCCTGCCTGACGGCGCGGTTCCTCCGGATGAAGTTCCCGGAGCCCAAAGGGGGCGGGATGGCGCTGGTCACGTACCCGTTCCTGTTCTCCGAGTAGGTCGGACCAGCCGCGTGGGCTGCGGCCCCCCGGTCAGTCCACCCTGTCGAACTTCACGCCTGGCTCGCGTTGATCGGGCATCGCCACCGACTGCGCGAAGGACTCCGCGGCGGTCGGGTCGATCTCGAACCAGGTCTCACGCTCGCGAATGTCAATGCGCCCGATCACCTCGCGGTCCACCCGGCCTCGCCGGCAGAACAACGGCACCAGCCAAAAGGGCTCGGCGTTGTGCTTGAACCCCCGGTTGACCTTGAACGTCGCCGCACCGTGCTTCTTCGGCGCAGCGCTCGGGCCTGCCGCGGTAGGCGCCGGCGACCGGGTCGGCGGGCGCATGCCCCCCTCGGTCGCAGCAGGTCGGGGGGCATCGCGTGGGCCAGGGCCGCGATCATCCCGAGGGCGAGCTTGGAACCCCCGATCCTCACGCGGGCCGGGGCCGCGATCGTCGCGCGGGCCGGGGCCGCGATCGTCCCGAGGGCGAGCTTGGAACCCCCGATCCTCACGCGGGCCGGGACCGCGATCGTCGCGCGGGCCGGGGCCGCGATCGTCGCGTGGACGAGCCTGAAACCCGCGATCGTCACGAGGACCGGGACCGCGATCGTCCCGAGGGGCCGGGCCACGATCGTCCCGTGGACGAGCTTGAAACCCGCGATCGTCCTGCGGGCGGGGACCCCGATCGTCGTGACTGCGCGGATCCGGGCGGAAGACCGATTGTTCCTGCACCGGGCCGCGCTCGAAGCGATCGTTTGGACGCTCGTCCCGACGCTCGCCCTGACGACCCTGAGCCTCGAACCCGCGAGTGGGAGGAAACTCCCGCGGCCGCTCCTCGCGCCGGCCCAAAGCGAACGTCTCGGGCAAGTCTTCCGGCGTCGGCAGCTGCAAGCGATACGACGCCACGAGTGACGCGACCAGGGCCGCGGGGGAGTGCTGGGTGAGGAGCTTCTCGGCCAGCGCGAGATCGTCATCCCCCGACTCCGTCAGGCCGGCCAGGACGGCAGCCCCAAGGCGCCCCTCGTCGAGCAGTCGGATGGCGTCCGGCCTCGGCGGCATCAGCCGCTCGGGGTTCACCCTCGCGTTCTGAAAGAGCCGATCGGCAGCCCGCCGCCGGGAAGCCGCGACGAGCACCACTGCGATGCCCTTTCGGCCAGCACGCCCGGTGCGGCCTGATCGGTGGGTGAAGCTCTCGACGTCGTGCGGCAAGTCAGCGTGGATGACCAGATCGAGCGTGGGCAAGTCAATGCCACGCGCAGCGACGTTGGTCGCTACAAGCACGCGAGCCCGGCCGTCACGCACGGCCGCCAGCGCGCGGCTCCTCTCAGCCTGCCCAAGATCCCCGGACAACACAGCAGCCGAAAACCCCCGCTCCGACAGCATCGCGTGCACCCGGTGCACGGTCTCCCGGGTATGGCAAAAAACGAGCGCAGCGCGGGAGTCATAGTGACGGAGCACGTTCACGACGACCGCCTCTCGCTCCCGCGGAGCATGAAGCATGGCCACCCATTGGATGTCGGCGTGCGGCTCCCGTGCGTCAGTGAGCGCCAAGCGGACCGGACTGCGGGTGTACTCCTCAGCCAGCGCCACGGCGAGCGGCGGGAAGGTCGCGGAGAACAACAAGGTCTGGCGCTCCTTCGGGCAGGCCTGAAGGATGATCTCCAGCTCGTCCCGGAACCCCATGTCGAGCATCTCATCCGCCTCATCCAGCACGACGGCGGCCAAAGCGTCGAGCCGCAGGTTCTTCCGGTTGATGTGGTCGCACAGCCGACCTGGCGTCCCAACGACGACCTCCACGCCCGCGCCAAGCTGCATCGACTCACGCCGTGGGTCCATCCCACCCACACAGGTGGCCACCCGCAGCCCCTGGTCGCCGGGCCCGCCCGAAAAAAGCCACTCGAGCTCTTTAGCCACCTGCATGGCCAGCTCTCGGGTCGGACACACCACCAAGGCGCCGGGCTTGCCGCGCCGCTCCAGCAGCCCGGCAACGCGAAGTCCAAACGCGACCGTCTTTCCAGACCCCGTTCTTGCCGAGACCAGTAGATCCCGGCCAGCCTCGGCGGCGATAACTGCAGACTGTACAGGTGTAAGCTCGGTAAACCCGCGAGCGGCCAACGTGGCTGCCAGCGTGGGGGGCACGTTCGCGAAGGGTCCGGGCGAAGCCGCGGCAGGTTCAGTTTCAGACATGCGCGGCGGATAGCCCGAAAGCGCAAAAACTCAAGGCGATCCCACCGGTCCGGAACCGGCGCCCGCTACGCCGCGCCCACGAGCCGCTCCGCGAGCGCGCTGATCGACAGCGGAGCGCACCCCTCGGCCTTGTTGTTCACCACAACCCAGGCTGCTTTCGCGCCGCGGATGACCTCGACCACCGCCTCACGCCCCGCCGGATCGGGGGCCTTCAACACCGTGAACGGCGCGTAGTTCGCCTTGGCGTCTTCATAAGCCAGCCCCGGATGCAGCATCCACCGAACGACCCGCTCCGGTCGCATCAGCGCCCGGGTGAGGTGTGCCTGCTCGACGACGGATGGCATCCCGGCCCATCCCACAAGGCAGGGCAGCACCCCCCTCGCCTCGAGCACGTCCGCAAATCGCGGTGTCAGCAGGCTCGCGTTTCGTACTTCCACCGCGTAGCGCCAACGTCCCCGCGGCAAAGCGCTCAGGAACCGGTCGAGCTGACCCGGAAAGTCAAACGCCCGCTGGGTCAGCTCAGCCTGCGGGGAGAACGGGAACAGCAACACCCCCTCGCCGAGCCCCTCGACGAACGGCCGAACCACCTCCTCCATCGCGTAGTCGACGTCAAGAAAGCGCTGGTTCAGCTGACCGGCACGCGCACCGTACCGGGCGTGTCGAGGGAAGCGCGCCGTGGTCACGTCCTCGTGCGCCTTCACAAGAAAGCTGAAATCCCCGGGCACGTCGGCCTGCATCGAGGAGAACTCCAACGCCGGGATCGGTCGGTACCATGTGCGGTCGACCCCGACGGTTCGGAACAGGGGGTGCGTGGCGTAGGCGGCGAGCCCCTGCTGGACCAGTCGGTCCATCGTGTACTTCCCGCCCCAGACAGGCCATCCCGGGAAGGTCCAGGACGACGTGCCGAAGCGGATCTCCGGCGGGAGCTCCGCTGCCAGCTCGGCAAGTCGTCCGCCCCTGAACGCGGGGGCGATGTGGACAGGCTCCGGGCGAGTCGGCGAGAAGAGGGGCTGCTGCTCTTCGACCCGCCACTGGTCAACGCTCTCAGGCGCCCCCGACACACCGCGTTCGAGCGCTGGAAACAGGCCGAGCTGCGGGCTGGCGGCGCGAGGGGGCGGGGGCGGTCTCAAGATGCCCGATGGCTCCGAACGCTCATCGGGGAGCGAGGAACCGTTTAAGGGCCTCGATGGCCTCGGGCGTGGAGAGCCGGGCGACGAATTCTTCCCCCTCTCGAGCCATGGCGTCGTGCAATGCCTGCCGCTGCGGAGCCCGCAGCAGCTCCTTCGCGGCCCGAAGCGCGGCAGGGGGCTTGCGGGCGAGGGCTGCGCACCGCGAACGGGCGTGCTCCTCGAGCTCGTCCGCCGCCACGATGGCGTTGATGAGGCCACCGCGAAGGGCGTCGTCCGCCGAGAACGGCTCACCGAAGAACAGCCATTCGCTGGCGCGCGCAACACCAACCAATCGTGGCAAGAGGTAGGAGCTCCCCCCTTCAGGGGTCAGGCCGAGGTTCACGAACGGCATCTGGAAGCGCGCCCGATCGGAGGCGTAGGCCAGATCACAGTGCAGGAGCATGGTCGTCCCGATGCCAATCGCGAAGCCGTCCACCGCCGCGACCAGCGGCTTCGGGAAGGTCCGAAGCGCGTCCAAGAGCCTGAAGACGGGCGAGCCTTCACCGGCGGGTGGGTTCTGCAGGAAGTCGGAGAGGTCGTTCCCCGCGGTGAAGTTCCCGCCGGAGCCCACGAACAGCACGACGCGCACCGAATCGTCCATCGCCGCGGCGGTCAATGCGTCCGCAAACGCTGTGTACATGGCAGTGGTGATCGCGTTCTTCTTGTTCGGCCGATCGAACGCGAGCACGGTCACCTCACCGCGCTCAATGCGAACGTGGGCTTCAGGCGCGGGGGCAGCGGCTATACTCAAGGGCACTCTCGCGGTCTGGACTAACAGGGTACGATGCCCCCATGCGTCCTTCATCCTCACCCCTTCTGGGACCGCTGATTCTGGTCGCGGCGTGCGTCGAATACGGTCTCGGCGGAGCAAAGGACGAGCCCGCGGTGGTGGAGCCCGACATCGCGGTCTCCCCGGAGGAGGTCGCGGGCAGGATCTGCGAAGCCACGTACGATGACGTGGTCACTGTGAAGAATGAGGGCGATGGCCCGTTGACGCTGGAGTCCGCGACGACGACCGGGGAGTGGACCGCGACCGTCCTCCTCCCGGTCACGCTCGGCGCCGGGGAGCAGCTGTCCATCGACGTCTCCGGCACGGGAGAAGGCGAGCTCACGATCGTGAGCGACGACCCGGATGAGCCGATCGTCGTGGTACCGCTCACGGCAGACGTTGACACGCCGCCGGTCGCCACGCTCACCAGCCCGCTGGATGGCAGCATCTTCGCCGAGCCCACCGTCGACCAAGTCTTGACCGGAACGATCCTCGACCCAGACAGCGGCAGCGTGGACATCACCTGGCGCGTAGACGGGGCGGTTCTCGGCACCGACACCGTCGCACCAGGCCCGGTATCAACGGTCTGGCCGGCGCCAGCGTCGGGCGACCACACCATCACGATTCAAGCAGCGGACAGCTGCTCCGAGGTCTCCGACCTCATCCAAGTCTGTCAGGACGGGACGACCACCTCGGAGAACCTCGGCATCTCGACCTGGCACTACGAAGGCTCGGCCTACTGGGACGGCCCGAACAACTACCTCGTGCTGACCGACGCCATCGACACCCAGGTCGGGTCGGCGTTCGATACCACCGCCGCGGTCACCGGAGACGTCGTGGACATCGACTTCGACTTCTACATCGGGGACGGCACCGGCGCGGACGGCATCTCGCTCACCGCGCTCGACACCACGCGAATCGCGACCTACCTCGGGGGAAGCGGCTGCGGCATCGGCTACGGCGGCGACGCCACGTGCACCGCCGGCCCCGCCCTTCCAGGCTGGAGCATCGAGGTGGACACCTACTTCAACGACGGGTACGACCCCACCGACGCGGACCACGTCGCGTTCACCTTCAACGGCGACGCGGACGGCCCCGCGGCTTGGGCCGCCCTCCCTGAGCAGGAAGGCACGGGCTGGCACACGATGAGCGTACGGGTCGCCGACCCGCACGTCAGCGTCACCATCGATGGAGTGACCTTCATCGATCAGGACCTGACGGGCACCTTCGCGTTCCCGGCCTACGTCGGGTTCACGGCCGGGACCGGGGGCGAGACCAACCGGCATCTCATCCGCGCGCTCACCGTCACCGACCGAGCCTGCGATTAGAAACAGCGGGCACCGATGCGGGGGAAACACATTGACCCCACCACAACCGGCACCCCGCCCACGAAAAGTGGTATACTCTCCGGATGCTGATCACAACCGTCCTCGCCCTCGTCATCTCGCCCACGATCGCCGGCCCCGTCTTCACGTCGACGGGCCCTGAAACGCTGCTGGACCTGAACGGCAACTGGCCCCGCGCGTACCCCAACGACAGCGGGGGCTGGGACATGTTCCACGCC
>SHYV01000150.1 GCA_009692605.1 Myxococcales bacterium
CAGCCTGCACCTCCGCGCGATGGACCCCACGTCGGAGGGAGCCTCCGTGATCCTGATCGGGTCGCGCCCAGACGCCCAGCAGGCCTGGGTGAGCCCGAGCCCGATCGACGCACAACTGGGGTTCCTCCCCCTGAACGTCGATCTTGCACCGGGCCAACACGAGCTGTCCATCTCCGCGGTCGGCCATCGTCCCGTCGTGGTAGCGTTGGAGCTACGGGCCGAACAGACGCTCGAGTTCCCCGTCGACCTGCCCTGGCTCACCGGCAGCATCATAGTCGAAGCGCCCGAGCGCGGCGCAAAGATCGATCTGGACGGTGTCCCCGCCGGGTTCACGCCCGCGGTGCTCGCGGGTGTCCGCGTCGGCTCGCATCACCTTGTCGTCACCTCGCCCGGCTTCCACCCCTACGATGTCGACGTAGACGTGGCGACCGACACCGCAGCGCCCGTGACCGCCGCGTTGGTCTCCCTGAACGAAGTCACCGCAGCGAACCGGACCGCACAGAGCGCCGAGGACGCCCCGGCGAGCGTCACCCTAGTCAGCGCGGACGAACTGCGGTTGTTCGGCGATACCACGGTGTGGCAGGCCCTCTCCAACGCGCGTGGCTTCTACGGCACCTCGGACGGCACCTACGAGTACCTAGGAGTGCGTGGATTTGCCCGCTCCGGCGACTACAACAACCGCATCCTGCTCACCCGCGACGGACACACGCTGAACGACGACCAGCTTGGCGCGTCCTACGTCGGCCACGACGGCGCCATCGACCTGTCGGACGTGGAGCGCATCGAGGTGGTCCGCGGCGCGGGCTCGGTGCTCTACGGTTCGAACGCCTTCCTCGGGGTGGTCAACCTCGTCTCTCGGTCGGGCGAAGCTGCGCTGCCGACCCACGTGGTGCTTGGCGCGGAGTCCGAGCGGACCGCACGGGTGAGCGCGGGGACGCGCGTGAAGCTCGGAGAGAGCTGGCTCTCCGTCAATGCAGGTGGCCTGTTGTCGCAAGGACTGGACTACCAGTTCCCCGAGCTGGCGACCGACGAGAACCCGCTCGGCACCAGCCAGGACGCCGCTGCAGCCAGCGCAGCGGCAGCCAGCGCGCGCCTGACCGGCACGGACTGGTCGGTGGTCGCTTGGGGAAATCTGCGACGAAAAGGGATTCCAACCGGCGCGTATGACACGATCCTCGCGGACCCCCGAGCGCAGAGCGAAGACGCCCGCGGCTTCGCCGAAGTGCGCTGGGAGCCGGTGCTCAGCAAAGCCACCACGCTCGCTACCCGAGCCTACGTTGATCGCTACACCTTCGAGGGGCGCTATCCCTACGCGGGAGAGGTGTCGGCGGACGGCGAGGCCGAGCCAGACGACGTCGTAGCCGACAGCTGGCGCGGCACCTGGGGCGGGGCCGAGGCCCGGGTGCTGCTCAACCCCACCGCATGGCTCGGCCTGACCGGCGGGGCGGAGGCGCGCCTGCACCTACAAGCCGGGCTGGAAGGCTCGGACAACGCAGGCGCTTACCTGTCCAGCAATACGCCGTTCCAGGTGTACTCCGGCTACCTGCTCGCCGATCTCAACCCGACGCGGGCCTTCTCGCTCTCCGGCGGCGCCCGGCTCGACGCCTACTCCACGTTCGGGGTGACGGTGAACCCCCGGCTCGCCCTGATCGCGCGGCCCGGAGAGCACAACACCGTCAAGGTCCTCGGCGGTCGTGCGTTCCGCGCTCCCTCCCCCTACGAGCTCGGGTACAACGACAACGGCGTGACCCAGATCGCCGCTCCCGACCTCGGGCCGGAGCACATCTGGTCCGGCGAGGTCGAATACACGCGCCGGCTCGGGGAGGTCAGCACCTTGACCGTCTCCGGCTTCGGACACCGCATCGACAACCTGATCATCTTGACCACCACGCCCCCCGCGCCCGACCCGGACGCGCCCGAGCTGCAGCAGGCCACGAAGCTCCAGTACGCCAACGACACCCGCCCGATCAACGCGGTCGGCGTAGAGGGCGAGCTACGAAGGGAGTGGCGCAGGGGCTGGCTCGCCGGGGCGACCATCACCGCGCAGCGGTCGCGCACCGACAGCCTGTTCGACGGTGAGCCCCTGGAGAACTCCCCGAGCGTCATCGTGGGCGTCCGCGGAGCGATGCCGCTGGCGGCGGGGATCACGCTGGCATCGCGCGTGCGGTCGGAGTCCTCACGGCTGGGTCTGGGCGGAGCGCGGACCCCCACCGTGCTCGTCTGGGACGTCAACGCGACGGGGAGCATCGCGCTTGGCAGGGCCGCCCGCAGGTCGCAGGACGAAGATGCGAAGTCGGCGGAGGCTCAGGCCAGAAGCGGCCGGCTGGGCTGGTCCCTCGGGGTCCGAAACCTGCTGGACTGGGGAGTCTACTACCCAACCGGCGACGAAATCACCCACTCCGGTGGTGTGCTGCCCGGGGCTGGGCGCGCGGTGACGGCCGAGCTGGCCGCGAGTTGGTAGCGGTGGGCGGGGTGGGGAGCGCTCCCCGGGCGTTTTGTCTGGCCGGGTCTCCCCCGGGGGATTAGCTGAATGAAGATTCATTCAATGAGGTTCTCATGACCATCGGCACCCCACGGCAGATTCGGAAAGTTGCGGTCCTCGGGGCCGGCGTCATGGGGCAGGGCATCGCCGCCCACCTCGCCAATGCAGGCATTGACAGCCTGTTGTTTGACATCCCACCGCGGGGGTACGACGCCGCTGCGGCAGGGGGAGACAACAAGGGCGCGGACATCCGGGCGGTCAGCAAAGCCGGGGTGGCCAACCTCGCGAAGCTGAAGCCCGCGCCGCTTTACCGCGCAGCCGACGCCGCGCGGATCAGCCCGTGCGAGTACGACACCGATGCCGCCCGGCTCGCTGAGTGCGATCTCATCATCGAAGCCGTCGCAGAGATGTTGATCATCAAGCAGAAGGTCTTCGCCTGGGTGGAGAAGAACCGGAAGGCCGGCGCGATCGTGTCGTCCAACACCTCAGGCATCCCGATCGCCGCGCTCACCGCCGGCTGGTCGGCCGAGCTGCGGTCGGACTTCCTGGTGATGCACTTCTTCAACCCTGTCCGGTACATGCGCCTGCTCGAGCTCGTGGCCGGTCCCGACACCAGCCCCGCCGTGGTCCGCACCATCCACGACTTCGGCGAGCGCGTGCTCGGCAAGGGCATCGTCTACGGCAAGGACACGCCTGCGTTCATCGCGAACCGGGTCGGCACTTTCGGCATGGTCTCCATCTTCAAGCATATGGTCGCCGGCGGCTTCACCGTCGAGCAGGTCGACGCCATCTGGGGCAAGCCCATGGGCCGACCGGGCTCCGCCGTGTTCCGCACCGCCGATCTGGTCGGGCTGGACACGCTCGCCCACGTCATCCACGGGATTCACGACGGCTGCCCCAACGACGAACACCGGGAGGACTTCGTCGTCCCGAGCTTCGTGCAGAAGCTGATCGACGCCGGCTCACTCGGTGAGAAGTCCGGCGTAGGCTTCTACAAGAAGACTAAGAATGCCGAGGGTAAAACTGAAATCCTGGCCCTCAACGCCGAAACAGGCGAGTACGCACCGCAGGGCAAGGTGCGCTTCGACGCGCTGGGAGCGGCCCGCAAGGCCGAGGGCAGCATCGAGAGCGCCAAGATCATCCTGAATCACCCCGACAAAGCCGGCCAGTTCGCCTGGAACGTGACGGCGGACGTGCTGATCTACGCCGCGAACCGCGTCGGCGAGATCGCGGACGACGTCGTGAACATCGACAACGCGATGAAGTGGGGTTTTGCCTGGGACCACGGCCCGTTTGAGTCCTGGGACGCCCTCGGTGTGCCCGAGACGGTCGGGCGCCTCGAGAAGGACGGCCACGTCGTCCCGAACTGGGTCAAGGACATGCTGGCTTCTGGCCGCACCAAGTTCTACGACCGGCCGGCGAGCGGGGACCTCGCCGGGCAGCGAAGCTTTTGGTCCAGCGGCGGCTCGGGCGCGATCACCCGCGTGCCCCAGAGCGCCGGACAGCTCAAGCTCGAGGATGTCCGCGCCAACGGCGGCGAGATCAAGAGCAACGTCTCGGCTTCGCTGCTCGATCTTGGCGACCGGGTGCTGTGCCTTGAGTTCCACTCGAAGATGAACGCGCTCGACGACATGATCTTCCCCATGTACGCCGAGGCCCTCGACATGTTGGACGCCGGCCGGTTCGAAGCGCTGGTCGTGGGCAATCAGGGCCACGTCGGCTCCACCGGCGCGTTCTGCGCGGGTGCGAACATCCTGATGATCCTGATGGGCGCCATGCAGCAGGACTGGAAGGGCATCGAGACCGCCGTCAACGGCATGCAGCAGCTCCTGATGCGTGCGAAGTTCAGCGAGAAGCCCGTGGTCACCGCGCCCTGGGGCTTGACGCTCGGCGGCGGCGTCGAGGTGACCATGCACGCTGCGGCGACCGTCGCAGCGGGTGAGCTGTACGCCGGCCTCGTCGAGGTTGGTGTCGGGCTCATCCCCGGCGGTGGCGGCTGCAAAGAGCTGCTGGCCCGCTACATGGGCGACATCCCGGCCGGCGTAGCGTACGATCCCAACCCGTTCGTCCAGAAGGCGTTCGAGCACATCGGCATGGCGAAGGTGGCGACGAGCTGCGAAGAGGCGCGCGACGCAGGCTTCCTGCGCCCCACCGACCATGTCACCCTCGACCCCGACCGTCAGATCGCCGACGCCAAGCGCCTCGCGCTCGGGCTCGTCGCCGGCGGGTACAAGCCGCCCCGCAAGCGGACGTTCAAGCTCCCCGGCGCATCTGGTCGCGGCGCCATCGAGGCGTTCCTCTTCCAGATGCGGCAAGGTGGCTACGCGACCCCCCACGACGCGGTGGTCGGCAAAAAGCTCGCTTACGTCATGACCGGAGGCGACTGCCCGGTCGGCGCTACCCGCGGCGAGCAGGACATCCTGGACCTCGAGCGCGAAGTCTTCCTTCAGCTTTGCGGCCACCCCGACACCCAGGCCCGGATCCAGCACATGCTGGAGAAGGGCAAGCCGCTTCGGAACTGATTTTTACCCCTTCGAGGAGTTCAACATGCGTGAAGTTGTGATCTGCGTCGCGGTGCGGTCCGCGGTCGGCAAGAGCGGGCGAGGCAGCCTCAAAGACACCCGTCCGGACGACCTGCTTGGCCAGGTCATGAAGGGTGCGCTCGCTCTTGCACCCAAGCTCGATCCAGTGGCGATCGACGACGTCGTCATCGGCACCGCCACCCCCGAGGCCGAACAGGGCATGAACGTCGCGCGGATCGCGTCGTTCCTCGCCGACCTCCCCGACAGCGTACCGGCGGTCACGATCAACCGCTTCTGCTCGTCCGGTCTTCAGTCGCTCGCGCAGGCCGCGGCTTCGATCGCCGCTGGCTGGCAAGACATCGCGCTCACCGGCGGTGTCGAGAGCATGAGCGTCCTGGCCATGGGCGGTCAGAAGCCCAGCCCGAACCCATCGCTCGTCGAGCGGCGACCGGAAGCCTACACACCCATGGGCATCACCGCCGAGATCGTCGCCACGAAGTACGGCATCTCGCGTGCCGACCAGGACGCTTTCGCGGTCGCTTCGCACCAGAAGGCCGTGGCGGCGATCAAGGCCGGGCGCTTCGCCGCCGAGATCGTCCCCGTCGCAACGCGGGTCGCCAGCGACAGCGGTTGGAGAGACATCACCTTCACGACCGACGAAGGCCCTCGTGCCGACACCTCACTGGAGGGGCTCGCCAGACTAAAGCCAGCGTTTAAGGCTGATGGTTCGGTGACCGCCGGAAACTGCTCCCAGACCAGTGACGGCGCTGGGGTGACCATCATCGCAGCGCGCGAGGTCGCGGAGCGGCTCGGCCTGCCGATCCTTGGCATCCTCCGCAGCTATCAGGTCGCCGGAGTGGCCCCTGAGATCATGGGGATCGGACCCATCGCGGCGATCCCAAAGGCGCTCGCCAAAGCTGGAATCACCAAGGACGACCTCGGCCTCGTCGAGCTGAACGAGGCATTTGCCTCCCAGTCGCTCGCCTGCGTGCGCGAGCTTGGCTTGAATCCCGAGATCGTGAACGTCAACGGCGGCGCGATCGCCCTCGGTCACCCGCTGGGCTGCACGGGAGCCAAGCTGGTCGCCACGCTGATGCACGAGATGCCGCGCCGGAACGCACGGTTTGGCCTGATCAGCATGTGCATCGGCGGAGGAATGGGCGCGGCAGCGGTGTTCGAACGCCCCTGACACGGCGCGGAAAACGCGGAAGCTCACCGCCGCGCTGCCTGGGGGCGGCGGGGCCGAGCGCCGCGGCATCGGCGCGCACATCCGCGATTAAAGATGGTTAACGCCGGTTAAATCAGGTTATAGCGGCCTAAGCTTCTTCGACAGATCCGCTTCCCCCGCAAATTGGATCGCGGTCCCCGCAGGCGTGACCGCGACGACCCGCCCCTGAAGCTTGAGATGGTGCCCGGCGGGCAAGCCCATGGTGACCCGGATGCCGGACAGCAGCTCAAGCTCGGGCGCGTCCCGCACGAAGTAGCCGAAGAAGCGCAGGCTCTCCTCGTAGTCTGCGCGGTAGCGCTCTACCGAGCGCCAAACCAACTCCACCTCCCCGTCTCGGAAGGTGATCATCGGGTCGGCGGGGCGATCCGGGCTCGTTGCAGGGGCCGCAGCGGCGGACGCAGCCGCGACAGGCGCAGCGGGCGCAAGGGCGACGGGCGCAGCGGCGACGGGCGGCACGGGCGCAGCGGGCGCAAGGGCGACAGGCGCAGCGGCGACAGGAGCAGAGGAATCCTGCGCGGTGGGAGCCCAAGCTGCGGCGCGCAGCGCGGCGACGGGCGTAGCCACGGGCGCCTCGACCGGAGCAGCCAGCGAAGGAGCAGTCGACCTATCGGCAGATGGTGCAAAGCGCAGGGTCGTTCTCCGGACCGGGGCGGGCGCTGAGGTCCCGAGGGATGGCGCCCTGGCCGGGGCCAAACCTGACTGGCTCGAGCGTGGCGAGAGCGGCACAAGCGCCTCCCGGGCCCTGACGACCTCCATCAACGCGGGCTCGCTCGGGCCAACATCAGTCGGGTCCGGCCAACCCTTCTTGTGAGCGCGGATCAATTGTCGGACGCTCGCCTGCAGCCTGACCCGACGCTCCTCCTGGATCGCGACGGCGCGAGCTCGCTCGGCAGGCGTCGTCCCCCCAGCGAGCGCGGCCTCGGCCCACCCTGCCGCGGATCGGTGACGGCTCCGGGAACACGCGATCACCCCGGCGTTCACCGCCGTCTTCCACGCATCGAAGGCCTCCCTGTCGTCCTCGCTGATAGACGCCACACGAAGCCGGTAGATCGACGCCGCGCCGCGCTCTCCCCGAACATCGAGCACCCGCATCATCCCAAGCGCTGTGTCATCGAGCCCTGGCAGTTCAAGGCGAAACTCCACGTTCGAGTTGAGGTCCATCGCTCCGGCGACAACCACCGTGAACACGTCCTGATCCAGCGCTTGCGCCGAGCCGAAGATCAATCCGGACGGGGACTGCAGGGCGATCATGGCTTGAATCGGATGATGCACACCGGACTCACGATAAGCCCAATTCTAACAGACACATTTCGAATGTGTGCAGAATCGGTGCAGAATTTCTGCCGATTTCTTGCGGCGCGCACGCTCGACGCGATTTGGTGGGTTTGACGAGGTCCCGTCCGCCGCGAGCGCTCCGTGGGCTAAGCTGCAGCAGTGCCTTCACTCCGCCAATTCGCGCTGCTCGCCGGACTGTGGGCCGCCGTCGCGTGGGTCACCAGCGCGGTCTGGGGGGTGCACGACCTGCACCAGAGCTGGCGAGAGGCGTTCTTTCACTACTACGCGGTCCGTGCCCCCTTCGTCGGGGCGCTCTCTGGCGTGCTCTGGGCCCCGGTGCTCTGCGCCGGCATGGTCCCAGGGCGCGCCAGCGCTCTCGCGGGACGCCCGGTCGGGCTCGCTGTGGAGCGCCGGACCCGCCTGTGGGTGCGCGCCCTGCAGGGCTCGATCACCGGAATCCTCGTCGGCCCCACCGGCACCGTGCTGTCGCTGCTGATCTGGCCGAACGACTCGCAAAACTCAAGGTGGGAGGCATTTAAATGGGGGGGCTTCATCTGGTACTCGGACTGGAAGATCTTCGTCCCGGCGGGCACGATCGCCGGGATCCTGAGCGTGTGGGTGGCGCTGAGGCTCCGGAGGCATCGGTGAACGATCTCATTGTGCTGCTTTGGGGACGCGCCGAGTACGAGCGACACCTCCCCGCCCTGCCCTTGGGGGTCAGGCTCGTCGAGGCGCTCGGTGAGCAGGCGCCGATCGAAGAGGCCGACATCGTGGTCGTGCCGAGCCGGCAGGCGGTACGCCGCGAACACGTGCACAGACTAAAGCGGGCGAAGCTCGTTTTGACGACCACGTCGGGCTTTGACCACGTAGACCACGCTGCGCTTCGCGAGGCTGGGATCGGGGTCGCCCGCCTTCCGCTGGCCCGCCGGGACGCCGTGATCCAGACTGCGCTCGGCATGCTGCTCTCGCTGAACCGGCGCTTCGGGTCGCTCCAGGAGCCGGCAACGCGCGGCCACTGGGACCGCTCGCAGCTGCCAACCTGGAACCCCACGCTGCTTGGCACGGTCGGGGTTGTGGGCTGCGGCGTGATCGGCAGCGTCATGGCGGACATGCTGGAGCGGCTCGGCGCGCGTGTGCTCAGATGCGACCCCCTCCTTCCCGGATCCGCGCGGCTCGATGATCTCGTCGGGACCTGCGATGCGATCACCTTGCACTGCGAGTTGACCCCGGAGACCGATGGCATATTTGACGGCGAGCGCATCGGCCGGATGAAGCCCGGGGCGGTGCTCGTCAACACCGCGCGCGGGCGGCTGGTCGACACCAGCGCTGCGTTGCACGCACTGGCGGAGGGCCGGCTTGGAGGGCTGGGGATCGACGTGTTCCCCATGGAACCGCCCACCGACCTCGCACGCTTCGTCGGGCCACGCTGCATCGTGACACCGCACGCCGCCGGGTGGCACCCCGGGCTAGACGCCGAGATCGCCAACGGCATCCACGCGGCGGTGTGCGCGGTGCGGGATGGCTCGCCGGTGCCATTTGCGCTGAGCACAGGCGAGCAGCACCCCGCACCCACTCAGGTTTCCGATTAGTAGGCCACAGGAGCACTCATGGGCCTCGCCGTCGGCATCGATCTTGGCACCTCCAATTCCTGCGTCGCGTGCGTGCGGGACGGGCAGGTCGTGGTTTGCGCCGACAGTGAAGGGCGACGCACGCAGCCATCCGTCGTCGCGTTCGGGTCGCGCAGCGTCGTCGTCGGCCACCGGGCGAAGAAACAGGTGCTGCACTCACCCGAAGGCACGGTCACCTCTGCCAAGCGGCTGATCGGCCGCCGATTCGAGGACAGCGAGGTTCAACGCATGAAGTCGCACAGCGCCTTCGGCGTGTTCCGCGGCGACAACGGCGACGCCCGCTTTCGGGTACACGGCAAGTCATACGCCCCCGAGGAAATCTCAGCGCACGTGCTCGCGCACATGAAGCGCATCGCGGAGACACAGTTCGGCGAGACGGTAGACAAGGCGGTCATCACCGTGCCGGCCTATTTCAACGACCCCCAGCGCCAGGCTACCCGCGACGCTTCGCAGATCGCCGGGATGGAGTGCCTCCGAATCCTGAACGAGCCGACGGCCGCGGCGCTCGCCTACGGGTACACCCGCTCCGCGAAAAAACGCATTGTGGTCTACGACCTCGGCGGTGGCACGTTCGACGTCTCCATCCTGCGGGTGGATGGCGACCTTTACGAGGTCATCGCGACTGCCGGCGATACGCTGCTCGGCGGAGATGACTTCGACATCACGGCGTCTGACGAGCTGATTCGTCTCTTCGAGACGCAGACCAAGCATAGCTTCGCGGACAACCGCACGGTGCGAATGCGGATGCGCGAGGCGGCGGAGATGGCGAAGATCGCGCTGTCCGAATCCGATGAGGTCCTCATCGACCTCCCCAGCGCCTGGCGCACGGTGCAGGGTGTGGACCACTCGTTCACCTACACCCTCGACCGCCACACCTACGCGCGCTGGGTGCTGCCGCTGGTCCAGAAGACGCTGGCGATCTGCGAAGAGACGATGAAGACCGCGAAGATGAACACGCGGCACATCGATGCGGTGTTGTTGGTCGGTGGCATGACCCGGTACCCGCTGGTGCGTGAAGCCGCCCAGCACCTGTTCGGCCGCGTCCCCGACACCTCGATCAATCCGGACGAGTCGATCGCCGTCGGCGCCGCCATTCAGGCCCACATGCTCACGTCGCTGGACGACTCGATGGCGCCCAGCGTGCTGCTTGACGTGACGTCCCAGTCGCTGTCGATCCGCACCATGGGCGGCCACTGCGACGTCCTGATCCCGAGCAACACGCCCATCCCGACCGAGCACTCCAAGGTGTTCCACACCGCCGTGGACCAGCAGACCGAGGTGCGCATCGCGGTCTACCAGGGCGAGGGGCGTCAGGCCGACATGAATGAGCTGCTGGGCCAATTCGTGCTCGAGGTGCCCGCCATGCCACGGGGCCAGCTTCGCGTCCGGGTGACCTTCACCATCGATGTGGACGGCATCGTGCAGGTGCGCGCAGTGGACTCCGCCGCCGGGCAAGAGGCGAGCATCCGCATCGAGGCTCGCGGCGGCATGTCCCCCGATGAAGTGCGACAGGCGCAGTTCCCGCCAGTGGCTGGGCATGACCTGGTCCCCGGAACATGAGGAGTTTCCATGCTTGATCCCCGCCTGCGCACCCGCTTTGAGCTCGAAGCGATCCACGAACTCTTGCCGGAGTTGACGCACTACCACCTGCTCGGGTTGAAGCCGGGGTGCGCGCAGGACGACGTGGACGTCGCGTTCCGGAACGAGAGCCGGCGGCTGCACCCCGACCGGGTGGCGGCCGGCGCAACCCCGGAGCTGAAGGTCAAGGCCAACGAGGTGTTCAAGGCGATAAACGAGGCTTATCGCCTGCTACGCGACCCGGACGCGCGTCTGTTCTACGACCAACAGGCGGCCACCGGTCAGGCCCGGGAGGACGAAGACGCCCGCCGCACTGCCGAGTCGATTCGCGATCCTGCCAAAGCAGCGCGGACGCCCAAAGGGGAGAAGTACTGGAAGATGGCGCTGCAATGCTGGGAGGCGAAGGACTTTACCGGCTGCAAGATGCAGATCCAGTTCGCCCTGACCTTCGAGCCGGACAACGAGGTGTTCAAGGAGTGGATGGCCAAGGCTCAGGTCGGCTTGGACAGCAAGAAGAAGGACACGGGCGGGGCCGGCAACAGCTACCGGATTCGACTCGTCTGAGGCGGATCTTACTGCCGCTGTTCGGCGTCACCGGCTGGTTGCTTGCCTGTCAAACCCCGGGTCAGGCGAGCCGGGGCGTATACTCAAGCGGTCCAAACGCCGTCGTGCAGGGCGTGGTCTCGGGAGAGGTGAAGGTATGGGGCCCTGACGGAACAGCCACCCGCCTCGGCTCCCCCGGTGCGGCCGGGACCACCCTTGTCGGTCAGGCCGGGCCGCTCTGGCGAACTGACCAGGCGCTGGCCTCCCCGCCGAAGCCCCCTACCGTGACGGCCGAGCTCGTCGAACGGGCCGGCATCCGGCTGAAGGCGGTGCTGGGCACGTCGGGCACGCCCTCGCTGGACGCAGCGCGCCCGGGCGGCGTGTACGTGCGCAGCATCATCAAGGTCCGGCAGCCCCACGGGCCGCCCATCGTGATCTTGACCGGCACAGGTGACGCTGTGGGTGCGGGCCGATGGGGAGGCCCGCCCGACGTGCGCGCCGGGGAGAACTGCAAGGCCGGGTTTGCCAGCGTGGACCTCGCGGCGAGCAAGGTGCTGTCCAGCCACCTGCTCGCCGACGCTGCCCGGATCTGCGCTGTTCCTTACCTGCTCGGGCCGGTAGACTTGGACGGGGACGGCGGACAGGACTTCTTGGTGTACGGGCAGGAGAAGCAGGCCGGCTTCCGCGCCTGGTTCACGCTGGTCCCGGATGGCACGCTGGTGGCCGGGGAGCACGAGGTTTGGGAGCGCATCCCGTGACCCGGCGAGCGCGGCCGCCTACCCGAAGGTCGCGCGTACGTAGGCGATGACGTCGGCAGTGTCGGTGTCGTCGAGGCCCTGCGCGGGCATCGCCGATCCGCCGCTCTGGACCTGATGCGCGATCTCGTCGTCTGACATATCTGGCACCCGCGCGCCCAGATCCGATGCGGCGGTACCGTTGATGGGAACACCCAAATCACCGGTAGCACCGTGGCAGTTCACGCACGTGGCGCCGTAGACGGCTTCGCCGGCTGTCGCATCGCCGGTCGAGAAGCCGGAGCCACCGCCTGACTCGTCTACTCCTCCGGTGGCGACCGCGGTGTCGTCGCTGACGGGAGTGCCGCAGGCCAGAAGGGTGAAGAGGGCAGCGAAAGGAGCGATGATCACAGTGAGCCTACCAAGGTTGGGGTTGAGCATGCATGATGGCACAATGCGCTCGATATGTCGAGGGAGGTTAGCGATGAACGTGCTCTGCACCCCGCGCCTCCTGCTCCGTCCGCACGGCAACGACGACGTCGCCATCATCACCGAAGCGGTGCGGGAGTCACTCCCGGAGCTCACCCCTTGGATGGGGTGGGCGCACCCCGAATACGGCGCCGAAGACGCCGAGGGGTGGCTCACGTTTGCGCGCGAAATGTGGAGCATCGGTCGGGAGTTCTGCTTTGGTGTCTTTCGCGACGAGCCACAGGGCGGCCTGACCTACCTTGGAAACTGCGGGCTCGAACGTGTGGATTGGACCGTCCGGTCGGCCAGCCTCGGCTACTGGATTCGGACGTCTGAGACGGGCAGAGGCTACGCCTCCGAAGCGGCGAGCGCCGTC
>SHYV01000151.1 GCA_009692605.1 Myxococcales bacterium
GGAAGCCGGGGCTCTACGCGGTGGTCACCACCGCCGGCAACCGTGTCGCCGGCGACCACGTGTGGGGAGCCAACGGACTCTCGGTGAGCCGGGAGTGGCGCGACGGCGCCGGTGAGCGGGTGAACCCGGCCCGGCTCGAGCTTGGGGCACCGCTCTACGTGGACGTCACCGTCGAGAACCTCACCCGGTACCGTGTGCAGAACGTCGCGCTCACCGACCGGGTCCCGGCGGCCTGGGAGATCGAGAACCCCCGGCTAGGCCGCGGCGGGATGCCCGACTGGGTGGACCCCGACACGCTGTGGACCACCGACAACATGAACGTCCGCGATGACCGCATCGAGGTGTTCGGGGCGTTGGACGCAGGGCAGAGCGCGCACGTGGTCTACATGGTTCGGGCGACGTTCGCCGGCACGTTCCACCACCCGGACGTGAGCGCCGAGGCGATGTACGACCCCGAGCTCTGGGCACGCATTCCGGGCGGCCCCACCATCGTCAGCGGGCCTTGGGAAGGGCAGGTGCTGTAGTCATGTCGCCGAGCCTCGGGTGGTCGATCCGAGCGCGTGACTCCTGGGCCGGATGGATGGCAGTGGGCGCCTTCGCGCTCTGGCCCACCCTGTCGGCGCTGGCGTGGGTGGTGCCGCTACCAGCCGCGCTGAACCGCGTAGGCTCCCAGGAGATCCGCTACTCCGATGGGTCGGCGGCCTGGCTTAGCCTCTCCGCGGATGAACAATGGCGGGTGCCAATTCCGGTCTCCGAGGTGGACCCCGCGTACGTGGAAGCGCTACTCCAGATCGAAGACAGCCGATTCTGGATCCACCCGGGGGTGGACCCCATCGCCGTGGCCCGGGCAGCGGTGCAGAACCTGCGCAGGGGCGAGGTGATCAGCGGAGCGAGCACGCTGACCATGCAGGTGGCCCGCATGAGCGAGCCGCGGCCCAGGACCCTGCCAAGCAAGGCGCTGGATGCGCTGCGGGCCCTCCAGATGGAGCTACGCCGCCCAAAGGAGGAGACGCTCGCGACGTACCTCGCCCTCGCCCCCTACGGGCGCAACATCCAGGGGGTTGAAGCCGCCTCGCTGTGGATGTTCGGACACACATCAACCGACCTGTCGCCCGCCGAAATCGCCACGCTCCTCGCGATCCCGCAGGACCCGAACGACCGTTTCCCATCCCCTCGCAACCGCGCGCGTCTCACGCTGGCGCGCGACGCGATCGCCCGGCGCCTGTGGTCTGAGCCGACGCTCTCTTCGGTGCTCGACACCCCTGTCCCCACCGAGTTCGCCGCCGTACCTCGAGAGATCCCGCACGCTGCGAGCTGGATCAACGCGCTGGGAACACCGGGGTCGGCAGGGAGCAGTCAGGCTCGGGTGGTAAGGACAACGCTGGACCGCGGCGTGCAGCGGGTGGCGTCGCGAACCCTCGCCGGTGCATCTGCCGAGCTGCACCTGCGCGGCATTCACAACGGGGCGATCCTCGTCGCCGAGCACGCGACCGGGCGACTTCGAGCCCTCGCCGGCCTGGACGGCATGAGCAAGTGGCCGGGGGCGCAGATCGCACCCTTCGGCGAGCCCCGCTCGCCTGGATCCACCCTCAAGCCGGTCCTCTACGCGCTCGCCATCGACCGCGGCCTAATCCGACCTGCCTCACTCGTCGCCGACGTGCCGGCGCACTACCGCTCCTACAGCCCCGAGAACTACGACCACCAGTGGTCGGGCATGGTCCGGATGGACGAGGCGCTCTCGCGATCACTCAACGTCCCGTTCGTCAACCTCCTTTCGAAGTTTGGGGTCGAGTCGTTCCTCGGTACGCTCCGGGCTGCCGGTAGCCGGCACCTCTCACCGGTGCCGGGCACCTACGGACTGTCGGCCATCGTTGGCGGCGTAGAGATCACCCCGATCGAACTCGCCCAACTGTTCATGGCGATCGCCGAGGATGGCCGACTGCGACCGATCACCGTGCGCGAAGACCAACGCCCCTCCGCCGCGATCAGGCTGTACTCCGCGGGCGCGGCGTGGCTGACGCGGGACACGCTCCGTCTCCGGGATCGACCAGACTTTCCGTCCCGTTCCAAGCTGGCGTCGATCCCGCAGCGGATCCACTGGAAGACCGGAACCAGCTTCGGCAACCGGGACGCGTGGGCCGTCGGCTCCGGGACCCGGTACACGGTCGTGGTCTGGCTGGGCAACTTCGACCAGACCCCAGCCGCCGGCCTGATCGGGGCAGACGTAGCCGCCCCGCTGCTGTTCGATACGCTGGAGGGGCTGCAAGACGGCCCTCCGAGCAACTCCACCGGGGACGACCTCCCGCCGGATGAGGTCGGGTACGTCAGCGCGTGCGCCCTCTCGGGGGAAGCGGCCGGCGCCGGCTGTCCGCAGGCCCGGGTGCTGGCGCTGGCCGGTCGCGCCCCCCGCACCGCCTGCCCGCTGCACGTCACCGCGCTCGTCGACCCCGCCACCGGGCAGCGGGTTGGCCCCGGCTGCGCCCCAGATTCGACGACGTCCGGCACCTTCGTCGCGTGGCCCGCGAACGTGGCGCGCTACCTCGGAGATCGGCTCATGGCCGAGCCCACTCTGCCCGCCTGGTCCCCCCGGTGCGGCATGTCGACGACCGGAGGGCCTCGAGTGCTCACCCCCGGTGAGAACCAGCGCATCATGCTCATCCCCGGGATGCGCACATCCGATCAGGAGGTCGCGCTGGAGGCCGATGGAGAGGGGGAGCTCGTGTGGTACGTCGATGGCAAGCTGCTCGCGCGCGGCCCGGCGGGAGAGCGCCAGTGGTGGACCCCGGAGGCCGGCGCGCACACGCTCACCGTCATGGACGCCTCGGGAGCGACCGCGTCCCGCGCGCTCGCGGTCCACGGCAGGAGCCCCTGATCAACCCCGTGGCCTTGCCCACCATCGGCCCTGCATAAATGCGTAGCGATGAGGCGGCTCTACGGCGTCTGCGGACGGGTGATCCGGGTCCCCCGGGAGCAGCACAAAGTGGGTGCCATCCGGGTCGATGTGGTACGCCGGGCAGCACGCCACGATGCGCCGGGGCGCGGTGAGTATGCCCTCGACTGCGTTGGCGTCCCGGAGCTCCCAGAGCGTTCGAAGCGTCGGAGGGGCGGTGGGGAGCGTGCCCGCCTCGATCTGCCTGACAGCGTCCCGCACTCCAAACCAACCACCCTTTACCGCCTCGCCGCCATCGACCCGCGGCTCGACGCCCTCCGGCACCCGCGCGACGAAGAACACCGTGTCGTACCGACGCGGCTCCGCGAGCGGGGTGATCCATCGCGAGTAGGGCCGCAGCGCTTCCACGGCGATGGCGACGTTGGCTTCTTCCGCCAACTCACGAACCGCGGCCACCCAGAGCGCGCGAGGCACTCGATCGTCAGGTGGCGGCAAGCCGTCATCGTCAGCGGGGTCTACGCCACCGCCCGGAAAGACCCAAGCAGACGGCATGAACCCGACCGCCCGACTGCGCTCCTGCAGCCAGACCTCCGGGCCAGCGGCGCTGTCCCGAAGCAGCACGATCGTCGCCGCGAGCCGGGGCTCCACTACTGCCACTCGACCTCTGCTTTGCCCCCGTCGAGCTCAATCCGCGCCGCCGTGTCGGCGTCGGTGACCGGGAGCAGCATCATCTCGCGCCGGTCTACTTCGTCCCAGCCGCCGCCAGTGGGACCGACTTCGTACTGGAAGGCGGTCGGACGACCTGGGAACTGCAAGGCGGTATCGACGGTGCCATCCAAATTGGAGTCCACCCCCTTGATCGCGAGCAGGCCCGAGGACACCGCGAGGAAGAACTGGTCGCCGTCCGTGGCAGGCAACGCCCCAGAGACGATGAGGAAGCTCACCGCACCATCGTCGTTGAGATAGCGAACGTCATCGTAGGCGTGTTTTTCCTGCAGTCCGCTGTGCGAGCCGCTCACTTCCCAGGACGTCGTGGCAGAGTCGTAGGTGATCGTCCACGTCTCCGACTGGGTGACCCCACCGCAGGTGGAGAAGCTCGCCTGCTCGCCCGAATCGGCGTCGATCCACATCGCCGAGTCGGAGGCCGCGCCGATGTCGTCGATCGACGCATAGCCGTCGGAGCTCGACCAGAGCTGGTTCGGGCCGTGCGCACCGCGGAAGTCGGTGACGCCGCAGCCGGTGGACGCATCGATCTGGAACACGTACCCATCGCCGGTCGCGACCGCGATTGCCGGAACCCGCGGCCGGGCGCCCGAGGACGTGACCTTCTGCTGCCACACGCTGCCGACGCTCGCGGCGATACCGCTGACCGGCGACCCGAGCGGAACCCCGTCCGTCTCGACGGTCAATGGGTTCGGGTCAACAGGGGCTCCTGCCACCGGGTCGTACACGTCCAGCCGCGAGAGCCCCACAGGCGCGATGAACAGATGGGTGTAGGCAGCGCCGGACATATCCAGCCCCGCGCTGTAGGCCACGTCCACCACGGGCGCCGCGGCGGGGATCGTCGCATCGTCGACCGCCGTCTCCACGTCGACTTGATGCACCATCGGCAACCGTGTGTCGGCCACGAAGAGCACGGCCCTCCCAGCGATCTCCCCCAGCGCCATGCGGCCGGCCCCCGTGCCGGAGCTAAACCTGACAGTTCGCCGTAGATCCCCAGTAGTTGCGTCCCAACCCATCAGCCCGCTACCGGTCTCATCCGAGTAGCTGCCCCAGACTTCGTCCCCCACCACGACCAGATCGATGATGGGATGGTCCACTGGGGTCTCCACCAGCCCGGTCTCGGTGTGGATCTCGATGCGATCCCCCGCCGTCGCGACCCCGCTGATCGTGAACCCAAGCTCACCGCCATCGGTCCAATAGGGAACGTCCACCCTGGGCTCCACCGTCTGTGGCCCCGAGGCGGTGCCCTCGACCCACCAGCGCGTGCCGTCGAAGCTGATCCCCCAGTCCTCGGTCGTGGCGAACCCGTCCCGCGCTGAAACGTCCAAGACGAGCACGTCGTCGCCGGATGCGTCCGCGTCAACGAAGCCCCTGCCGCTGGTGGTGACCGGGGTGAGGACCGGCTCGCCGCCGTCGTCGAGCGCGTACCAGGGCAAACGAAGCACGCTCGGGCCGCCGGTATCGGTCGCCCAGACGGTCGTGGAGCCGTCCGGGCCGAGGTAGACCTCGACGTCACCGAGCAAGCGGCTCGAACCGGTAGGCAGCGAGGGGGTGCGCAGAAAACTCGCCGACTTCGAGAGAGTGAGCAGCCGCCCCGCCTTCAGGTCCACCGGCACGATGAGCCCGGATCGCTGGTTGGCGATGAGGCCCACCGGCTCGTCGAAGACGCTGGTACCGCCAGACAGCACGGCGGCGGCGATGGGGCCGTCGAAGTGCAGGAGGATGCCCTCGGTCGTATTGCAGCCCGATAGAAAGGTGAGCGCCAGCGTGACCGCCCGGCCATACACGCGCTGCGGGAGAGGGCGCATCACTTGTTCACCAGCCAAGTGAGCGGCTCCATGAAGGTGTCGCTGTCCGGATCGGTGTCGAGCACCAGGAGCGTGGAGTTGGTGGACGTGCCCGTCACCTCACCCGAGTAGTTTCCGATCAAGCCAAGGCTCCCATCGGGCGTCAACGCCATGGCATACGGGTTCTCCCCGATCTCGGTCGTCTCGCCCACGAGCGTGCCGATCGCGCCGACCGACAGGTCGTAGCAGCTCACCGAGTTGTCGTTGAAGTTGGTGATGAAAAGGTGGTGGCCGTTGGGGTGGAGCACCATTTGGCCCGGACCGACATCGGCCTCGGTGCCTACGCCCTCGTCGCGACTGTTCCCCCGCGGCAGGGGCAGCATGGCGATCATGTCGTCGTAGAGGAACTCGAGATCCTCGTCATCCACGACCTCGGCGAGGTCGAACGCGATGAGGCTCGACGGCGTATTCGTGAGGGTCCACAGCCAATCGCGCGAGGCGTCGATGATCGCTGAGCGTGGCCCAGCGGCACCGCCGGTCGAGGTGGACACCACGATCACCGTCTCGACCTGCAGGTAGTTGAGATCGATGAATGTCCCGCCGTCGGCGGTGTCCGTGTCGTCGCGCACGTCGATGACGAAGATGTAGGGCTCAAGCTTGCAGGTGACGTAGAGGAAGCCCCTGTCCTCGTCCCGAAGCAGCGACGCGCAGCCGCGGACCGGGGCGAGCGTGCTGCCGTCGAGGCTGACGTCCAGATCGATCGCCTCTTCTTCGTTGGCGGGCTGCGCGACGAACCCCCAGGTGTCCGACCGGGTCGGCAGCGCAGGATCGCGCCAGGCGCGGTCAGGCTCGGCGAGCACGGCGAGCCCAGACCGCCCGATGCCGTCGTCGATGCCGGTGTACCAAAGGGCCCACCGGTCGCCGTCTGGAACCGTGACCGGTCGAACGAGATCGGCGACCCCGAAGGTGCCGTGGTCCGGATCCATGATCGCCCGGGCGCTGCCGTCGACGTCGGCCGACTCTTCGAACGCGCCGCTTCCATCGAGGCCGTCTGCGTCCTGCGCGTAGCCAAGGTGCCACTGGTTGCCGTCGGAGCCGGCGAACCAGAGGTGGACCACACCGTCATCATCCACCTGCGCCATCGGATCCTTGACGCCGGAGTCATCCCAGTCCCCGGGCCCTCCGGAGTCCAGCATCCAGTCGTCCTCGGGGCCAGCGATTCGCGTGAACGCAACGCCATCCGAGCTCTCAGCGAGGCCAATCTTCGGGTTGTCGCCGTCCGTGCCCGTGTACCACAGCTGTACAGTGCCATCAGACAGCACGACCACGCTCCCGGGGACGGTGCCGACGCTGTCCCAGTCCGCGCTGGGCGAGAGGACCGGTTCGGCGACCATCGTCCACGTCGCCCCGGCATCGGCGCTGGTCGCGGTGTACACGCTGGTCAGCCCGCCGGCCGACCCTGCGACGTACATCCGAAGCTCGCCGCCTGCGTCGTAGACCACCGCGTTGGACAGGCTCTCGAGGGCACCGCCGGCGACGTCGAGCACAGGCTCCGCCTCCATGACGAGCGCGCCCGTTGACTCGTCAACCAGCGCCCGCCCGATGCGGCCCACCCCATCGGCATCGGTGAGGGTGACGTAGGCGTCGCCGTTGAGCCAGCAGTCAAGCTGTACGCCCCCAACCGACCAGTCCCCGGCGTCCTCGGGGTCGAGGCGCTGACCGGCAGCCACCCGGATGACCCACCCGTCCACGGGGTCCTCGATCTCGTCACCCGGCGTGATGGCGAGGTCGAACGCCTGATCATTCGGACCAGTGAGCGAAAAGGAGCCTTCGTCAAGCCCCTGAACGGCGATGCGCGCTTCGCCACCCCCCACCGGATTCAGCGCGAACGCCGCTCCCTCGACCTCCCAGGTCGTTCCGTCCGCGCTGGTCGCCTCGCCGACGAAAGGTCTCACCCCGGGCACGGTGTAGAGCATGTGGAAGCGGCCGCCCACCCAGGAGACAGCCGGACTGTGCACGCCGAGCGCAGGGGCGAACCGGTCCCCGGTGACCGTCCATGTCACGAGGTCGTCGCTGTACGCCTCTCCGATCGCGTCTCCAACTCCGTCCAGGTCCCCGTCCACCGTGAACCACATGCGGTATCGGTCGATCGCGGCATCGAAGATCACGAATGGGTCGGTCAGCGATGCGCCTTCGACAGACACCACGGCGCCGCGCCGATCGTAGCGCACGCCGTCGGTCGAATCGGCTCGGGCGATGAACTGGGTCTGACCGTCGCCCGCGTCGTAGAACAGGGTCCAGAGGCCGCTCTGCGGGATCAACGTGGGCCCGCCGAGGACCAGCTCGGACCCGTTCGCCTCCGTCGCGAGGATCGGGTCCCCGTCGGTCCAGGAAGTCAGCAGGCTGATGCTCCCGGTGAGGGTGCCGATGCCGCCAGACTCGGGATCGATGTAGACGATACGCGGCACCGAATCGAGACCAAGGGTGAAGAACGGGTCGGTGATCCGGCCGACCTCCGACACCGCCACGTCCGGATCGCCCGGGGTGGCCGTCCAAAGTCCCTCTCCATTACTCGACTCGCGGGACAGCCCGGCAGAGCGGCCCGTGGAGGGCCTCCAGGCGCGGATCGTGCCCGGATTCCATTCCATGGTCCACGCCGTAGGGGAGAGTGACGTCGCCTCGACGGTCTCCAGACGGGCGAACGTGGCGCGCGATCCGGACTCGTCCACGTCTACAAACGAGTAGGCGTCAACCGTGGCCTCCCCTCCAGGGGGAACAATGGCCACGGGCCGCGCCGCGGTGTCGAGGATCGTGATCTGGTGGGAAGTCCGATCCAAAACGTAGGCGAGCTGGGTGTCCGGGTCATACGCCATCGCGTTGGGGTCGAACCCCACGCCGATCGAGGACCCCGACTCGGTCACGCCCGTCGCGAGCGCGGGCGCGGTCGGGTCGGTCAGGTCCACGAACCAGACGTCATCTTCCTGCTCACGAGTGCGAGCGCCTTCGGAAAGACGATTCGTGACGGCCAGCAGCGCCGTGTCCACCAGCGCCGCCGCCCCAGACAGGCTGGGGAGACCCACCGCTGTGGCCCCGATCGCCGTCATGGTCTGCCGGCCGAGGGAGGTGTCGACGTCCGCAAGGTCGATGACAACGACCGATCCACCCAGATAGTCGCCCCAAGCGTTGGCGTTTACGACGGCAAACTGGCCGTCGGTCTCCATCGGGATGATGTCGGCCGGGGCAGCGAGGCAGGTGCCGATGCCGATCTGGCCGTACTCGTAGGTGCCAGAGGGGTACTCCGCGCAGTCGCCGACATCCGGCAGCGGCCGGGACTCGATGCAGCCCGCAGCGCCGACCGACAGACCAGCGAGCACAAGCAGCGTTCCGGTGGGTACAGCGGAGACTGCAGGGCAGCGGGGAACTCGGAGGGGAGCGCGCAGGGGAGAGACCGGGGAAGCCGCGGGGACTAATCAGAAACTGGTGTCGGGGCCCGTTGGGCCGATTCGCTTAGGAGCGCGACCAGCGGCCGGGTTATCCTTCGCCCATGGCCATCGAGCTCCGCTGCTTCACCTACATCGACATCCTCCAGCCGCAGACCGCGGCGTTCCTTGCGACGGTCTCGCGGGGGTACATGCCGCTCACCGGACAAGCGGCGTTGCTGGTCGAGGTGGCGCCCGGGATGGACGTGAACGTCGTGACCGACATCGCGCTCAAGCAAACGTCCTGCACGCCAGGGATGCAGATCGTGGAGCGCCAATTCGGTTGCCTCCAGCTGCAGCATACCGAACAGGGCCAGATCCGCGCCGCCGGCGACGCCATTCTGGGCGCCCTCGCGATCACCACGCAGGAGCGGCTCAAGCCGCGCATCGTGAGCTCGCAGACCATCACCGGGATCCACGGCTACCACGCCCAGATCACCAACCGCATGCGCCACGGCAACGTGATCGAGGATGGGCAAACGCTCTACATCCTCGAGTGCCACCCCGCCGGATACGCCCTGATCGCGGCCAATGAGGCGGAGAAGGCGGCCGACGTCGAGATCCTCGAGATCGTGAGCTTCGGCGCGTTCGGCCGGCTCTACCTCGGCGGCGGTGAAGAGGAGGTCGCACAGGCGGCGCTGGCGGCGATCGCCGTGCTGGAGAGCCTCGATGGGCGCGCCAATCCAGGCGCAGGGGCCGTGTTTTACTGATCGTGACCGGCCGGGTGGCCATCGCTTGCACCATGCTCTGGGCAATCGGGCTGGGGGCAATCGGCCTCGCTGGCTGCAAGGGATGCGGCCCGCCGCGGGGTGAGACGGGCTGCGCTGCGACGGCCGACGACCCTTGCGAGCCCCGCGTCTACCCTAAACGAGACAACTCAACGTTGTACGGCGCACTAGCGGACGAAGGGTACGGTACTGCGCTGGCGTGGCGGGAGGGCGGCCTGTGGGTCGGCGCTCCGTTCGACCCCGGCGGAGGCCGGCTTTATCGCGAACAGGAGTTGATTCGCACAGGGTCAGCATTTCTGGGAACTGCGTTGGGCTCAACTACTCAGAGGGTGCTCGTCGGAGCGGACGGACGTGTAGAAGACACCGGGGGGACGGTGCTGCTCGAAAAACCCGGAGCCGGCGGGGTCCTCGCCGTGTTTGGTGACCGGTGGGTCACGCGAGACCCCGGGGGCGTCACGTGGGACGATGGCTCGGTGACACCGCTCGGCGGAGGGAGGCCCGACAGCCTGCTGCTCGACGCCGATGGACTCCTGGCGGGCTTCGCCTTCGGGAGCATCGCGCTGGAGCGCAGCTCACTCCAGGTCGGACGCGACAGCCGTGACGAGGCTGGCTGGGCGTTGCTGGCGTTCGACGTGGATGGCGACGGACGCGACGAGTGGATCGTGGGCGCCCCCGGCGGCAACCGGGTGGATGTGCGCGACGCCGCGACCCTCGGGCTGATCGCCAGCTGGACCGGGGGGACGGGTCGGTTCGGCGCATCGCTCGCGAGCGACGGCGGGTACGTCTACGTTGGCGCGCCCATGGCGGGCACCGACGCGCAGGGAGCGGTGTGGAGGTGCGAGCCCGTAGCCGGGGCGTGCTCCCTGCTGGAGACAGGGCTGAACCTCCAAGATCAGCTCGGCTTCTCGCTCGTCTGGGGGGGGCAAAACCTGTACATCGGCGCGCCGGGCGGGCCCGGAACGGCCGGCGCGGTCTGGGTGCGGTGAATCATGAACATCGGCCTATTGCCTGGACTCCGCGGGGATCCCACCGAATTCGACAAATTGGTAGCGCAGCTGCTTGGCCGCGGGAACATCCGTGTGCTTGAGCTCCCGGCCACCACCGACGACACCCTCGACGCGATCGCCGGGCGCCTCGGGGGGTTGAACGACCTCGATCTGCGCGGTCTGGACGTGCTGATCGGCGCCAGCTTCGGCGGCCTCGTGGGGCGGGCGCTGGCCGCGTCGGGGCTCACTCGCGCGCGCCTCGTCCTGATCGGCGCCCTGCCGCACCCCGAGGCGCCGCCCGCCGCCCGCCGCTGCCGCGCTCTTGGCTGGCTCGTCCCCAACCTGCCGGCTCCGATCTACGGACACCTCTACGCGCGCCGCGCCCGGTCAGAGTGGGCGATGGACTCCCCTGCTCCATTTTCAACTTCTGGACTTCCAACAAAGGTAGTCCTCGGAGCGAGGCTGCGCGCGATCGGGCGTTGGGGCCTGCCGCCGCTCCCGTCTGGGACCCTGTGCTGCTGGGGCGAGCGGGACCGGTTCGTGACGTGGACGGGTGCGCAGGTGATCGGTTGGGGTGGGATTCCTCTCCCGCTACCCGGAGCCCACCGCCCGCATGTCGCGGACGCCCCGGGCACCCTGACCCGGATCGGCGCAGCGCTCGGCTGGTCGGCGGCAGCGGGCGTCACCCATCAGCCAGGTCCGTGAGGTCCTGCTCTCCATCCACGTCGGCGTGAACGAGCACGTCCAGGTTGGGGATGGCGAGACGCAACGCGTGCTCCAGATCGTCAGAGGTCCGATGGGCGGCCGCGAACGTCGTATCGGCCGGAAGCACGACGTGCACCTGCACAAACCGGCTCGGCCCGGAGCGGCGAGTGCGGAGATCGTGCCAGGACCGGATCCTGGGCCCGAAGGCCGTCAGCACGGCGACCACCCGCTGCTGCTCGTCCGCCGGAAGCGGCCGGTCCATCAGCTCGTCGATGGCCTCCTTCCCCACCGACCAGACGTCCCGAACCATCAGGCCGCTGACCACAAGCGAGGCCAGCGCATCCGCCTGAGCCCAGCCGGACAGCCGGACTACGACGAGGCCGCATACAACGGCGACCCCGGAGAGCAGGTCCATCCGGTAATGCACCGCGTCGGCGCGAAGCACCAGCGAGCCCGTCCGTGCCGCCGCACGCAGCAAGTATGCGGAGATCCCAAGCGAGCCGCACATCGACACCAGCATGACGAGCAGCGCCGGCCCGACCTCAAGCCCGTTGACCGGTGGGCCCAGCAGCGCCCGCACCGCGTTCAGCGCGATCAGCCCAACCACCACCGCGAGGGCGAGCGCCTGACCGAGGCTGGCGAGGGCCTCGGCCTTGCCGTGGCCCCAGGGGTGGCCCTCGTCCGGCGGCATCGCGGCCTGACGGATCATCACCAGATTGACACCGGAGACCACCGCGTCGCCAAGCGAGTCCACCGCAGACGCGATCACCGCCTGCGAGCCGGTGGTGAGCCCGACCCCCAGCTTGCCCGCGCCGAGTAGGAGGGTGGCCACGATCGCGACCGCCAACGGGTGAACGGCCTTGCCCGCTGCGACTCCCGTCACGGAAGGGTCACGCGATCCATGTAGTCCCAGCGGTCCGCTGCCCACTGACGAAGGTACGCGACCTCGGCGTCATAGTCGTTGAGATCGCCCCGCCAACCCCAATAGCTGTCGTACGAGGGCTGCCACTTCTCCCAGTCACGGCGGGCGGAGGCGTCGATGATGGCGTACTCATCGTCGTACCGGGCGAGGATCGCCTCCTTGCTGAACGGCCCGTCGAGCGCGACCCGCATCCGGGCGTGCATCTCGGACGCCAACCGTGGGTTCTCGAACACGCGCGAGAAAAACCTGTTGGCGCCGGTGAAGTCCTCCGAGTCGGTGCCCGCGACACGGATGGTCTGCCAGTCCTGACCCATCGAGTGGTTGAAGTCCCAAGGGGTGTACTGCCAGAGCGAACCCGCCACGGAAGGATCATGGTACAAGTAGCTGTTTTTACCGGCTGAATCACCACCGTCCACGAATCGCACGAGCACCCACCAGTTCATGAAATCGTCCCGCGACATCCGGGTGTCGATCTCAGCTTCGAA
>SHYV01000152.1 GCA_009692605.1 Myxococcales bacterium
CAAATGCGAGCGGGTCCAGCGGGAGGACGTCCGCGTCATGGCGTTCGAAGCTGCCAGGATCGATCAGGTGGTGCAGACGGGCGAGGGACTCCCACCGGTGGTGGTGCTGGCATGTGGGACATACGCCGAGGGTCTCACTCAGCACCTGCCTGAAAAGGATGGTCTGGCAGCCCGGGCAGCGCACCCACAGCCCGTCGGGCACAGCGCTCTGGCGGGGCTCGGCGACCAGCGGGCCGGGGGCTTGCTCGAACCAGCGGGTACCGGCCCGGTCTGGGGCATTGGAAGCAGGGGGGTCGGGGTCGTTGGGCATGTGCAGCGGGGACTATCACGGAACCTTTCCGTGGATTCGCGCTCGGACTGTAAGTCCGGCACGAGTCGCTGCGTTGTCCGGGCGTCCGTCACTGAACCTCAAAGGAGCCCGCATGACCCGCACTGCACCTGTCCTCGCCGTCGCTTTCCCCCGGTCCCTCGCCCTCGCTCTCGCCCTCCCGGCCGCGCTGCTGTGCATGGCCCGCCCGGCGCACGCTTGTGCGATGTACATTCCCCCGCAAGAGGAGGTGGTCGTGCAAGCTCCGTCGGTCCGGTTCGTGAGCGCTCAGGCGGCGGCGCCCACCGATTTGCAGCGCGCGATGTTCCTGATCGACGCGGTCGGCTTGGTGGGCGCGCCGGTGGCTTCCGAGGAGTCCGAGTCGCAGACCATCGCTGAAGTCGCCGAGTGAAGAGTAGCCTCCGCGCGCCCGTCGCGGGGGCTCTGGCGGCCGTTTTGGCCCTGAGCGTAGGCGAGGTTCTGGCAGTTCCGCCCTTTGGGGTGGCTCCCCCTGCCGCGGAGTGCGACGATTGTGCGTTCGTCACGCTCCAGTGCAACGCCTGCCACGTCATTCCGGGGGTTCCGGCGGCAGCGCGCACCGATTCGTGCGCGAGCTGCCACGCCTGGGTGCAGGGCGTCTCTGCGAACCCGACCGCCCGCGAAAAAGCGATGCAGATCTTCCCGAAGTGGGCGCGCTACGAGCAAAACGTCAAATCCTACTTCGTGGTGCCTGAGCTTGGTGTGGCTGCCGTGCGGCTCGACCCGGCCTGGGTACGGGCCTACCTCTCGGATCCCTACGATGTTCGTCCGGGGATGCCTGAGACGATGGTTCGTCTCGGGACCAGCCCAGGGACACTGGAGGCGACCGAGTGGATCGTCGCTTGGTTTACCCAGCGCTCCGCGGCGTTCCCCCTCACGCCTCGACCCTCCATCGAGAACGTGGACGCTGGCTCCGCTCTCTTCGCCTCGCGGGCTTGCACCGCCTGCCACACCTTCGGTGGCCTGTTCCTCGGCCCCGGACTCCCGGAAGCCCCCGACCTCCAGCATGCCCGAGACCGGATGACGGATGACGCGCTCGTGGCCTGGATCCAGTCCCCATCGTCGTTCGGTTCCACTCGGATGCCGGATCTGGGACTCACCCTCGATGAAGCCTTGAAGCTCCGCGACTTCCTGGTCCTCGCCGACCCGGGGACGGCGTCTGGCTCTGCCGGAGCGACGAACCTTGTCAGCACGGCGCGATCGGCGGTCCCGGCGCCCCGATGGGACGACGTCGAGTCGAGGGTCTTCGGCAAGATCTGCGTCCACTGCCACATGGACCCCGCCCAGAACGAAGGGCGTGGAGGCCCTGGCAACGCGGGAGGCTTCGGGTGGCCGGCTACTGGGCTCGAGCTCCAGACCTACGGGTCGGTGAAAGCGAACGAGGACGTGATCCTGACCGCGATGCGTCGGCGGAACGGGGAGGCGGTGCGGGACTTCGTGAAGGCAGGCCAGAAACCTGAGGTCATCCACCGTCCTGCGCTCCCGGGAATGCCGCTGGGTCTTCCGCCTATTCCTCCCGACGATGTCGCGATGGTCGAGCTGTGGTACCAGAACGGGGCGCCAGAGTAGTACCGGGGGCCCTCGGACGCGGATACAAAGGCGGCTGAACGGAGTGCCTCATGTCCATCTTCGAGCAGCTCGCCAGCTACGATCACGAGCAAATCCTGTTCTGCCGAAACGATGATGTGGGTCTGCGCGCGATCATCGCGATCCACAACACTACATTGGGCCCAGCGTTGGGCGGCTGCCGCCTCTACGACTACGCGTCCGAGCCCGACGCGGTGCGAGACGTGCTTCGGCTGTCCCGCGGCATGACCTACAAGGCTGCCGTGGCGGGGCTGGACCTCGGCGGCGGCAAGGCCGTCATCCTCGGCGATCCGGCCACGAAGACCGAGGCGATGTTTCGGGCGTTTGGGCGGCACGTGGCTTCGCTTCAGGGCCGCTACATCACCGCCGAGGACATGAACACCTCGGTGGAGGACATGGACTACATCCGGCGCGAGACGACGTTCGTGACCGGCTCGGCCGCGGCGCATGGCGGTTCGGGTGACCCCTCTCCGGTGACGGCATGGGGCTGCTTCCACGGCATTCGGGCTTGCCTTGAGGTGACCTACGGATCGCCCGAGGTCGCCGGCCGCACGGTCGCGATTCAAGGTGTGGGCAACGTCGGGTACTGGCTCGCGAAGTACCTGCACCAGTCGGGCGCGAAGCTCGTCTATGCAGACATCTCGCGCCGCAACCTCACCCGGGTAACCGAGGAATTCGGGGGGACCGTGGTTGAGGGCGACGAGATCTACAAGGCCAACACCGACGTGCTGGCTCCCTGCGCGATCGGGGGGACCCTGAACGTGCGCACCATCCCGATGGTGCGCGCTCCGATCATCGCGGGCGGCGCCAACAACCAGCTCGATGACGAGCGGCGAGATGGCGAGGCGCTCGCGACCCGTGGCATCGCGTTTGCTCCCGATTACGTCATCAACGCGGGCGGCCTCATCAACGTATACTCGGAGCTGAAGGGCTACCCGCGCGAAAAGGCGATGGCGGACGCGGCGAACATCTTCAACACCGTGAAGCGCATCATCAACAAGGCCAAGTCGGAGTCGATCACCACGGTGAGCGCGGCGAACCATGTGGCTGAGGAGCGCATCGAGCAGGTCGGCAAGCTCCGCCGGCTGCACTTGCCGTAGGTTTGACAGCGTTCGACAGCGTTCGACAGTGGGCGCACGGAGGCACTCTTTGAGGATCGGCGTCATCTGTTCGGCTCACGGGTTCGGCCATGTAGGGCGGCAGTTGGCGACGGCGGAGGAGCTGGTGCGGTGCGGGCATGAGGTTGTCCTGATCACGGCCGCGCCGGCGGGGCTGATCCGGGCGGGCGCTCGCGTCGAGGTGGTCACGCGGAGCGTCGATGTCGGGATCGCGCAGTCGGACAGCGTCACGGAGGACACGGAAGCGACCAGGGCGCTGTGGCTCGCCGCTGTGGGGCGGATCGACGAGCTGGCGGAGGACCTGAGGGGCCTGGATGGTGCGGTGGTCGACATCGCGCCGACCGGGCTCGAGGCCTGCCGGCGGGCGGGGGTTCCGGCGCTCGCGGTCGGTAATTTCGACTGGGCGTGGGTCTACGAGCGGTACACCGCGCTGGCGGAGTTCGCGCCGCAGATGAGGGAATGGCACGCCGCCCATCCTGCCATGGCCTTGTCGCCCGGCCCGGGGCTGACCGGTTTTCGTAGCGTCACCGATGTGCGCACCCCTCTGGCGAGGCGCGCGTCGCCTGTACGGATCGACCCTCCTTCGGGGTTTTCTGTCGTGCTGGTCGCGTTCGGAGGGCTGGGGCTCGCGAATCTGGCCGACCGGCTTCCCCAAATCCCGGGTGTCCTGTGGTTGGTTACGCCGCCTCAGGGCCGAATCGTACGGGCCGACATCCACTATGTCGACGACGTGCCCTTTCCAGCGCTGCTGGCCGGCGCCGATCTGGTGCTGACCAAGCCAGGCTACGGCGTGTTGGCCGAGGCGCAGGTCGCCGGCGTGAAGCTCTGCTGGATCGCGCGCGGGGTGTTCCCGGAGGCTGGCTACCTGGAAACGGTGATGCTCGCCCGCGGCGACCTCCCTGTGGGGGCCGACGTGAGCGCCGCCGTGCAGCGGGCGCTAGCCCTCCCTGACCCGCCCGCTGTGGCCACGACCGCGGCGACGGAGGTCGCAGCCGCTGTCCTGAGCCATGCGATCAGCGGGGCGCGGCGCCGAAGGTCAGGGTGATGACACGGTCATTCGGGCTGGGCCGCAACGGTGCCTCCTCCATCGCCAGAAGCCGCTCGGGCGACTCTATGCCCCGCCGGCTTGGCACATCGACGTGTAGCCCGATGTTTGCGTCCCGAAGGGCCTCGCGCGACGAGTTGTCCGGGCTTGGCAGGCTCACGCAAGTGTGGTTCGCCTGAAGCGGTTCGGAGGGCAATTCTTCGATTTTCATGTCGAGGGCTCCAGTGTGGCCCGTTGGGAGGCGGTCGGGTTCGGCCAGAGAGGCGGTCGGGCCGGGCCAGAGGAGCCATCTTCTAATAGAAGTGTGGTCCTGTCAAGGGTTCCGCCGGACTCAGGTCTGGAGCGTAAACCGAGCGCGCCACAAGGGGTAGCGCGCCGCCGCCCGCAGGACGCCCGCGATGGCCGACGGGGACCGGCCCTTTCCCAGCACCGCGAGGGCGCGCCGGAGGTCCTGATCGGCCCAGATCATGCGTTGCGCGGTGTCATACAGCGCGGGGGAGTGGCGCATCTCGAACGTCAGCCGGCCCGCTTGCTCCCCGGTGATGCTGTCCTGAACCAGCGTATGGAACGCCGTGCCCTTCATGGGGTGCGCGACCGACAGCAGGGTGACCTCGGGCAGGATGCGCCGCAGCAGGTCGCGGGTCGCCAGGATGTCGCGCTTCTCCTCGCCCGGGTAGCCCAGCATGGTGAACACCCCGAGCTCGATGCCCGCTGAACGGAGCAGCCGCGCACCGCGCTCGATGTCTTCGACGGTGCTCTCCTTCTTCATCGCGTCGAGCACGTGTTGGGCGCCACTCTCGGCGCTCACGTACATCCGGTAGCACCCTGCCGCCCGTAGGTCCGCGACCAGTCCCGCGTCCAGCGTCTCCGGCCGGCCGATCACGTAGAAGGGGACTGTCGCCTTGCGCTCGACCATCCGGTCACAGAACCGGTGCACCCACCTCCGGTTGATGGTGAACATGTCGTCCACGAACCAGAGCTGGTCTGGGTTGTACGCCTCCCGGATCGCCTGCATCTCGTCGATCACGGCGTCGGGCTCTCGCCGCCGAAACGTGTCCCCGTAGACCTGCTTCGAGCACCATGTGCAGTGGTAGGGGCAACCGCGCGAGGTAGTCAGGCTCATGGCGGTCTGGCCATGTCGGGCGCGCCACGCCGCGAAGTAGAGGTCGATATCGGCGCGCTGCCGCCTCGGCCGTGGCAGCTCGTCCAGCTTCTTCACCAGCGCACGCGACGCTGTCCGGACGACCGTTTTGGGCTCGCCAGACACCCCGCTCTGGTCGAGGAAAGCGATGCCCGCGATCTCCCCAAGCCGGCCCCGGTCCCAGCCGCCGTCGCTCCCTCTTACGTCCAATGCAGCGATCAGCTCGGCGAAGGTGTGCTCTCCCTCGCCGATGACCACGACATCGACGCCCATCGCGAGGTACTCGTCGAGGTACTGCACCGGGTCCGGACCCCCAGCGACGACAGGAATCCCTCGTCCCTTGGCCTCGGCCACCATCCCGCGCACCAGCGGCCGCGTGATCGTATGTCCATACATCCCCACGACGTCAGGCCGCTCCCGGTCCAGCACCCCCGGCCAGTCCTGCAGCGAGCCGAAGGTCGGGTCCCACACCACGACGTCATGCCCTGCGCGCTCTCCCACGAACGCGGCGAGGTACTGCAGGCCGAGCGGAGGGAACGGCCGCATGATCTCCTGCTCACGCGGGTCCCCTGCGAGGGTGTAGCCGTGCGCGAGGAGGACCTTCATAGTCCGGTCCCCTATCGCGTTGCCATCATCATCCGCCCGGTTGCAGCAGCCGCCGCCCCCACGTCTGCGAGAACCGAGCTGCCAGCCCAGGCGCCAGAGGTGGCCCTGAGACGGTGATCCCCTCGTCGCTCACCTGCGCGGTCGGCTCGGGGCCTGCACCGGCCTCGGCCCCGAGCGCCACCTCCATCAGCACGCGCAGGCGATCCCGACGGATGCTGGCCATGTGGCGGGGCACTCCCGGGTCGAGTATGTCGACCACGTCCATCACGTCCTCGTGCCAGAAGCCGGGCAGCGGCGCGTCAAGCAGCGCCGCGACCCCGGCCTCAAGCCGGACTCCGGACGAGGCGACGTGTGTGGCCGCCATCAGGGCGTGTCGGCCCTCCTCCACGCGAAGGGCGTCGGCCAGCACGGTGGCTCGTCTTGCTGCAGCGCGACAGCGCTCGGGGTCGCGGGGGAAAAATCGGGTCCACAAGCCCCCTCGGCGCACGTCCGGTACGAGCGCGTCTTGTACGCCGGTCAGCGAGCTGTCCTCCCCTTGCTGGGAGGCGAGCCAACGCATCGCGATGCCCTCGCGGACCCCGAACGCGGAGAGCCGCGCTTGTCCGAACCCGCCGTACCGGAGCAAAAGGAAGAAGAACAACGCGGCGGCGGCGATGGTGTCCACTCGCTCTGCGCCCAGTCCGGGGATGTCTCGCCGCGTGTCGGCGTTTACCCGGCTCGCCCGTTCCCAGATCGCCTCGATTCCGTCCAGCGACAGGCCGTAGCCGTGGCCGTGCGTCACGTGGCTCTCGCCCCTGCTCCCTGCGCGCAGCGCGCGATCGCGCCGGTCGATCTTGCCGAGCGCGCGGACTGAGCCCCCCACCCCGACCAGCGTGCCGCCCGTAGCGTTGAACCAGCCCAGCGGGGCCAGCAGCTCCTGCACGTGCCTGCGGAAGTCGGTCACCGACTCCGGGGAGGGCGGGTCCTGCGTGAAAAACCGGTCCGTCAGGCGGAGCGCGCCCAGCGGCAGGCTGACGACCTGACGCGCCCGTCGAGTCACCACATGGGCGATCTGTGCGCTTCCTCCACCCATGTCGACGACGAAGCCGTCCTGAATCGGCAGGGAGTTCACGGCGGAGACCACGGCCGCAACGCCTTCATGTTCGCCGTCGATCACCCGCACCGCTACGCCGGCCTCGGCCCGGATCCGGCCCAGCAGCTCGTCCTGGTTCCGGGCGTCCCGCACGGCGCTCGTCGCTACGGCCTCCACGTGTTCGGCGCCGTTCGCGAGCGCGCGTTGCCGGAACAGACGCATCACCTCCACGGTGCGGTCGATCGCAGCGGGCGGGAAGGTCTTGTCCGCCCGGAGCTGCCGGATCAGGCGCAGCGGCTCGCCATGGCCGTAGACGCGGTTCACACCGTGTTCGCAAGAGCCCTCGTACACCGCCATGGTCGAGGAGTTCGAGCCGATGTCGATGATGGCGAGGCGGCGCATGGTGAGGCGGCTAACGCGCGCCGTGGGCCTCACCCGCTGTCCGAACGCGTTCAACGCCGCGTCGGTGAACACCGCCATCTCGTCCCGCTTCTAGCCCTACGAAGATCGTCTTCCCAATCTCGCCCCTCCGGACCGGTGCCGAATCCGGAGCGGACGGCGTACCGGGACGGCCGCGGCCCACTTCCCGGGAGTGACGCTGAACCTGCCGTCCTACGGATCGATGCCCAGCGCCCGAAGTTTTGCGGTGAGAGCTTCGACGCGCCCCTCGGCCTTCGCTCGCTCCTCCTCGGCCTTCGCTCGCTCCTCCTCGGCCTTCGCTTGCTCCTCCTCGGCCTTCGCTCGCCCCTCGTCGGCCTTCGCCCGGGCGTCCGCGGACCGGCGGGCGTTTTCGACGAGCTCGCCAAAAAATGGTAGGCGTGCGCCGTCTTTTCCGTAGACCTCGAGCGTCTCTTCCCCGGGAGCGAACCGAATGGATAGGCGCGGGCTTACCCAGCTCGTGGCGGTGCCCTCGACCTCCAGCAACGCGCCACGACCCGTACGCAAGAACGCTGCGAAGTCGTTGGTGTCGGGGTCGTAGGTGATGAACTCCTCTACACCCAGCCGGGAGTACAAGTCGAGCTTTCTGGCGCGCTCCGGCCACCTGTTGCCGGGCGACCACACCTCAACCACGACCTGAGGCACGACCGCGCCCTCCTCCCACTGCAGGTAGGTCATCCGGGGGCCACGCGGCCGCCCGAACGCCACGAGCACGTCGGGCGCGACACGCTGTTTCGGGTCGCCTTCGACGAAGTACCACAAGAGGTCCCCGGCGACGAATGCGTCAGGGCAACAAGCCTCAATGCCCCCTTTCAGCCTGACGATCCACTCATACTGAGTCGTGTTCTCGGCCATGGGCTTCCCGTCGGAGGAGGGGTAGACCACAGACGAACGCCGGGACGGCGTGAGGAGTTGGGTAGCGGTCGACATGAAAACAGCCTACCCGCGCACGAGGGAATGCGCCCTATTTGATCTGGTTCGCGACCCGCTTTAGCTCACGCACGCTCTTGATCTCGAACAGCTTGCCGCGCACGGCGAAGGTGGAGAGCTTCTGCGCCTGACGCACGTACTCGCCGTACTGGTAGGCCTTGCCCCACAGCCAGTCGTACTTGCGCTGGTTGAACAGCCGCACGAACCGGTCGTTGGCGAGAAACTGGACCATCTCCTTCGGCAGGTTGTTGAACAGCGTCAGGAAGAAAAGGAAGTTCAGGTAGCTGCCGTTCGGGGTGTGGAACCCGCGGCGGTACACCTGATTGTACTCGTCGGTCACGAAGCCGTCCTCGATGCTCTTGTGGTAGAATTCGGTCCCGGGGTACGGGATCAAGCTGCTGGGGAGCAGGTTGTAGGGGGGCGGCAAGGTCCACAGCAGGCGAAGCCCCTTCATCACGTCCTCGGTGGACTCCCAAGGGTTGTCGAGGATCATGTGGTAGTCGGGGACCTGAATGTGGTCCTTGTACTTGCTGATGATGTTGACGGCCTTGAGCAGTTGCTCGTTGGTCATCCCGCGCTTGTACATCTTCATCGTCTCGGTCGAGCCGGTCTGGATGCCCAGCTCGGTGAAGCACAGCCCGGCTTCGATGAGCGCCTTGTACTTCTCCTCGTTGATGGTGGTGGGCGAGCACTGCGCCCGGAAGGGCATGCCGATCTCCTTCTGCCAGACGTCTGAGAACTTCTGAATCTCCTCGGTCGACGTGCTGAAGAAGACGTCGTCTTGGAAGTGGACGATGCCGATGTCGGGGAACTTGCGCATTACCTGCTTGATCTCGCCGATCTGGTGCTCGACCGAGCGGCGGCGCAGGTAGGACTGGCCCTTGTAGAGGTCATGGTTGAAGGCGACGCCGCAGTAGCTGCATTTGTGCGGGCAACCGCGGGTGATCATCGTCTTGTAGGCCGGGCGCAGCTCGCCCTGCCGATCGGGGTAGGTCGGCATGATCTGGCGGTAGAAGTCCCAATCCAGACGGACGAGGTGCTCCTTCTTGAGATCATAGGTCCAGTCGTCGTCGAAGTTGAAGTCCTGATAGGGCAGCGAGTCCAGATCCTGAATCAGCGGGCGGTGCGGGTTGCCGACGACCTTGCCGTTTGGCTTGCGGAACCAGTAGTTGCGCACATCGTAGTGGTCCTTGCCGTCTTCCATGCGCTCGACCAGCTCAAGGAAGCTGTGCTCGCCCTCGCCGACGTGAACGATGTCCACGAACTCCAGCCCCTGCTGGGGCATCGTGGTGGGGTGGAACCCGCCCCACAGCATGGTCTTCTTGGGGTAGGCCTTTTGGATGGCCCGGGTGGCCTGCACCGCGACGTCGAACATCGCGGTGAGGAAGCTGACCCCGACCATGTCAACGTCCTTGACCAGCTCGACCAGGTCGTTGACCATCGGCTGGGGCATCTGGATGATGTGCGACCAGGTGTTGGATTTCCAGGAGGACTTGAACCGGTTGCCATACGTGTCGGCTGGAAGAAAGATCTGCCGCACCTCGTGCCCGTGCATCTTTAGGTACCCGGTGAGGGTGCGGATGCACGGGCTGTAATGATCCATCGGGGTCGGGCTGATCAGCGCGATCTTCATCGAGAGCTCCGGGCGGGGATGCGACCTCTGGCCGGCGAAACCGGGGTCAGGTGGAGGTGCATTATAGCGAGGCGTGGGGAGGGTCGCCTACGCAATGGGGCGGGAGCAGTGGAGCGGACTACCGACTCCCGGGGCACCGGCCGATGGGCCTCGTCGCGCCGTCTGGTGCCAGTTTGAGGGATATTTGCTGTTTTAGGACCAATTGCAATGTGGTTGTGACATCATGGCAGGAGCCTCGGAATCCCGAATGCGCCATCTCACTCCGCTGCTGGTCTTGCTGTGGGCTTGCGCCTGCCCGGACGCCGCGGAGGTCGCTGGGGCGCTCACGCTGACGCTGGACGAAGCGCACCCCGCTACTGTGCTCGGCCGCGCGCGCTCCGGTGGCGTCGACTGCACGGTGACGTGGCGTGTCGCCGACGGGGAGCCGCGTAGCGCGGCGTTCACCATGGAAAACGGTGAACTGGAGGCGGTACTGTTCGGCGCCGCGTCGCAGACCGCCGTGGAGGCCTGGGTCAGCTGTCCGAGCGGGGACGGGCCCACCAGCACCATCACGACGGGTGCCCTGCCCGCAGGCCTGCCGACCCTGGAGGTGGTCGCCCCCCTGTCGAGCCCGATCGCCGAACGGTGGATCCTCACCTCTGGGCTCGGCGAATCCGGGACCGGGAGCATGACGATCTCGAACCTCGCCGGGGAAGCGGTGTGGTGGGAGAGCTTGCCGGACACCATCGTGACCGCCGCCCGGTTCGATGAAGAGAATCAGGCTGTGTACGGGATGGAGATGAGCGCGGAGACGGACGTGGACGTTTTCCTCGTCGCTCATCTCGCTGGACCGACCCAACGCTTTCCGCTGTTCGGCGGACACCACGACACGCTGGCGCTGGGCGGCGGGCGATACCTGCTCACCCAGAGTGTGACTCAGGACACCGCCGAAGGGCTGGTGCTCGGCGACCAGTTTGTGCTGATCGACATCGCCACCGGGCTCACCGAGGTGGTCTGGGATGCGTTCGACCAGCTGGAGGTCATTCCGAACGACGGATGGCTGCTCCAGACAGGGAACGCGCCGGCGGACTGGACCCACGTGAACAACCTCGCGGTGGACCCCGACACGGGGAAGATCTACGCCTCCCTCTACTATGACCGGTCGATCCTTCAGATCGACCCGGTCACCTGGGAGACCGACTGGGAGTTGGGCGGGCCTCGCAGCGAGTTCGAGGTCGACGTACCGTTCGGACCGCAGCACAGCCCGGTGCGGCGTGGGGACTCACTCTGGATGTTCGACAATGGCGCGGACGTGGCCGCGGGCTCCAATCTGGCCGAATACCGGATCACCGACCCCGTCGACGGGGCCCCGGGCACCGCGACCCTCGAGTGGTCATGGGCACCGGCTGACGCACCGTTCTGCATCCTTCTCGGTAGCATTCAGGTCTATCCCGACGTCACTCTCGCCTCCTGGGGCGACACCGGTGAGGTCAGGATTTTGTCGCTGGAGGATGAGGATCTGGCCCTGTACGGATCCAGCGTGGGCCGGCAGGGCGGGTTTGCGAGCTTCATCAAGCTGGATCACGACTAGCCTCGGCCTCGAGGAGAACGAGCCACTCCCGTGCGACTCGCTCACGGACCAGCCGCCGATGTGGTCCGAACGCCGCGAGCGCCCCGGCATGGTTTGGAGCCGCCTCGGAGAGCGCGATCAGCGTACGGCGGGCACCGAAGCCCAGAGCCGCCGCCCGGTAACGTCGGATCGCCTCGAAGTCGGCTCCCGCGTACATCGCCCTCCCGAACGCGACACCCCGCCCGTCCCCCTGCCAGAACGGGGCGTTGTATACGACGCCGTCGGAAGTAGTGAGGCGGTCCAGTGCGTCGAAAAGGTCGCTCTCCACCACGCTTAGCGACAGGCCGCGCGCGGCGCCGTTGGCTCTCGCGTTCCGGACGCAAGCTGGGTCGATGTCAGCACACACGACCTCGGCCCCGGCCGACGCCATGGCCAGTCCGACCACGCCTGTCCCGCACCCCATGTCCACCCATCGCTCGGCGACCTGAACCTCGTGAGCCATGGCGTGGGCGAGCCACGCACCCACCTTCGTCGCCACGGGGTCCAGCACGCCGGGCATGACGAGGAGCGGGCCAAGGTCGGTCTCCACGACGTAGGCCCGCCTGGATTTCCAGAGCAAGTGCTGCGCGGCGATCCGGTTCCGAATTCGGTGGAGCACGGCGGGCCGGTATCCTGTGCGGGATGGGGGCGACGACCGCCCGATCCGGTTACCAGCCGCGCTTCGCTGGCCCTCCGTTTGCTCCTGCTTCTCCTCGCATCCAAAGCACTCGCGGATCCTGCGGTTCCGGCGGGTCCGGGCGAGCGGTCGGATGAATCGACCTCGGCTGCGGAGGCCGCCGCTGGGCCAGCCTCGGGAACCACAGCCGCCGACGTCCCCGTCGCTCCCGCGGCTCCGGCTCCGGCGTCGGCTCCCGCAGCGGCACCGGCCACGGCACCGCCCGCTGGGCCCCCGGCCCAGCTCGAGGGCTCGGTTGCTCGCGTGCAGGTTGTTGGGCTTCGACGTGTTG
>SHYV01000153.1 GCA_009692605.1 Myxococcales bacterium
GGGGATGGCAACGACGCCGAGGGCGTTGGTGGGACGGACTGCGACGACACCGACCCGGGGGTGTATTTCGGCGCGGAGGAGGTCTGGTACGACGGCGTCGACCAGAACTGCAGCGGCGACGATGACTCGGATCAGGATGGAGATGGGTTCGCGGACATCGGGATGGACGGGACGGACTGCGACGACGTCGATCCCGCGGTCTCACCCGCTGCGGTCGAGGTGTGGTACGACGGGGTGGATCAGGATTGCGACGGCAATGATGCCGATCAGGACGGCGATGGTTGGCCACACCCGCTCGACTGCGACGATGCCGACCCCGCGGTCATGCCGGGCGTGGGGGGGGTTGACGAACAATGCCAGCCGGTCGCCAGCGGCACCCTCGTCGGTGAGTCGACCCTGTGGGTCGGAGCGAGCGGGTGCTCGAGCGCTGGGCGGGGCGCCGGCTTCGGCTGGTGGGTCGCGCTCGCGGCGCTGTGGGGGCGCTCGTACTGGCGCTCGCCCCGGCGGCGTTGAGCCCGCTCGATCAGAGCGAGAAGTGCGGATTCTGCAGCAGGCAGATCACGTTGCCGAACGGGTCCCGCACTCGGGAGGTCCAGATGTCTCCGCCGACCTAGTGCGGCGCCGCGGTCTCGACCGCACCAAACTGGAGAAAGTGGTCATGTGCGACGCGAATATCCTCGACGCCCCAGGCGACCCCACTGGTGTTGAGCGCTTCGTCCGGCACCAGCCCGAGCTCATACCCACCTACGTTGTACCCGACGTAGAACGGCTGGTCGAAGTACGGCTCAATCCCGAGCGCCCGGGTGTACCAGTCTCTGGTCGCGTGGATGTCGGGGGCGGCGTAGAAGGCGGTGCTCAGGCCGAGTAGGGGTTTCATGACTCCGATGTTTCCGCTCCCGGGTTACTCGGGTTGCCGAGGTGAGCATGCGCGAGCCAATGCTGCAGCTGCTGCCGGTGCTGGCGTTGCTTGGCGGTTGCGGGACGGTCCTGTGCGGCTCCGCCAACCCGGATTGCTTCGTGGACACCGGGTTCGACTCCAGCGTGCGGCCAGCGGGGGGCGGCTTGATCTTCTACGCCGGAGAGGCTCAGACGTCGGGCGGTCACTTCATCAGCGGGCACTTCGGGTACGACTTCACCGACGCCTCAGGAAACTCGCTGTGCACCGCGCTCTCCCAGTGGACGGAGGGCGGTGGAGCGGTTGCAGGGGACTGCCCGGACTGTGAGTGGTCGTTCAACCTCTCGCTGGCGAATGGAGAGGCGATCGGGGACCGGTGCGACGAGTTCGAGGTGACCGGGGCGGAGTGGGACGGCTTCACCGCGTCCTGGGGCTTCGCCAGCACCTACGAGTACGAGACAAACGGCACCATCTTCACCCTGGACACGGTGTTGTTGTACTACTCGAGGGAGTCCGGGTGGTTTCCGCTCGCCTACAACTACGGCAGCAGGATTTACAACACCGGAAATGCGTCCGATTTCGCGTTTCACCGCTATTATTCGTACCTGTACTACTACCCGTAGCGGCCTAGGGGGCGGCCGGAGCGCCGAGCGTCTCGATGGTGGTTCCCGCCGGTGCGCTGATGCGGAACGCGGCGTCGGTCGGAGTGGCCGGGTGCCACTCGCCGAAATCCACTTGAACGGACGTGTAGAGGGTCGGCAGGTCGGCCGAGAGCCGCGTGGGGTAACGGCTGGTCAGGTCCGCGTTGGTGAACCGGGCTCCAAGGAGCACCCGACCCTCCGGGTCTTGCGCCCTGACGTGAGTGAGCCGGCTGGTGCGCGTGTCAAGCCCCGTCGTCAGCCGCGAGCCATCGGGCGCCGTCCACCACCAGGACCAGACGAACGGCGGCTCCGAGGCTGACCCGGCGGGAGTGCCGAGCACGGCGGGGAGCTGTCCAACCAGCATGGCGGTGACCACCTCAAGGCCCGCAGCCCCGCCGGTGATGCGCCGAAGCGTCTGGTCGGCGTCCACTCCGGCGTAAAACGTCTGCTTGGTGGACACCCACGCGTTGACGTCCGCGCCGTCGCACGCGACGATGACCACGGGCGGCCCGATGGGGCCGGCGATCTCGATCCGGAAGTGGTCGGGCGCCCGAACGACGAGCGCACCCCACGCGGTCACATCCTGCTCTGGGGTGTGGATATGGATCCCGAACCGGTTGGACACCGCCGGGGTCATCGGGAGCGCCAACGCGCGGGCAAGAAGGGTCGCCGGGTCCTGGACGACGAGGAGCGGCGGAGGGGGATGGTGGCAGGCCGCGAGCCCGACCAGCCCCATGATTCCGAGGAGCCCGGGCGCTCGTCCGAAGGCTTTCGTGCAGCGATGCGTCACAAAGCGTAGGTTAAAAGCTCCAGATTGCATCGTCGTAGCAGACCCCCTCCGCGATGTCCTCACACGCGGTCTCGTTCAGGCAGTCGAGCTCAGCCTGAAGCGCGTCCTGCTTTTGGATGTCGGTCCACCCGTCGTAGAGCGTCGACTGGCTGCGACAGGAGTCCTCGCACTCTGCGCTGCTCATTCGCTCGGTGGGTAGGCCGTCACACTCAACCAGACGGTCGCAGACGTCCTCGCATGTGGCCTTGCAACCGGCGGCGCTAAAGGCGAAGGCCGCTGCAGCCAGACCCATGTGGGCGGCGTTAGTTCGGATAATTCGTTGTTGGAGCACAGTAGTTGTCCTTAAGATCCCCGCAATCGGTCTCTTCGATGCAGTCCATCCACAGCGCCACCTGGGCCATGTTGTCGAGCCCGACGTCCTCGTTGCCCGAGGAGCGCACGTTGGGGTCGTAGTCGCCGACCTCGCCTGCCTGAGCCATGGCTTGCTGGCAGTGGTTCTCGCAGGTGTTGATCATGTCCGACTGCCCGTTGGCGTCAGTGTGCCCAGGCACCTGAATGGCGCACTGGCCATCGGTGTTCCCGAAGAGCTTGGAGCAGGAGCTTTGGCAGTCGTGCTGCTTCGCGCAGCCGGACAACGCGGCGAACATCACGGCGAGGGCCACGGGAGAAAAGTGGAATAGACGCATGGCCGCTCCGATGCCGCGGTGTAACCCGGTTCCGGAGGCGCTGCCGGCCAGCTTGCGACGCCTTCGCACGCGGTGTAGGTTCGGCCCCACCCGCTGAGTCGATGCGCGTCCTGCACGTCACCCCCTACTTCCCGCCAACGTGGGCCTACGGGGGCATCCCTCGGGTGGTGGTGGGGTTGGCCCGCGCTCAGGTGCGCGCGGGGACGGATGTGCGGGTGTGGACGACCGACGCCATGGACGCGACGAGTCGGGCGGACGTGCCTCCGGTCCGTGATCTGCACGGGATTGAGGTGCATACCAGCCGTCTGGTCTCCAATCGGCTCGCGTGGCGGCATCAGCTGTTTTTGCCACGTGGCGAGCCGCCGCTGGATCGGGTCGACGTGGTCCACCTTCATGCCCACCGGAACCTGCTGAACCACGCGGCCTTTCGGGCTGCGCGCCGCGCGGGAATTCCGGTGGTGCATACTCCGAACGGCACGCTGCCGCGCCACGAGCGAAAGATCGGGCTCAAGCTCATCTGGGACGCGCTCTTTGACGGTGCCGTCCCGCTTGAAGCCGACGCCATCGTCGCGACCAGCCGGGCGGAGGTTCGGGATTTCCTGCGGGCTGGGGTCGCCGGGGCGAGGGTGCGGCGAATCCCCAACGGCCTCTCCCTCGAGGAGTTCTCGGCCCTGCCCGCCCGCGGGACCTTTCGGCGAGAGATGGGCTGGGGGGACGAGCCGTTGGTGGTCTACCTTGGCCAGATCACCCCGCGTAAGGGCGTGGATCACTTGATCTCTGCGTGTGCCCGCCTGCCCGATGTGCGGCTCGCGATCGCGGGCAGCGCGCGCGGCATGAGCCTTCCAAGCGGGAACGCCCACTACCTCGGCACTTTAGAGGGGGTGGACCGGCTTCGACTGCTGGTCGACGCCGATGTCCTGGTCTATGCGTCGGCGCGCGAGGTGTTTGGCCTTGTGCCCTTCGAGGGCCTGCTGTGCGGCGCGCCGGTGATCGTGGGGGGCGATTGCGGCTGCGGCGAGATGATCGCCGAGGCGCGAGCCGGCCTGCTCGTCGCGCATGGTGACGTCGACAGCTTGGCGGCCGGCATACGCACCGTGCTCTCCGATCGGCGGGCATCCAGCGAGATGGTCGCCCGGGGGCGCGCCTGGGTGACGCAGCACGCGGACTCCGAGACGGTAGCCCTACGGTACCTCGAGCTCTACCGGGAGCTGATCCGTTGAACCTGCCGCGGGCGCGCGCTGGAACCACGGTGGCCTTGGCCGTCGTCGGGGCGTTGTGGGCCACTGGAGTCCGCGCTCCCTTTGTCTACGACGACAAGGTCGAGGTGATCGGGAATCCCACGATCCGCCTGTTTAGCGAGCTGGGTGCCATGGCGACGTACAACGTGTCGCGGCCCTTGCTGATCCTGTCCTATGCGGTGAACTGGGCCATCGGCGGGCTCGATCCGGTCGGGTACCACGTCGGCTCCATCGCCATCCATTTCGTCAATGTTGTGCTGGTCGGTCTGATCCTTCAACGCCTCGTCGACCGCAGGGTGGCAGCCGCCACCGCGCTGCTCTGGGGCATCCACCCAATGTGTGTGCAGGGAGTGACCTACATCAGCGGCCGCTCTGACGCCCTTTGTGCCCTGTTCTGGCTCGCGGCCTCGCTGGCATGGCTCCTCGGGCGCTCTCGACTGACGCTCGGCTTCGTCGCTGCCGGGCTGTTGACGAAGGAGCTGACGGTTCTCCTGCCCGTATGGCTCTGGTTCCTGACCCCGCACAGGGTGACGGACGCAGCCCCCGACTCGGGGTCGCCAGGGGGGCTGGTCGCGGCGCCGCCCTGGCGGCCGTTTGCAGGCATGGCAGCGCTGGTTGCAGCCGGGGGGCTGTTGCGCGTGGCGATGATGGGATGGCCTCAACTTGAAGTGCAGCGCTCTGTTTGGCAGCAGGCTGTGCTTCAGGCGGTCGCGTGGGACGAGTACATCCTGCTCTGGGTGTTGCCGGTCGGGCAATCGGTGCTCCACGATCCCCCGCAGCTCGCGCCTTGGCCGCTGCTGCCGATGATCTCGCTGATCCTCTGGTCCGGTGTGGTGGTGGCGCTGCTCTGGGCGCGGGGCGTGGCCCCGTGGCGTGCGAGCCCGAGGTGGCCGCCGCTCTCGCTGGGCTGCCTGCTGGTCGTGTGTTGGCTCCTGCCCAGCAGCGTCTTCCCGCTGAAGGAGAGCATCGCTGAGCACCGGGCCTATCTTGTGGGGGTGCCGCTGATCGGCGTCGTCTGTGCCTTCTTGGAGCGCCGTCGTGTGCTCGTTCCCGTCGGTGCGGCGCTCGGCGTTGGCTTGGCCGTTTTGACCATCCAACAAAACGGTCTGTGGTCGAGCGAGGTGGCACTTTGGAGGAACGCGGCGCGCCTCTACCCTCTGAGCGCGGACGCGAACTACGGCTACGGGGATGCCCTTCGGTTCGCCGGCGAGGCGCAGCAAGCGGAGCGGGCGTACAGAGCCGTACTGGCGCTGCGCCCTGACGATGACAACGCCTCGATCAATCTTGGGATAACGCGCGCTGAGCAGGGGGACCCCGATGGCGCCCACGACATCTGGACCGAGGTCACACGGCGTTCACCCCGGTCCTGCGCCGCGCACGACAACCTGGGGGCATGGGCTCGCCGCTACGCAACGCGCCGGGAGGCGCTGGATGAGTACCTGAGCGCTTTTCGCTGGTGCCCGCGGGATCCGAACGCGCTGCTGAACCTAGGCGATCTGATGTGGGAGCGCGGGGACACCGGGCTGGCCCGGAAGTACTACTCCCTCTACCTTCAGGTTCTTCCCTACGGCGCCGAGGCAGAGCGGGTCCGCCGCAGGTTCTGACGCCGCACCGGTCGATAGGTCGAGCGTCTACTCTCTACGTCTACTCTCTACGTCTACTCTCTACGTCTACGTTGGCAACAGCGAGGGCATGCGTAGCGTCACAGGGCCGCCCCATTGAACGGTGTCTGGCCCATGCAGCCAGGTCAAGAGGTCCGCCATCGGCCTCGGCTTGGAGAACAGGTAGCCCTGAGCCAGCTTGCCACCCATCGCCCGGAACGCGTCTCTCTGGGCGGGCGTCTCCACGCCCTCCATCACCACCCCATGTCCGAGCATGTTCGCTAGCCCCACGATGGCCCGGATGAGCTTGAGCCCGGCTCCTTCGCTCTCCAGCTGCTTCGCGAACGAGTGGTCGATCTTCAGCGCGTCGAACGGCATCTGGTGGAGGTATGCCAGCGACGAGTATCCGGTCCCGAAGTCGTCCAGAAACAGCCCCACGCCGTAGTCCTTGCACGCCGGGACCACGTTGCGCGCGCTCTCGTTTTGGATCAGCACGCCCTCCGTCAGCTCGAGGTGGAGCTGGTCGGGCCGGATCCCCGCGTCTTCGACAGCCGCCCGGAGATCCTCCAACAGCCCGGATGCCTCAAGCTGGCGGCCCGAAACGTTTACGCTCATGAACCTGAGTTGCCCATCTGCCATCGACTTCTCGATCGTGCGCAGCCCCTTCGCGCCCTCGCGCATCACCCATGCGCCGATGGGAACGATGAGGCCGCTCTCCTCGGCGAGCGGGATGAACTCGGCCGGGGAGACCAGCCCGCGCTCTGGATGGCGCCAACGTACAAGCGCCTCGAAGCCTGCGATGCGCCGATCCTGAAGGTCCAGAATCGGTTGGTACCAGAGCTCAAGCTGCTCTCGCTCGACCGCCCATCCAAGCTCCCCCTCCATCCGCATGCGCTCGACGGTGGGGCTCGGCGTTTCCTTGGGGGGGATAACGAAATCGTAGATCTCCCGCCGCAGGTGCCGGATGACCTGACGAATGAGCAGGGCGAGGACGGGGTCCGCGCGTGCGATCCGCTCGGCGATTTGGGAGTTGGTCACCTTGGAGAGCTCGGTGGGCTCTTGCGCGGTCGCTGTCGCCGTGCGTGGGCCGCCGTCGATGATCGCGAGCTCCCCCAGCATCTCTCCGGGCCCGAGATCGTTGATGACCGAGACCACACCCCGGCGCTCGGCGGTGATCAGCACCCGCCCGCTGACGATGATGTAGCCATCTCGCCCCGCATCCCCTTGCCGGAAGAGACATTCGCCGGGTGCCAGAATCACAGATGTCGCCATGCCGCAAAAACTAAGTCGGTGAGCCCTGCTGCGCCAACGCCGCTTCGCGCTATGCTGGAGGCCACCGGACTCTGCATGTTCAAGCTCGACGCATCGACCGCCGCGGCCATCATTGCGCGTGAAGACGCTCTACACACCCTCGGCGACCATCCGATCGCCGATGTGCTCGCCAGCATCGAGAACATCGACGACGTCGAGGACGAGCAGGAAGCGTTCAACGCCTTGATGGGAGCGATGTTCGAGCTTCGACCCAGGGGGTTTGTCTGACGCCTCCGGGGTCGCGTTTTGGCCTATGCGCTGGTACGCCGGCGCTGGCGGCCCTGCTCGCGGCGCTCGCGCTGGTCAGCGCCACTGCGTCGGCGGCCGACTCCGCGGCCCGGTACAGCGTCGCGTTCGGTCACACTATCGGCGTTGGTTGGCGTAGCTTCGAAGGGGCGGCGCTCACCGCGGCGTTCACGCTGGAGACCAACGCCAGCCAGAGGGCGATGTCCGAATTCGGCTACGCGGCCTCGGACATCCAGAGCCTCACCGACGAGTGCTCCGCGCAACAGTGCAGCCAGCTCGATCTCAATCAGCGGACCGACGCGTTCTTTCGCAGTCGGGGACTGGTGCCCGTGCGGGCCGGCAGCCATGTCAGCCTGACCGTGGACATCCCCGCAGTGGTGCACCGCAACGCCGCTCGCGTTCGCCCGATGGCGGTTGAGCTCAGCCGGTTGGCCAAACAGAACTTCTGGGGGGCGGACCAACAGCTGGGGGCCGCTGTGGCGCTCGTGCAGTCCGCCTTGCCCTACAAGGAGCCGCCCCCTGTGGAGGGTGGGCGGCAAATCCTCGGCTTCTACCCTCCGCCCCGGGCGCTCGAGGCCGGCAGCGGCGACTGCGATACCAAGTCAGCCCTGCTCGCTTCGGTGATGAGTAATTTCTCCGCGTCCCACATGGTCGGGGTGCACGTCCCCGGCCATTACGTCGTCGGCATCAACCGGGTGCCCCGGTCGGGCGATGCATTCGTGTCGTACCGGGGCGAGCCCTACGTGCTGATCGAGGCGTCGGGCCCAGGCCTGCTGCGCCCGGGCACCATCGCCGCCACCACGCAGGCGGCGCTGAACACCATGTCCGGCGTTCGAATCGACCCGCTGTTCTGACCCGCTGTTCTGACCCGCTGTTCTGACCCGCCTGACCCTGGAGCCCCGTTGACCGCTACCTACATCCTCGTCTCCCTGTTCGACTTCCTGCTCACCGGGGGGATGTCGGTGTTGGTGATCTACGTCCATTACCGGTTGTACATCATCACCAACTCCGACTATGACGCGGCGGAGGAGCTTCGGAAGGGCAACATCGCCGTGGCCGTGCTGCTCTCCGCCATGCTCATCGGCGGGGGAATGATCGTCAAGGAGGGGATCTATCCGGTGGTCAACCTCGTCCGGCTAAAGCTCACCGCGCCCACGCTGGGGCTGAGCGGCGTGCAGGTCGGCTTGTTCGCTGTCGGTCATGTGTTCCTTGTGTTCCTCGTGGCCGTGTTCACCCTGTCGATGGGGCTGCGCGTTTGGGGCCGCCTCGCCCGTGGTTCGATGTGTTGGGGGGATGAGCTGAAGAAGGGCAACACCGCGGTCGGGATCGTGCTCGCCGGAGTGGTGCTTGTCTTCTCTGCGTTCATGAGCGGCGGAGTGTCGCACCTCACCAAGTCCCTGATCCCGCAGCCGTCGATGGGGCAGGTCGAGATCATGGAGTAACTACGCCAGCCGCCGGGCAAGATCAGCCTTGTCCACCGCCTTCAAGAGCGCCTCGGCCGGCTCGACCTTTCGGCTCTGAACGAGCCTCGCCAATTCGTCGTTCAGCATCTGGTTGCCCCCAGCCCGTCCGGTGCTCATCGCGGTAGCGATCTGCGCGGTCTTGCCTTCGCGGATGAGGTTGGCCACGGCGAGGTTCGAGACCAGAATCTCCAGCGCCGCGACCCGGCCACCGCCGATCTTGCGGCAAAGTGTCTGGGCGATCACTCCACGCAGCACGTCCGCGAGGGTGGCACGGATCTGCGCCTGCTGTTCAGCGCGGAACAGGTTCACGATCCGGTCAATCGTGCTGATGGCCGTCGCGGTGTGAAGCGTTCCGAACACCAGGTGACCGGTATTGGCGGTCTCCAGGGCGAGGGAGACCGTCTCGAGGTCCCGCATCTCGCCGACCAGCACGATGTCCGGATCCTCCCGCAGAGCGGCCCTGAGCGCACGGGCGAAGCTCGTGGTGTGGGGGCCGACCTCTCGTTGGTTCACGAGTGACTCGCGGCTGTTGTGCACGAACTCGATGGGGTCTTCGAGCGTGATGATGTGGGTCTTGCGGGTGCGGTTGATCTGGTCGATCATCGCCGCGAGCGTGGTCGATTTGCCGCTGCCGGTGGGCCCGGTGACCAGCACGAGCCCCTTCGGGTGCTCACACAGCGCCTTCGCGACCGGAGGCAGCCCGAGCTGGTCGAAAGATAGGATCTTGTCGGGGATTTGCCGGAGCACGGCTCCGGCGCCCCGGTGGTCTCTAAAAACGTTGGTGCGAAACCGAGCGGTGCCTGGTAGGGCGTACGCGAAGTCCGTGTCATTGTCTCGCTCGAATTCCTCGCGGTTGCTGTCGAGCATCAGCGGGCCGAGCAGGTCCTTCACTTCGTTGGCCCCGAGCGGAGCGGTGTCGGAGAGCTCGTGGATCTCGCCGTCGATGCGCCATCTCGGACGCTGGCCGCTGGACAGGTGCAGGTCAGAAGCGCCCTCAGCCACCATGCGCTTGAGCAAGGCGTCGAGGCGAGGGGAGCGTGAAGCCTCCGGTTGGGCCGGGGTGCTGCTTGTGGCCTCTGAACCGGCGCGGGCGGTCTCGACCCGGCCCGACGTCAAAGGGGCGGAGGGGCTTGGTCCTCCCGGCAGCAGGGGGCTTGGGGCGACGGCGGTCCACCCGCTCGTGCTCGCTCGTTCGCGAAGGATCTGCTCCAGGAAAGCGCGGTGGATCCGGACGGTGCGTAGCTCCATCCCCGGGACGTTGAGGCGGATCGCCCCGAGCGCCCCGGGGGTCGGGTCATCCACGAAGCCCATGGTGAGCACATTTCCTTCGACCTCCATGGGGAGCATCTGGAAGCGTTGCAAGAGATCCAGGGGCAGCATGTCCATCGTGCGCTCATCCGGATGCACGTCGTCGGTCGCGGTGGGGCGGGCGGGGAGGTTCGCGGAGCCGACCCGCTCGGCGAGCACACGGCAAAGCGCGAGTCCAAAGGCGGGGATTCGTTGGACCATCGCGCCGAAGATCTTGGCGTCGAAGCGCACCGCTTCGCTCGCCTGAGTGGCGACCGCGGACGCACCGCGGGGTTGGTTCAACAGCAGGCCGATCTCGCCGATGGCGGTCACCGGGGGCAGCGCGGCCACCTCTACGGCCTGCCCACCCGGCGCGGTGATGCGGATGGAGACGCTGCCGTTGAGCAGCACGAAGAACGCATCGGATGGGGTGCCTTGCTCCATCAGCGCCTCCCCGTCGTCGAATTCGCAGACCGTGCCGTGGGCGGCGATCTGCGACATCTGCTCGGGGGTCAGCCCGCGGAATATGGGTGACTGCGCGAGCTGCGGGAGCACGCGGCGGACCAGGTCGCCTTCGAGCGGATGGGACTTCATGCGCTGACTGATATCAACCTGGCCCGTCGAGAGGAGCACTGTGTGGGCCGCTGTGGAGCGCGGTCACCGGCAGGGCAGAACGGTCCGGCCTCGTTGGGAGCGTTCTGGCACTCGGCCCAGGGGCTGGTCACGACGGCTCTTACGCCCGAGCCAACCGCCGCGCTGGGCTCATGGAGCTGGACAGCCCGCCGGCAGCCCGAGGCGAGATCGTCGATCACCTCGGTGGCGAGCAGGGCGCCGTCGTCGATGCGGAGCAGCTCGAGCGTGATCGGTATCGGCTCGTCGGCGGCGCCGGAGTTGCAGATATACGCATTTATCGTGGTGGTCTCGCAGTCATCGGAGCATGCGTCGGTCAACTCCACGCCGATGTCGGGCAGCGCCGCGCGTGCTGCGCCCACTGCGCCCGCTGGCACTACCAACTGCCGCATTCGTAGCTCAACCAGGTGAGGGTGTAGCAGGAAGGGAAGGCGGCGAGGTTCGTGCCTAAATCACAAGTGTCCGTCCCCGCGTCACCATTCCCAGCGACGATGTCCCGGTCGGCGTCTCCCCACATCGTGTCATCGCCTTCGCCGCCCGACATCTGGTCGTCGCCAGCGCCCCCATGCATCTCGTCGGGACCGTCGTACCCATAGAAGTGGTCGTCGCCGGTCCCGCCGTGCATGACTGTGCCAAGGGCGTTGGAGCTCTCCAGGATGTCCCCGCCATCCCCACCGTGGAGCACCCCCGACATGGTCGTTGAGTCGGTCGAATCGCCGCTGTCGAGCACCCAGTCCGAGTCCCCCTCGCCGTAGATCGTCACGGTTCGCCCATGCCCATGAACGATGTCTCCCCCAGGGCTGCCGTAGAGTGTCTCCCAGATCGTTGCGCAGCTTGCCGCCCCGGACCCGCCGATCAGGTCGTCCCCCGCCGCCCCGTAGAGGGTGACAGTCAGACCCTGTCCACCGCCGATGCCGCACAGGTAATCCGCTTGAACCCCGTTGTTTTCATCGATGTTGTCGTTGCCTGCACCGCCGGTGATGATGAGGTAGGTCACCGAGCTGGTGGCCACCGAGCAGCAGAAGCCTTCCGAAGCGGAGTCCACGCCGTAGACGTTGTACGTGGCGTCTCCCGTGTCCGCCGTAGCATAGAGCTGCGTGTCGTTGGTCGAGGCGGTGAGGGCGGCTGAGCAGCTGTAGGTCGTGGAGCTCAGGCTGCAGAGCGCGTTCGAGAGCTTGTCGGTGCAGTCATACGAGCTGAAGGACGAGGGGCATGCGGCATGGGCGGTGCTCAGGAGAGACAGAGAGAGGCGAACATGGAGAGACCCGGGCTGGGGGTGGCAGCGACGGGGAATTGAGACGGTACATCTTGGTTGGCCATTTTGCGAGCTGGCGTGAGAAGGGGCGCACGCCACGTTCGTGAAACCGCGATTTGAGCCGCTGTGGCGTGCACCGACTCGCGGCGCGGGCGCTGGAGAAACAACTCAACGCCGACCACAGCGACTACGCCGGTCCGCACCTCCCATGCCCGTGCGGCGGCACCTGCCGGTACGTCGAGAGGCGGGCCCGCGGGGTCAGCACCGTTTTCGGCAAA
>SHYV01000154.1 GCA_009692605.1 Myxococcales bacterium
GACTCGATGCCGCGCCGGACGGTCCGCTGGTATCGACCATCCAGGACCCGGATTTTCCGGGCGGCTTCTGGGTGGCCGCCGAGCGGGGCTTGTTCCGTACCGACGACGGGGGACGGTCGTTCGCCCCGGCGCTCAACCAGCCGCTGCGCGGGCTCCGGCGCATGGTGCACCTCGACGAGCCGGGACACCTGCTAGCGATCAGCTCCGATGGGGTCTGGGAGTCGATGGATGCCGGGCTGAAGTGGCTGCCCGCCTCGCGGCTTCTGTCCGACCCGGATGTCCGTGCGCTCGACTTTTCTTCGGGCATGCCGGTCATCGCGACGGCGACCGGGATCTGGAGGATGGTGCAGCCGGAGCGGCTGACCGATCTTGAGGTGCAGCACAAGCCGGTGATGTCGCTTGGCGCAACCGTAGGACTCGCGGTCGCCCGCGCCGGCCTGCGCGGCGACCTGCTCGCCATGGCGAACAAGACGAAGGCCCTGCCGTTCATCCCCTACTTGACGCTTTCGGCCAGCGCGGGGCTTGGGGGTAGTCGGGATGCGGACTTCCAAGTCCTGGCGACCAGCGGCGCGCTCGGGGTGGACTGGGCTGCCAACCTACAGCTTTGCTGGGGTGGGTGCAGCGCCTCCAGCAGTTACTACAGCTATGATTCGGACAGCTTCGACGTGCAACAGATGGTGGACGACGGCGCGCTCACCGTGATCGACGGGGAGGTCTACGATGAGGGCTCCGTCGTGGCGGCCGCCGCAAACGTGGCGCAGGCTCTGCAGTCGTTTCGTCTCTCGACCGCCCAGCAGGTCGGCGAGGCATGGATGAGCCGCCAGCGGCTGGTGGCGGAAGGCCCATCCCTCGCCAGCGCACCGCTGCGCGATCGCGTCATGCATGAGCTTGCGGTCGAAGAGATCGATGCCCGACTCGACGCCTGGACCGATGGCCGATTTACAACCTGGAAACCGGAGTCCCCTTGACCCATTCTCGCCCCCTGCTCCCCCCCCCCCTTCCCCTGCTCCCCCCCCTTCCCCTGCTCGCCTTCTGCGCCCTGATCGGGAGCCTCGTGCTCGCCCCGACGGACGCCTACGCCAGCGAATTCCGCTCGGCTGCCGAGGTCCTTGGCAAGTTCAAGTCCGAGCCGTCCGTGCTCGATCTTCAGAACATGGTCCTCGAATACTCGAAGACCGACAGCCACTACGTGGACGCCTGGCTCGCTGCGTCGACCGCCGCCGCCTTGCTCCCCGAGGTGACCTTCGGGTACGGCTACGACAACGGGTACGGTCAGGACTTCGACTACATCGACCTCGACGGCGACGGTATTGCCACCGCGGCGGACGAGAGCGTCAACGCCTCCGGGGTTGACGTCAAGCACGGCTTCGACGCGAAGGCCAAGTGGAGCCTGAGTAAGCTCGTGATGTCGAGCGAGCGCATCCGGGTCATCAGCGAGACGCAGGACATCGTCAAGCTGCGCGACAAGGTGCTCGACGAGGCTACCCGGCTTTATTTCGATCGGCGGCGCTTGCAGGTCGACATGCTCATGAACGAGGGTGACCTCAAGACGCAGATCAAGAACCAGCTCCGGCTCGAGGAGCTCACCGCGCAGCTTGATGCCTACACGGGCGGCCAGTTTTCGCGCGCCGTCAAGAACCCGTAGCAACCCGCCGGGTCGGCCGGGCTTGACCGGGGTTAGCCGCCGGAACGCAGGACCCTCGCATGCACGATCAGATCCTCATCCTCGATTTTGGCTCCCAATACACCCAGCTGATCGCCCGTCGGATCCGCGAGCAGGGGGTCTACTGCGAGATCCACCCGTGCACCCGCGCTGCGCCTCTGCCGACTGGGGTGGGAGAAGCCGCGAGGAACCCCGCGCTGAAGGGGATCGTCCTCTCGGGCGGTCCGTCGAGCGTCTACGAGGCGGATGCTCCTCCCTTCGACTCCGCATGGCTCGCACAGGGCGTGCCGGTTTTGGGGATCTGCTATGGGATGCAGTTGCTGACCCTCGCCAACGGCGGGGAGGTGAGGGGGGCTGCGCATCGCGAGTACGGATCGGCAGAGCTTGAGAACATGGGAGACGATCTGCTGCTGGACGGCGTGCCAAGGAAGAGCCCGGTGTGGATGAGCCACGGCGATTCGGTCGCCGGCGTTCCTCCGGGGTTCAGCGTCATCGCGCGCTCGGCCAATTGTCCGGTCGCGGCGTTCGCGCACAGCGAGAAGCGGCAGTGGGGCATCCAGTTTCACCCTGAGGTGACCCACACCCGTGAGGGAGTACGCCTGCTTCGCAACTTCGTCTTCGGCATCTGCCACGCGCGGGCCGACTGGAGCATGGGCGGCTTCGTGGACGAGCAGGTGGCGCGGATCCGCGAGCAGGTCGGCGAGACGGGAGAGGTGATCTGCGCGCTCTCGGGAGGTGTAGACAGCTCCGTCGCGGCGGCCATCTTGCACCGGGCGATCGGCAAGCGACTTCACTGTATCTTCGTGGACAATGGGCTTTTGCGGAAGGGCGAGCGGGAGAGCGTGCGCGCCGAGTTCCATGACTTCGACCTGACGGTGGTGGACGCGACGGAGAGGTTCCTGACGCCGCTGGCCGGGGTGACCGATCCCGAGGCCAAGCGGAAGATCATCGGGGAGCAGTTCATCCGGGTCTTCGAGCGGGAGTCCGAGCGCTTCTCCAACGCGGGCTGGCTCGCGCAGGGCACGCTCTACCCGGACGTCATTGAGTCCGTGAGCTTCAAGGGGCCTTCGGCGACGATCAAGTCCCACCACAACGTCGGCGGATTGCCGCCTGACATGAAGCTGAAGTTGATCGAGCCGCTGCGGGAGCTCTTCAAGGACGAGGTCCGCGTGGTCGGCACGACCCTTGGTCTGTCCGAGGCGCGAGTCTGGCGCCAGCCGTTCCCCGGACCCGGGTTGGCGGTTCGGTGCCTTGGTTCGGTCACGCCCGAGCGGCTGGCTGTCCTGCGTGAGGCCGAGGCCATCGTGGACGAAGAGATCCGCGCGGCCGGGCTCTACCGGGAGATCTGGCAGTCGTTCGCGGTGCTGCTGCCCGTGCGCTCCGTGGGGGTCATGGGCGACAATCGCACCTACGAGGAGACCTGCGCGATCCGGGCGGTCCACAGTCAGGACGGCATGACGGCGAGCGTGGCGCACCTGCCGATGGAGCTGCTCACGAGGATGTCGACGCGCATCATCAATTCCGTTCGCGGGATCAACCGGGTGGTGTACGACATCTCGTCGAAGCCGCCCGGAACGATCGAGTGGGAGTGATCTCTTGAAGCTCGCTCACCTCGTTCAGCTCTCCCTCGGGGAAGACGTGGGGCCCGGCGATGTCACCACCGAGGCCACTGTGCCTGTCGGCGGGGTTGGTCGGGCACGGGTGTACGCCAAGGAGGGCCTTGTGGTGTGTGGGCACGAGCCTGCCGCCGAGGTCTTTCGCCAGCTCGGGGCCACCTGGGAGGTGGTCGTGCGCGACGGGCAGCGGGCTGTCCCCGGTCAGACCATCGGTCACGCCGCCGGCCCGCTTCGCGCGCTGATCACCGGTGAGCGTGTCGCGCTGAACTTCCTGATGCGCCTCTCCGGGATCGCCACGCACACCGCGGCGACCGTCGCGATGTTCTCCGGCCCGAGCGGCGCTGCGTTGCGCGTCCTGGACACCCGGAAGACTACGCCGCTGCATCGATCGCTCGAAAAACACGCTGTTCGCTGCGGGGGGGCCTTCAACCACCGCGGCGCGCTCTACGACGGGGTGCTGATCAAGGACAATCACGTGGTTGCGGCGGGCGGGGTGACGGCTGCCATCCACAGCGCGCGGGCGGCTGCCCATCACCTGCTCAAGATCGAATGTGAGGTCGAGTCCATCGACGAGCTGCGCGAGGCGCTCGCGGCCGGCGCGGACGCGATCCTGCTCGACAACATGGACGACGAGGCAGTCGTCGCGGCGATCATCATCAACCAGGAGACTCCCCGGACGAGCGGCCCGGCGTGGATCGAAGCGAGCGGCAACATGACCGGGCCCCGGATCGCGGGGCTGCGGGTGTTGCTCGAATCCCGCGGCTTGCGGCTGGACGCGGTCAGCATGGGCGGGCTGATTCACCAGGCGCGTTGGGCGGATTTGAGCATGCGGGTTGAAGCCGCTCCCGCGTAGAAGGGGCCACCTGCCCGGGGGGGGGGCGGCACATCCGCCGCGGGTGGTAGTGTCGGACGTGGAGCTGGTCGGCTTGCTCCAAATCGCCTCCCTGACCCGGTCTGTTCGGGCCGGCGAGGGCGAGGCGCTGCCGGGCTTTCACCGCACGCGGAGGATCCAGAACTGGGGCTGGACCGGATCGGCCGTGGCCGGGGGCGTGGTCACGGGCGTCGGCTCCGGGTCGACCGCGGCAGGGCTTGGCATTGGTTCCGGGGCGGATTCGGAGCGTCTCGGGATCTGGGGCATGGCGGCCCTCGCGGGCCTGACCGTCACCCTGACCGGCGCGAGTGTCTTCCGGTCACTTGGGTGGACGCCCGAGGGGGGAGCGGTTTCGGGGTCAGGGAGCTTCTGACCCCCGCCAACCGCTCAGTCCGGTTATCCGCGCCCTCCCATGGCTACCCCAACTCCAGCGCCGGTGATCCTCGCGCCGCAGGCGACCAGCGCGTCGTCAACCACCCCGTTGTCGCGCATTCGCAACTTCGCGATCATCGCCCACATCGATCACGGCAAGAGCACGCTCGCCGACCGTCTGCTTCGCATCACCGGCGCGGTGAGCGACCGCGAGATGCGGGAGCAGTACCTCGACAAGATGGACATTGAGCGAGAGCGCGGCATCACGATCAAGGCGCAGACAGTGGCGTTGCAATGGCGTGCGCTGGACGGTGAGGTGTACTTGCTGAACCTCATCGACACGCCCGGGCACGTGGATTTCGGGTACGAGGTCAGCCGCGCGCTGGCGGCCTGCGAAGGCGTCATCCTCGTCGTGGACGCGGTTCAGGGTGTGGAGGCCCAGACCCTCGCGAACGTCTACCTCGCGATCGAAGCGGGACTTGAGATCCTCCCGGTCGTGAACAAGATCGATCTGCCCGGTGCCGACCCCGACCGGGTGCTGCAGCAGCTCATGGACAACGTGGGCGTGGACATCGCCTACGCCCAGCTGGTCAGCGCGAAGACAGGAGAGGGGATTGGCGGACTGATGCAGGCCCTCGTCGAGCGCATCCCTCCGCCGAAGGGCGACCGCGATGCGCCGCTCCAGGCGCTGATCTTCGACTCCTGGTTCGATCCCTACGTGGGCGTCATCATCCTGGTCCGCGTGAAGTCAGGCACGCTCAAGAAGGGTGAGCGCGTTCAGTTCATGTCGACGGGGGCTATCCACGACGTGCTGAAGGTCGGGGTGTTCACGCCGGACAGCATGGAGCGGCCGGAGCTGTGCGCGGGAGAGGTCGGCTTCATCGTGGCGAACGTCAAGACGCTCGCCGACGCTCGGGTGGGCGATACCGTCACCCACTTCCAGCGTCCGGCGGCTGCTGCGCTCGAGGGCTTCAAGGAAGTCCGCCCGATGGTCTTCTCGGGGATCTTCCCCACCGAGTCGGCCGCGTATCAGGACCTTCGGGACTCGCTCGAAAAGCTGCGGTTGAACGACGTCAGCTTCAACTTTGAGCCGGAGACCTCGGACGCGCTCGGGTTTGGTTTCCGGTGCGGGTTCCTTGGGCTCCTGCACATGGAGGTCATCCACGATCGCTTGGAGCGGGAGTACGATCTGGACTTGATCACCACCGCCCCGTCGGTGGTGTACGACGTCAAGATGAAGACCGGTGAGATCATCACCATCCACTCGCCCTCAAAGCTCCCCGATGTCGGCCGCGTCGACGAGATCCTCGAGCCGATCGCCCGGCTGACGATCCACACGCCCGAGGCGTGGTTGGGGAACCTGTTCAAGTTGTGCGAGGAGCGTCGCGGCCACCAGGTCAAGTACGAGTACGCCGGCGCCGGGCGCGTGATCCTCACCTACGAGATCCCCTACGCCGAGGTCGTGTTCGACTTCTTCGACAAGCTGAAGTCAGTGTCCAAGGGCTACGCGAGCATGGACTACGAGATCATCCGGTACGAGTCCGGCGACCTCGTCAAGCTCGACATCCTGGTGAACGGCGAGATCGTGGATGCGCTCTCCAACATCTGCCATCGGTCGGTCGCGAGCCGCAAGGGCGCCGCTCTCACCGTAAAGCTCAAGGACCTGATCCCGCGGCAGATGTGGGATGTGGCCATTCAGGCCGCCATCGGGGCCAAGGTCATCGCGCGGACCACCGTGAAGGCCATGCGCAAGGACGTCACCGCCAAGTGTTACGGCGGCGACATCAGCCGAAAGCGTAAGCTGCTCGATCGGCAGAAAGAGGGGAAGAAGCGGATGAAGCAGATCGGCAGCGTTGAGGTGCCGCAAGAGGCGTTCCTCGCTGTGCTTCGGCTGGACGACTGAGCGTCGCGCTCACTCTGGGGCCTGGCTCAGGGCCCTGACTCTGGGTCCTGACTCTGGGGCCTCAGTCTGGGCGGCCCACCCGGTACAGGGCCACCTTGCCCCAGCGCTTCACCTCGAGCGCTTTGCCCTCCGCCCTCCACTTCGCCCATCGCTCGGTGAGCCGTGCGGTCCTCCCCGCGTCGAGCCTCGACTCTGGCGTCCAGTCCGCGCTCTTACCGGTGAGGAAGAAACGCTCGTTGATGAGCAGGTAGTTCACGTCCTCGGGGGCAATGCCGGACTCCAGCGCGGCCTCCAGCCTCCAGGCCTCGAATACGCAGTCGAGCTTGTAGGGGCGCGGAAAGTCCCATGTGAACGCCCGCATCCAGACCAGCCAGACACGTTCGCCCTCTGGCACGTACAGCGGCAGCTCGCGGTAGACGCGCGCAGACTCTGGAAGCAGCCGGTCGAGCAGGTCATCTCGGGAAATCGCGCCGGCCCACCACTGTGTGGTCTGCTGGGTCTGCCAGAGGGTCACCGCGGGCCCAGCGGCCCAGCCCGCGGCGAGGATCCAGACCGGCAGCGCAATCCGGGCCGTCCGCGCGATCCGGCCCACCCCGACAGATAGCAGCGCTGCGGCGATCAGCCAGAACCGCACCTGTTGTACGGTGAGCGCCCACCAGATCGTCCACCCCAGCGCTGCCAGTCCCAGCACGTGACGATGCTCCTCCCGAGGATCGTCACGCGTCGTGACGATCCTCGGGAGGAGCATCGTCACGACGCCGAGCACCAGCAGCGGCCCGGCCGACCCCTGAAAGTCGACGCGAAGCTCCCGGGTGAGCAGCAGGCGCGGCACTAGCAGGACGTAGTCCAGCAGCCCGCGGCCCTGGCCGTAGTTCTCCAGCGTCACGGCGTAGGCCCAGGCGCGGGTCCCGTCCCAGCCCTGGCCCCGGAAGGTGTTCCAAGCGAGGGGGAAAACGGGGTTGCCGCGCTCCAAGATGTTCCGGATGTAGAACGGCGCTCCCAGCGCGACGAGCGGGGCCAGCGCCGGCCACGAGCGTGCTGTGCGCGGCAGCAGTGCCAGCACCCCCAGCGCCACGACGAGGCCCGGGTACTTGGTGGAGGCGGCCAGCCCGGCCCAGGCGCCCGCCGCCATCACCGAAGCTGTGGTGCTCGCGCCATCGGCGTGCCGCGATCGGGCGGTGAGCACCGCGTTGATCGCGAGCAGCGACGTGAGCACCAGCCACGGCTCCACGTAGGCGGACGGCCCGAACTCGCACACGGTGGGGATCAGCAGGAATGTGCCCGCCGCCGTGGCGCGGCCGAGTGACGAGGCGCCGAGGCGGCCAGCGATCCCGGCGATGGCGAGCGCGTCTGCGAGGGTGACCCAAACGCCGAGCGTACGCGGGTTCTCCAGACCGAGGCACATCGCCGCAGAGACGATGCTCTCCCAGCCGAGCGGGAAACTAGCGAAGATGTTGTCGTTCGGCTGGATGTAGGCGTGCGCGGCAACGAATTGCTGGGGCAGGGCCAGATGGTAGACCAGCTCGTCGCGGTACCAGGGCGGCACGGCCGCCATCGCCAGCATGGCCGCCGCGCACGCCCCGACACCGATCCATCCTGCTGTGGCTGCGCCCCCCCCGCCCGCGCCCCCCCCGCCCGCGCCCCCCCCGCCCGCGCCCGCAATTCTTGGGCTCGACCCTGCGGTCGGCGACACGCGCATGTACCAGAGCGCCGCGACCGCGCCGAGCCCGAGCCAGACCATGAGCACCGGAGCGTAGAGGGCCCCGGTCGCCAACATCCCCATCGCCCCAATCTGCGTCCACGCGAGGAGCACGCCGGCGCCTGTCGCGAGTCGTAGCTCGATGCCGTGCTCTGTAGTGTCGAGCCAACGACGCCCTCGGCTGTGCTGTGCGGCAAACAGCGCGAGCACCAGCGCGGGGAACGGCAGCGACTGCGCGACCGCGATGGCCGCCTGTGGGTTCAACCTCCCTCCTTCGCCGACGAGCGCGAGCGGATGCGGTCACCGGGCATGGCGGCTGGTAACCGGAACCGGGGCGGGAGTCCTCACCCCTTGATACCGGGCGCGGTGTCTGCCCGAAACGCATCTGCGCTCGCCATCGTGCTGGTCGCCGCCGGGCTGCGGTTTGCCGGGTTGGGGTTTGGCCTTCCGATGGCAGAGGCCCGGCCCGACGAGATGACCCTCGCGTTCCAGGCGATGAAGTTTGGGACGGGGGACCTGAATCCGCACTCGTTCAACTACCCGACCCTTCACAAGTACCTGATGTTCATGCTGTTCGGCGTGCACTACGTCGTGGGCAAGCTCCTCGGGGAGTTCGCGGGCAAGGACGACTTCCTTCGGAGCTTCTTCGATGGTGCGGTGGATTTCAGGCTGTGGATGCGGGCTTGGAGTGCGCTGATGGGCACGGTCGGCGTGGCGCTCCTGCTCCGGGCTCCGGGAGGGCTGGCCAGCGCGGCGCTGTTCGCGGTGTCCATGTTGGCGGTCCGGGACAGCCACTTTGGGGTCACGGACACGACGATGGTGACCCTCGCCATCGCGACCGTGGTGTTGGCCGAGCGGGCCCTAAGGACAGGACGGGTGCGTGATCTCCTGGTCGCCGCGATGTTGGGGGGACTCGCCACCAGCACGAAGTACACCGCCGGGCTACTGGCGTTTCCCCTCGCGATCGCCGCGTTGGCGCCCGGGCCGCGCGGCCCCGCCGACGGGCCAGTGGTTCGCCTGTTCGGGGCGGCGGCGGTCATGGTCCTGGCGTTCGCGCTGGGCAGCCCCTACGTCGTACTCGACTTTCCAGCCTTCTGGAGGGATTTTCAGTTCGAGGCCAGCCACCTCGATCAGGGTCAGCACATCGACGTGGGTGGGGGATGGCTCCAGCATGCGCGAACCCTCGTCTTGACTCAGGGGGTCGGGTTCGTGGTGCTCTCGCTTTTTGCAGCTGTCTACTGGGTGGCTGGGGCGGGCAAGCGCCGGGACAGGGCGCGCGGTTGGCTATGGCTCTCGTTTCCCCTGGTGTATTATCTGGCCATCGGCAGGGGAGAGACGGCGTTTTTCCGCTATGCCCTGCCGCTCGTGCCTTTCCTGTCGGTCGCGCTCGGGTGGTTGTTGGCGGACCTCGGCCCGCTGGGTCTGGCGATCTGCACCGCGTGTGGCCTGCCGGGGGTGATCGGCGCTGTGCAGGTCGATCGGCTGTTTCTGGCAGGGGACACCCGAGATGCGATGGGGGAGTGGATCGAAGCCAACGTGCTCTCCGACTCGGTCATCGTCCATGCGGGGGCCTACACCGGAGCGCCCATGCTCCAGCGAAACGTCGTGAACCAGACGCGCGAGTACAACGCGAAGGCGGGGCGCGCGGACAGCGCCGGATTTCGCAAGCCCGACGACATGAAGTGGTACAACGCGCGGCGCCCCATGTACGACGTGATCTTCATTCGAAAGCCCGGCATCGACTTCGCCAGCCAGATTGACTCGTGGGCGCTGATGCCGGCCGAGGGCTGCGTGGTCGATGCCCATCTGGCGCAGAGGGTGTGGCTCGAGCTTGAGGACTACCCGTTGAGCTTCTACGCCAGCGTGCCGGACGAGCTTCGTGCTTTCGCGCGGACCTGCGCGCTCGCGCACAGCGAGCGGTCCACGTCGAGCCGACGGGCGGCGAACCCTGACGACTTAGACCAGCAGGACGCGCTGTACCTGCCCGCATCTGGCTTTGGCGCATTCCAGCGCATGGGCCCCAACCTCGACCTCTACCGCTGTGACCTCCATGTCGAGCGCGCACTGCCGGAACCCGCCCCATGACCGACGACCTCCCGTACCCGATGTCCTCCCGCCCCGGCGAAGAGCGCCCCTCCCTGCCGGAGCCTCCTTCGGGTCAGGATCTCGTTCAGCGGTTTCGTCGGTGGCTGGCGTGGGGAATCGCGCTCGCTGTCCTGCTCTACGTCGGGTTCAGCGTGTGGGTGGGGGTGAGCGAGGTCAGCGACGCGCTGCGGCGGTTCGCGTGGCTGTATTACATCCCGGCGGTCCTGCTCACGCTCCTGAACTACGCGCTTCGATTCTGGAAGTGGCACTACCTGCTGGGGCGGCTCGGAGTGAAGATCCCTTGGCGCGAAGACGCTCAGATCTTCGGGTCTGGCCTCGCCATGGTCCTCTCGCCGGGCAAGGTCGGGGAGCTGCTCAAGCCGTGGCTGGTGCGTGAGCGGACGGGGGCGCCCATGGCGCAGACCATCCCAGCGCTGATCACCGAGCGCCTGACCGACGGGATCGCCGCGCTGGTGCTGGCCGCGATCTCGGTCGGCACGTACGCTGGCGATCAGGCCTCGTACGTCTTTGTGCCGATAGCGCTCACCGTGGGGGGGCTCATCGTCCTGTCGAGCCGCACGCTCTCCATGGGGATCCTGCGGGGCATGGGGCGACTCCCGCTGGTGGATCGCGTCGCGTCGCGCCTCATCGAGATGTACACGGCGATGCGGATCTGCGTCGCGCCTGTCCCCCTGGTGGTGACCGTGTTGGTGAGCATGGTGGCCTGGGGAGGGGAGTGCGTCGGATACTGGTGCGTGCTCAAGGGTTTTGGGGCATCGCCCAGCCTGGATGTCGCTACGTTCCTGTACGCCTTCGCCACCGTGACGGGCGGGGCGTCACCGGGCGGGCTCGGGATCGCGGATGGTGTGCTGGTGGAGCTGCCGAAGCGGCTGGTGGAGGGGCTTGATCCGGGCAGCGCCCTGGCCAGCGCGCTCCTCATTCGGCTCGCCACCCTGTGGCTGGGGGTCGTGATCGGGGCGGTCGCGCTGCTGGGGGTGGGCAAGCTCGCCCCCGCCAGCAGGCCGGTTTCGTGACTCGCCCGCGGTGTGCTCGGCGTGAGCGCGACCCACCAGCCTGTGGACCGGTAGGAGAGCGCCGGGCCGACGAACAGCGTGGTCTGGGCGCCCTGCGCCTCCGGCAGACGCGTTGAGCTGCGAACCTCGATGCCGCCCCGACGTGGCTCTTGAGCTCGTAGGACGCAGCGACGTAGCCCTGGATCAGGAATTCAGGCACCAACCGCGCAGACAGGGTGCCGTCGTCGGCCAGCTCCGTCTCACGCTTGCCCTCCCACTCGCCCACGAGGTCTACCGCGACGACAACGGGCCCCTTCTCGACGTCCATAAGGACCTTGGCCTCGATCTCGGCCTCCTCGGGTCCGATCTGCGCCTCTGCGTAGAGCGCGAGCCCGATCGGTTGAATCGCGCGGGACAACACGTTCCACTTCCACTCGTTCGATACGCCGGATCAGGCGAAGTCGCCGACGTCCCCGCGCGCCGGCATCCTGAGGTGCGATGGTGGTCCACGGCTCGATCTCGACGGCGCCCTTCGGCAGCGTGGGGGTCTCGTAGGTGTAGGCGAAGCGGCGCTCGTTCGCGTACAGCAGGGGCGTGAGGAGCAGGAGCGCGAGCATTCGGGGGTCTGATAATGACTTTCATAATCAACGTCAGGATGCGGCTACCCTCCGCCCTATGGGGACCCCTGCCACGGCCCGATGGACGAGAAGGAGAAGTAACGTGACGCCCCCCCGCCCGTCAGAAAGTCGAAAAAACGTTGGTACTAGGTGAAATTACCGGCCGCCGCATAACGGTTGCCCGAGAGAGCGTCGGCGTTCGTTTCTGATTAGCCTCGCCGGCCAATCCCTTCGCTCGTCGCGAAGCCCCTCACCTGAGCCGCCCTTGCCCCGCTTGACTGCCCCCGACCTCGTCCGCCGCAAGCAGGCCGCCTACACCGCCAACGACACGGGCGGTCGCATCGCGATGATGACTGCCTACGATGCGCAGATGGCCCGCCTGGTGGACATGGCCGGGGTGGACATGGTCCTTGTCGGAGACTCGCTCGGGATGGTGGTTCAGGGCGGATCCGATACCCTGTCGGTCACGGT
>SHYV01000155.1 GCA_009692605.1 Myxococcales bacterium
GCAGGTTGCACTCCGCCGTGTCGTCGAGCGCCAGAGGGGGCGCATCGTCGGAGTCTTCGACCGCTTTTTCAGCGCAGCCGGACAGGAGGGCGCAGGCGAAGGCCGCAGCCCACCAGCAGGGAGGAGCGACCGGAACGGGACTGCGCAAGAGACCTCGCTGGAGAGCGGCCATCGTAGCACGGTGGGCTACATTGCCAGCCTGTGATCAACACGCCAACCTCGCCCCGCCGCCTCTATCGCGCCCTTCGCGACCAGCTCGGCAGCCTGCGACGGGTGTACGCGCGCGGAAATCGGGTGGTCCGGCGCGATGATTTCTCGGCGCACGAAGAGACGGTGCTCTTGCTGCACGGCTTCTTCCAGACCCGCAACGTCTGGGAGATCATGGAGGACCGGCTGCGCTACGACGGCTTCGGGGTGTTCAGCTTCGACCTTGGAGGGCTGTTCGGCGCGCTGAACACCAACCGGCCGGGTGACCTCGCCGCGCGAATCGCCGAAAAGGTGGAGCGGATCTGCAACCGCTCGGGGCTGAAGAAGTTCCACGTCGTCGGGCACTCGAAAGGCGGCCTGATCGCGCGGGAATACGTGCAACGCCACGGCGGGGATCTGCGCGTGAAGTCGATCGTCACGCTCGGAACGCCGCACCACGGCACCCCCACCGCCGCCGTCGCCGTTGGGCTGATGGGCGCCGGCTTGTTGTCTCGCAGTCCGTTCGACCTGCTCCCCGACTCCGCGTTCGTCCGCCGCGTGCGCGGCGATCGGTTCCCGACCCACATCCCGATCACCTCGATCTACTCCCGGCACGACATCGTCTGCCCGTGGTGGGCGAGCGTGCTGGTCCCGCGCCCCGGCGAGACATCGATGCAAAACGTGCCGATCGATGGGACCGGTCACAGCGCGCTCACCTGGGATCCAGAGGTGTACGTACTTGTACGCCGAGCGCTCCTGCGCGGAGCCAGCGGCAGCCAGCCCGCAGCCGCCACCGCCGGTTAGGACCGGACCATGCCCACGAACGATCCGCCACCTCCCCCCGACCGCCAGACCGGCAAAGGCGACCCTGGCGCCGCGGTCAAGGATCGCGTCAAAAAGCCCCGGAACTTCAAGGTCGTCCTGCACAATGACGACTACACGACCATGGAGTTCGTGATCTGGGTCTTGATCCAGATCTTCCGGAAATCGCAGGTCGAGGCTGGCCGCATCATGCTGACCGTCCACCGAAACGGCAAGGGCGTAGCGGGCATCTACTCAAAAGAGGTGGCCGAGACCAAAGCGGCGGCGGCCACCGATGCAGCCCGGTCCGCGGGCTACCCCCTGCTCGTCGAGGCTGAGCCGGAGTGACCGTGAACTAACCACTCGGGCAGGTGGCAGCCGAGCCGGGACGTCCTACGTTGTAGGTATACACGGCCCCACATGACCTTCTCCAAAGAGCTGCTCATCGCCTTGCAGCTGGCGCACGACTTCGCGATCCAGAACCGTCACGAGTACCTCACGCTCGAACATGTGCTCTACGCGCTGCTCACCGACCCGGTGACGTCCGACGCCATCGAGGCGTGCGGGGGCGACCTGAAGCGCCTTGAGACCAAGGTAGCGGCCCACCTCGGCAAATTGGAGAGCCTGAACGAAGAGGAGGAGCCCACGCAGACTCAGGCGGTGAAACGGGTCATCTCCCGTGCCGTGGCCCACGTCAAGAGCTCCGGAAAAACCGAGGTGCAGGGCCCGAACGTGCTGGTCGCGCTGTACTCCGAGATGGACAGCCATGCCGTTGGCATGCTGCAGGCCGAGACGGTGCAGAAGCTGGACGTAACGAGCTTCATCAGCCACGGTACCCGGAAAACCGGCTCCAAGGCCGCGGAGCCCGCGGGCGAGCACGGCGAGGAGGGGCGGCCCAGCAAGGACCCGCTCGGGTCGTTCTGCGTAGACCTCAACGCCCGCGCCAAGGCCGGCAAGATCGACCCGCTCATCGGGCGCAGCCCGGAGGTGGACCGCATGGTGCAGGTTCTGGCGCGCCGCCGGAAGAACAACCCGCTGCTCCTCGGAGACCCGGGGGTGGGAAAAACCGCGATCGTGGAGGGCCTCGCCCGCCGGATCCACCTCGGAGAAGTACCGGAGCTCCTCAAGGAGATCACCATCTACGCCCTCGACATGGGCGCCTTGCTGGCCGGGACAAAGTACCGCGGCGACTTCGAGGAGCGGCTCAAGGCAGTGGTGTCCAGCATCGGGGAGAAGGAGGGGAAGGCCATCCTGTTCATCGACGAGATCCACACCATCATCGGGGCCGGAGCCACTCAGGGCGGGTCAATGGACGCCTCGAACCTGCTGAAGGCCCCGCTCTCCAACGGCGACCTGCGCTGCATCGGGTCCACCACACATCAGGAGTACCGGCTCGCGTTCGGGAAGGACCGCGCCCTCCAGCGCCGGTTCCAGACCATCGACGTAGGCGAACCCTCGGTTGACGAGACGATCCTGATCCTCAACGGCCTGAAGGGCGACTACGAAAAACATCACGGCATCACCTACGCCGCTGACGCCCTCGATGTCGCCGCCCGGCTCGCCGCCCGGTACATCAACGACCGGTTCCTCCCCGACAAGGCGATCGACGTGCTGGACGAGGTCGGCGCCGCCAAGCGGCTGGCCACCCCGGGCGGGGTAGTCACGGTAGAGGACGTCGAAGGAGTGATCGCGCGAATGGCGAAGATCCCAGCGCGCTCGGTCTCGGCAGAGGAGCAGTCCAACCTCGCCGGGCTCGCGGAGGCCCTGAAGGCGCGGATCTTCGGTCAGGACAAGGCAGTCGATGCGGTCACCGCCACGATCAAGCTTTCGCGCGCTGGCCTGGGACACCCCAACAAGCCGGTGGGCGCGTTCTTGTTCAGCGGGCCGACTGGAGTTGGAAAAACAGAGCTGGCCAAGCAGATCGCGGAGGTTCTGGGCGTGGCGTTCGTGCGGTTCGACATGTCCGAGTACATGGAAAAGCACACCGTCAGCCGCCTGATCGGCGCGCCTCCCGGCTATGTCGGCTTCGAACAGGAGGGGATGCTCACCGGGGCTGTGGCGCGCACGCCTCACTGCGTGCTGGTGCTCGACGAGATCGAGAAGGCACACCCCGACATCTACAACATCCTGCTGCAGGTCATGGACCACGCCACCCTCACCGACAACAACGGCAAGAAGGCGGACTTCCGGAACGTGATCCTCGTGCTCACCACCAACGCGGGCGCCCGGGAAGGCGGAAAGGCGAACCTCGGCTTCGGGTCCACTGACACCGGCGAGGCCAAGACCGATGCCGCCGTCTCCCGCATCTTTCCCCCAGAGTTCCGCAACCGCCTCGATGGCCACGTCATGTTCGGGCCGCTGTCGAAGGAGGTCGTGCTCAAGGTGGTCGACAAGTTCCTGGTCGAGCTGGGTGGGCAGCTCATCGCTCGCGAGGTGGTCATCGAGACCACCCCGACGCTGCGCGCTTGGCTCGCGGAGAAGGGCTACAAGCCGGAGTTCGGTGCGAGGGAGATGTCCCGCGTAATCGCGGAGCACATCAAAAAGCCCCTCGCCGACGAGATCCTGTTCGGGCGGCTCAAGGGCGGAGGACGCGTGCTTGTCGATCTCAAGGAAGGCGAGCCCGTGTTCACCTTTCCGATCGGGGACGCACCAGTGCCCGCCACAGGGGCGGATGCGGTCCCACGCGCTGAGGTCAACTGATCGCGAGCATCGCCTCGAGCGGCCTGAGCGCGGCGAGCCGCAGGGCCTCGTCCATGACGATCTCGGGCTTCAAGTCGCGCAACGCGAGGTAGATCTTCTCCAGGGTGTTGCGCTTCATGTGCGGACACTCGTTGCAGGCGCAGGTCTCGTCCAACCCTGGCAACGGAATCAAGAGTTTTGTCGGCGCCGCCTTCGCCATCTGGTGCAGGATGCCCGGCTCCGTCGCGACGATGAACGTCGTCGCCGGGTCCTTCACCACGAAGTCGAGCAGCGCGGAGGTCGACCCGATGAAGTCGGCCTTCTCCAGCAACGAGGGCTCGCACTCGGGGTGCGCGATGATCCTCGAGCCGGGATGCTTGACCTTGAGCTCGATCATCCGCCGTTCACTGAAGGTCTCGTGCACCATGCAGGTGCCCGGCCACAACAACATCGGCCGGTCCATGCGCTTCTGGATGTAGCCGCCCAGATTGCGATCCGGCGCGAAGATCAGCGGCTGGTCTCGGGGAAAGCTGGCGACCACCTTCTCGGCGTTCGACGAGGTGCAGATGATGTCGCTGATCGCCTTCACCGCCGCCGAGCAGTTGATGTAGCTGACCACCTTGTGGTCGGGGTGCTTCGCCTTCATCCGGGCCAGGAGCGGCGCGGGGCACGCGTCGGCGAGCGAGCAGCCTGCGGCCATGTCGGGGATCACGACGGTCCGCGTAGGGTTCAGGATCTTCGCGGTCTCGGCCATGAAATGCACACCGCAGAACAGGATCACGTCGGCTTTGGTACCCTGTGCGGCGCGGGCGAGCTGCAGGGAGTCGCCGATGAAGTCCGCGATGTCCTGAATGTCCGGCTCCTGGTAATAGTGAGCGAGGATGACGGCGTTGCGCTCTTTACGGAGCGCGTCGATGGCGCCGAGGAGATCGGTGGGGAGGTCGTCGCGGTCGGGAGAGGGCATAAGCAGGAGCTAACAAGACGGGAGCACAGACGGCAGCGGGATAACCAGACGGATGCTGACCCTGTACGCGAAGCGCGTGCTCCTCGACGGAGTCCTCCAGCCTGCGACCGTGGTGATCGACGGCGAGCGCATCGCGGCCGTCCGGGGCGGGCCCGCCGCCAAAGACTCCGCTGCAGCGATCGAGGACAAGGTGACCGCGCTGGACGACGACACCGTCCTGGTCCCCGCGCTGACCGACGTACACGTCCACCTGAACGAGCCGGGGCGCACGGAGTGGGAGGGGCTCGCGACGGGCACGCGGGCCGCCGCGAAAGGCGGGATCACCACGCTGGTCGACATGCCGCTCAACTGCATCCCGGTCACGACGACGGCGGGCGCGCTGGAGGTCAAGTTAGCAGCGGCCCGGCGCGCTGCTCTGCACGTCGACGTGGGGTTCTGGGGTGGCGTGATCCCCGGCAATACCGCGGAGCTGGAGCCGATGGTCCGGCTCGGAGCGTTCGGGTTCAAGTGCTTCACGTGCCCCTCCGGCATCAACGAGTTCCCCCCTTCAAGCGAGCGGGATGTGCTCGACGCGATGCAGGTCCTCGCGCGGCTCGGCGTGCCGCTGCTCGTCCATGCCGAACTGGAGCTCGATGGACCCAGCGCCGACGCGCCAACCGCCGGGGAGGCGAGCTCGTATCTGCGCTACCTGCACAGCCGCCCACGCGCTTGGGAAGACGCCGCGGTCGCGATGGTGATCCGAAGCGTGCGGGCCACCGGCTGCAGGGCCCACATCGTCCACCTCTCCAGCGCGTCGGCGCTCCCGATGATCCGCGCCGCCAAAGCCGAGGGCCTGCCGATCAGCTGTGAGACGTGTCCGCACTACCTCGTGCTCTGCGCCGAGGAGATCCCCGATGGCGCGACCGAGTACAAGTGCGCACCGCCGATCCGCGAGCGCGACAACCGCGAAGCCCTGTGGGCCGGGCTGATCAACGGCACCATCGACTTCGTGTCGTCAGACCACTCGCCGTGCACCCCCGCGCTGAAGCTCAGGGAGTCGGGCGACTTCGAGCGAGCCTGGGGCGGCATCGCTTCGGTCCAGCTCGGCCTCCCGAACATCTGGACCGCCGCCCGCGCCCGCGGCGTCCCCCTCGAGCAGGTCCTGGACTGGATGTCCTCGCGGCCCGGCGAGGCCCTGGGTCGACCCCACCGCATCGCCGCCGGACAGCCCGCCAACCTCGTCGCGTTCAAGCCCAACGCCGCGCACACCATCGCCGCCTCTGACCTACTCTTCCGCCACCCGTTGACCCCCTACATCGGTCGTACCGTCACGGGCGTCGTGAGCGCCACCTGGCTCCGCGGCGCCCCGGTGACGTCCACATCTACCCCCGGCGGCCGCATCCTCCGTCGCTTCGAGTCTCCATGAGCCAACCCTCCTCCGCCCCCGCTTTCCCCAACCTCATCGACCTCGCCTCGGCGGACCTCGGCGGCCGGGCGCTGCTCTGCTCCGACGACTTCTTCGCCGGCATGGAGAACCTGATCAAGCCGGAGCCGGCCGCGTTCGACCCCAACGCCTATACCGACCGCGGCAAGCTCATGGACGGTTGGGAGTCTCGCCGCAAGCGCGTGCCCGGGCACGACTGGTGCATCCTGCAGCTCGGCGTGCCCGGGCGGATCCGCGCTGTGGACATCGACACCTCGTTCTTCCTCGGGAACCATCCCCCGTTCGCCAGTGTCTGGGCCTGCTTCTCGCCCGGAGCGGCCCCCGAACACCTTCGCGATCACGTGATCTGGACACGAATCGTCCCTGAGCTCCCCCTTCGACGCGGCTCCTCCAACCTCGCGCTCACCACCAGCGCCCAGATCTGGACCCACCTCAAGCTCGACATCTACCCGGACGGCGGCGTCGCGAGGCTGCGCGTCTACGGGGAGGCCACCCCGGACGCGGTCGCCCCGATCGGGCAGGGTGCGCCCCCGCAAGCCGAGACCGATCTCATCAGCGCGGTGAACGGCGGCCGCGCTGTGGCCTGCTCCGATGCCTTCTTCGCGTCGATGGACAACCTGCTCTTGCCGAACCGCGCGCCCCACATGGGCCACGGCTGGGAGACGCGCCGCAGCCGCCCGCCGGGCGAGGACTGGATCATCGTCCGGCTTGGCCAGCCGGGTCGCGTTCACCGGATGATCGCCGACACCCACCATTTCAAGGGGAACTACCCCGACCGTTGTGCGGTCGACGGCATCCTCTGGCCGGACGCCCCGCCCCACGCCCTCATCCAGTCACCCGACTGGCAGCCCGTGGTCGGATCGACCAAGCTAAGCGCCGACCAGCCCCACGCGCTCAAGGTCGTCGACCCCGGACCGTGGTCGCACCTCCGCCTGCGGATCCTCCCCGACGGCGGGGTCTCCCGCCTGCGCGCGTTCGGCGTGGTCGACGGGGCGGGTCGAGCAGATCCTGTCGTCGACCGCATTCGCGCCGCCTCATCCGCAGAGCTGCTGACCGTGTGCGGCTCGCAGCGCTGGGTCGACGCCTTCCGCGACGCCGGCCCAATCGCCTCGCGTGCGCACCTCTACGGCGCGGCCGAAGACATTTGGTGGCACCTTGGCGACGGCGACTGGGTGGAGGCGTTCTCACACCACCCACCGATCGGCGCCGACCTCGCCACGCTCAGAGCCCGCTACGCACACACCGCTACGCAGTCCGCCGCCGAGCAGTCAGGAATCGCCCATGCCGACGAGGCTACGCTCGTCGCGCTTGCCGACGGAAATCGCGCCTACAAGGACCGCTTCGGCTGGCTGTTCCTGGTGTGCGCAACAGGCAAAACCGCCGGTGAGATGCTGGCGCTCCTCCATGAGCGCCTCCCCAACGCACCGGACGCCGAGCTGCGAATCGCGGCCGGTGAGCAAGTGAAGATCACCCGGATCCGGCTTGAAAAACTTGGCATGGAGCCCGCATGAGCATCACGACGCACATCCTGGACCTCGCTCGCGGCAAGCCTGCCGCCGATGTGGCCATCCGGTTGATCGGCCCGGACGGGAAGGTGCACGCTGGCGCCACAGACGCAGACGGGCGGTGTCGGGACCTGTTGGCGCCCGGGCAGGTCACCGCCGGCACCTGGCGCTTGGAATTCGACATCGGCACGTACCAACAACGGCACGGGGTCGAGCCCTTCTACCCGAGGGCCATGGTGGAGCTCGAGGTCCGCGACCCCGCGCAGCATTTTCACATCCCGCTGCTGCTGAGCCCTTTTGGGTACAGCACGTACAGGGGAAGCTGAGGGAAGGCGCGGGGAGACGCGGTAGAGGTCGCCCATGCGCCTCGCAGCAGTGATATTCGTCCTCGCGCTCGGGCTCCGCCTCGCCCTGATCGCCGCCCTCCCCGTGATGCCCTACGGCGACGCCTGGACCCGGCTGGCCCACGCCGAGGAGTGGATCGTCCCCCCTTGGCTCCCCACCTACGGCTGGGTCGTCCACCTCATCAGCCTTGTCGCCCCCGGCCCGCTCCCGGCGAGGATCCTGACCGGGCTGCTCGGGGCCCTCGCTGCCGCGATCACGACGCGGCTCGGCCTCGTTCCAGCGCTGGGTGTTGCGCTCTCCCCCGCGATCGTCCTGCCCGGCATCGCCGTGTATCCCGAGAGCCTCGCCCTGCTCGCCGCCGTGGCAGCGCTCGTCCATCTGGACCGACCCCGGTTCGCAGCTTCGTGCCTGCTCGTCGCGTGCCTCACGCGCTACGACCCCTGGCTCCTCGCCCCCCTCCTCGCGTGGACGGTGCGCCGGGATCGCGTCGCGGTCGCGCTCACCTTCGCCGGTCCAGCGGCGTGGATGATGTGGAACGCGGGGGGCCCTTCGGTCACGACCCATCTGGACGTCTCGGTCTCCCCGGGGAGGCTCGTTGAGCAGGTCCGAATCTGGCGTGGCCTCGTCCCGTGGTGGATCGGCTGGCCGGCTGTCGTGGCGGCGCTGGTGGGCCTTGCGCGACTGCGGTCGGGGCCGAAGCCGCTCGTAATCCTCGTGATCTGGGCCGCGATCTGGACCCTTTTTGTGGCGGTGGCACGGCCGTACTCCCCGCTCGACAACGCGCGCCAGCTCGTCGTCCCCGCCCTGGCAGTGGCCGCGCTCGCCGGCCACGGAGCGTCCAGATATCCGCGTGCGACATGGATCGTCGCGCTCACGGTGCTCACCCCGGCCGCCTGGGCGTACGAAGCCGCAGCGGAGTGGTACGACCGACCGGCCCCTCGGAGCGCCGCCGCATTGGCCGCCGCGATCCCCTCGAACGCAGGTGTGGTGCTGGTGCTCGAAGCAGGCGTGGAGCGGTGGCCCGGCGCCACAACCGGGGCCTGTCAGGTGGTTGACGCGCTCCGCCCCGACCTCGAGGTTCGCTGCGAGGACACCGCCCCGGCGGCGCGCGCCGCATACGTGCTGCGGATCTCCCCGGACCCGCACCCCGTCGACGCGATCGTCGCGACCTGGCCGCTGACCGAGGTCACCCGGGCGGGCGATGCGGTGCTGTTCCGGGTCGGACGATGATCTGCTGTTCGGGTGGCTTCGAGAGCTAGCGCTTCACCGGCCCGCGCAGATCGGCCGAAGCCGAGGGCGTCGGCGTCGGTTCACCACCGCGGCGTTTGGAGTTACGGCGGCGACATGCTCGCGCTTCAGCAGGTGTTCAACAACTGGGATGCTGTGCCGCTCGGATGGTACCTTTTGGGCCCGTCGGCGGCAGTTCGTCCGGGCACGGTGCGGCCCTACGTACTGTGCGGGCAACGAATCGTCGTTTTTCGGGGTGAAGACGCACGCTTACGTGGGCTTGACGCGTTCTGCCCGCACATGGGCACCGACCTCGCCATCGGGCGGGTCGACGGCAACCAGATACGGTGCTTTTTTCACCACTGGCGCTTCGACGGCGCGGGTGCGTGCACAGACATTCCCTGCGGCGAGCCGATCCCCGCCCGCGCCCGCACCCAGTCCTACGACGTACGCGAAAAATACGGCTTCATCTGGATCTGGCCCGACTCACACGCGCTGTCCGATGTGCCGGGATTCCCGGAGTTGGATGGCGTGGAGGTCTACGCGATGGCGGGACGCACGATGACCCGCTCCTGCCATCCGACCGTCAACATGATCAACGGCCTCGACGCACAACATCTCCGCACCGTTCACCGCATCCCACTCCAGATGACCTTGAAGACCCAAGAAGAGGCCGACGGTCGCACGATCGAGTTCCGAATGGAGGCGGATCTGCCGTCAGCCACCCCCCTTCAGCGCATCGTCCGAGCTGTCTTGGGGCCTCGATACGCATACAGCATGCGCTATGTGGACGCTACAGTGGGGCTGCTGCGCACTCTGGAGGACGTACGGTGGTTCGGACGCTGGCCGGCCGAGCCGACCCGGATGATCTTCGCCTATACGCCACTCGCAGTAGGAAAAGGTAAGGTGCAACCAGTATACATTGCGCGGCGCCCTCGCCGACTATTGAGCAGAATGGCGGCTTGGTCACGCTTGGCGCTTACGGCGGCCGGATTCCTGTGGTTGCGGGATGAAGACGGCAAGATCTACGAAAATATCCGCTTTCGACCCAATGCCCTATTGAATGCCGACGCCGGAATCGCCCGGTTCATCCACTATGTCAATCGGCTGACGCTCTCCCGGTGGTCGTCCCGGGGCAGGCCGGCGCCGTATGGAGCGCCCGGCGTGGATGCGCCCGGCGTGGATACGCCCGGCGTGGATACGCCCGGCGTGGATGCGCCCGGCGTGGATGCGCCCGGCGTGGATGCACCAGCGTAGAGGCGCACGCCTGAAATGTGATCCGGGCCGTCGGGCCTCCGTTCCTTGGCGTTGGTCGTGAGTGAACCCCCACCCACCCCCGTTCCCCGCGCTGGCCGTCGCCCGGTGACGTTGGGGGGGTGAGCGAGGTGTTGCGTGAGTACTCGAAGTAAAGGCCGGCTGATCGCTGACGAGGCGGATGCCCGAGCGTGTCTCGACGCGCTGGCGGGGTCCGGCATGACGCTGTTCGTCTGGGCGAAGGCGAACGGCGTGGCCCCTGCGCAGCTGTACCGATGGCGACAGCTTGTCGCTGGGCTCGATGGGCGGGGCATCAAGGATGCAGCGGAGGCCCGGGCGCTTCTGGCGGCCTGGGGGAGCTCCGGTCGGGCCCTGGCGGAGTGGTGCCGAGCCGAGAAGGTGTCGATGGAGGCCCTGTCGCAGTGGCAGCGCCGCGTTGAGGCTTCGGGTCGGGTCGCCAGGTCACGGGCAAGACCGCCCGGGCCGGTCAGCCGACGGCCAGCTTCGCCCATCCGGCTCGTCGAGGTCACTTTGCCGAGAGAGTCCACGGCGGAGCCGGTGAGCGGCACGCCGACGACCGCGCGCTACGAGGTCCACGTCGGGCGGTGTCGCGTGCTCATCGACCGCGACTTCGATGACGCCGAGCTGGCGCGGCTCCTTCGCGTGGCGGCGGCATGCTGACGCTGTCACCGGCCGTTCGGGTCTTCGTTGCGCCCGACCCGATCGATCTTCACCTGTCGTTCGACCGGCTCGCCGGGTTGGTCCGGAACCACCTGCGAAGCGATCCCCTGTCAGGCCACCTCTTTGTCTTCTTCAACAAGTCCCGAACGCACAGCAAGATCCTGGCGTTCGACAGGGGTGGCTACACCATCTACTACCGCCGGCTGGAGCGCGGGACCTTCCAGCTCCCGCCCGTCCCCGCGGACGCGACGCGGGTGGAGGTCGACTCAGCCACCCTCGCGATGATCCTGGAGGGGATCGATCTGCGCGCGCCACGGCGGCTGAGATTCGTGCTCGATCCTGAAAAAAGACCCATCAGTCAAAGCTGAGGTTCTTCGATCACTATTCGCGGGTGCCAGACAACGCCTCTTTTCGGCGTTGTCACGATGTGATTCAACGTCTGCATGACCACCGACGAACGCATCGCCGACCTCCTCCGACAGCTCGCCGAAGCGGGCGAACGCAACGGCAGCATGGCCCGGATGATGGAGCGTCAGGGCCACCAGTTGGACAGGATGCAGGACCAACTGGAGAAGGCGCTGCGCGAGATCGCAGCGCTACGGCGGCAGCTCAACAAGCCGCCACCGGACGAGCCAACGCCTCCGAAGCCGTCCGCCGCGCCTCCAGAGACCGGCCCGACTGCCACGCCTTCGCCACCGTCCCTGCCCGAGCGTCCGGCAAAGGCCCCGCCGAAGAAGCCCAGTCGGTTCGGGAGAGGTTCGGGCGACACCTCCCCTACTACCGGGTGGACATCGAGCTTCGGCGCCTGAGCGGCGACATCCGCGAGGTCACGCGCGACAGCTGGCTCGAGTGGGCGGCACGCCACCTCGATCTGCTGCTCCCCTCGCTGAAGACGGAGCTGTTCGTCGAACGCTTGCTCCACACGGACGGCACCGGCTACCCGGTGATGCAGACAGGGACGAAAGTCCGGCTTGGCCAGGTGGCGGTGTTCTGCAACGCCCGGGCGGTGATCTACGAGTACACGCCGAGCAAGCACGGTTGGCGTCAGCGTGTGTTCCTGGGGCTCGAAGGCCCCGACGGCAAGCCCCCCGAGAAGCCGGTCCCCAGGTTCTCCGGCTACCAGGTCGCAGACGCCTCCAGCATCGCCGATCGCACCTACGCGGCCGGCGGCATCATCGAGTGCGGCTGCAACGCACA
>SHYV01000156.1 GCA_009692605.1 Myxococcales bacterium
GCCGATTCGGACCTGACGCGCCTCCTTGCGTGATCGGGTGACCTCCGATAGGCCCCGCTCGTCGCGCGGTTAGCTCAGTTGGATAGAGCGGCAGCCTCCGGAGCTGCAGGCCACAGGTTCGAATCCTGTACCGCGCACACTCACGCGAGCAGGCCGGCGTTGCGATGTTGCCGTTGCACCCAGTGCTCCTTGTGGTGTCTTGACCGTCTGGACCGCCCGGTCTGGCGTCTCCCTACGTAGGGCGGGTCACGCAGTTTTCTGGTTTCCGTAGGGCGGAGCCCAAAACCTTGGTGGATTGACGCACGCTGGTGCCACGCACAGGGTACATGGGGGGTATGCCCGCGGCTCAGAGCGCCATGACCGTACGTCTATGGGGGGTCCGCGGATCATTCCCGGTGCCCGGGACGGAGACCGCGCGGTACGGTGGCAACACCTCCTGCATCGAGGTCACCGCGCCGGGCGTGCCGACTGTGGTATTTGACTGCGGTACAGGCGCGCGGAAGCTCGGGCCGACGCTCTTTGCACGGGAGGAGCGGGAGGTTCACGTCGTGTTCACGCACTTCCACATGGACCACCTTTTCGGCTTCCCCTTTTTCGCGCCTATCTTCGCGCCTTCGTTTGAAATCACGGTCACGGCACCTGCGTTCAGCCCCGATGGCACCAAGGATAGGATCGCCCGCTTCCTGAACGGGATCTTCCACCCAATCCGGATGAGCGAGGTGCCCGCGAAGGTGCAGTTCGCCGCGGTGCGGCCTGGAAACTCGTTCAATTGCGGGCCCTGGTTGCTGAGGGCGGCGCAGCTCAATCATCCCGGTGGTTCATGCGCCTACCGGATCGAGCGCAACGGACGCTCCACCGTTTACGTCACGGATACTGCGCCGCTCTCCCGGCCGGGTGAGGGGCTTGCGGGCGGTCAGGATCCCTTCGGTCGGGAGCAGCAGCTTGTGGAGCTGTGCCGGGGCGCCGACCTTGTCATCTTCGATACGATGTTCAGCTTCAACGAGTATCTTGAGAAGATGACCTGGGGGCACTCCTACCCCGAGTACGCCTACGATCTCTGCAAGGCTGCCGGGGCGAAGAAGCTCCTACTGTTCCATCACGCCCCTGACGCCTCGGATGCCGACTTGGACACCCTCGCCGCTCACTGGGGGCAGGCGGTGGACCCGATCGTCGAGGTGGCTCGGGAGGGGATGGAGGTGGTGTTCGAGGCTCGAGTCGAGGCCGACACATGATCTACGTGGACGGCACGATCGCCAGCAGCGAGCTGGCTGGGATCCTCGTTGTGGTTGGCATCCTCTGGGCAGTCTGGGCTTCAACTTGGCTTATACGCGTCGAGGTCCACGCTCTCGCTGCCCCGCTTGTGAACCGGCTGGGGTTGAGGTGGGCTCGTGAGGGGGTGTCGACGCGGGTCCTCGCGACCGGAGAAGGGCAGGACGGGCGCCCGATCCAGCTGAAGTTCGGCCGAGGGGAGGAGCCCGGAACGCTTCGGATTTGGCGCCGGGCTGAGTCTGGTCGGCCGTGGGACGCTGTCGGGGCGGACGACCTCTGAAACTCGGCTGCACGACCGCGGGGTCCGCGCTGCGTATTCTTCAGGTCGTCCATGGATTTCCGCCCCGGGAGAACGCGGGCACGGAGCGCTACGCGGCGATGCTCGCTGAGGGGCTGCGCGCGCGAGGGCACGTCGTGCACACATTCTCCGGCGCCATCGACCCTGCGCGCGCGATGTACTCGATTCATCCGGAGCAGCGCGGTTGGCCGGACGGGGTGACCCGGGTGGTGAACAACCTGCCGGGGAGGGAGGCGAGGCAGGCAGGCCGTGACGCGCAGATCGACCGGGTGTTCGAAGGGGTCCGCGCGGCGTTTCGACCGGATGTGATTCACATCCAGCACCTTTGCGGGCTGTCGACGAGCCTTCCGCGCGCCGGGGTGCCGACGGTGTGGACCCTCCACGACGCGTGGGCTTGGTGCGGTGCGGGGGGGGCCCTGCTGAGGGGCGACGAGGCCTGCCTCGGGCCCAGCGGTGCCTGCGCGGCATGCGCGTCATCGTGGATGCGCGACGCTCCTTCCGTTGACCGGGCGCTGGGGCTCGCGGTAGCAGTAGGAGCCCTGATCCCGCCCGAGCGCCTTCACCGCGTCTGGCGTGCGCTGCCCGGGGTGGTGAGGGGCCGGCTCTCTGGGGGAGTTGCCGCTCCGCTTTCCAACGCGCAGATCTTGGCTCGAGCGCACGCCTTTCGGGAGCTTGCTGCCGACTGTCTCGTGGTGTCGCCCAGCCAGTTCTTCGCCGGTCTGGCGGCTGAGAACGGCATCGCCTGCGCTCAGGTTCTTCCCCACGGGGTCCCCGAGACGGCTGGCGCCGATCGCGAGAGCAGATCGGTCGGTGAGGATGCGCCGCTGGTGTTTCTCGGTACACTGGCGCGCCACAAGGGGCCCCATCTGGTCCGTGAAGCATGGGAGCTTGCCGGGCGCCCCGCCCCGCTTCGTATCCACGGTCCGCCCGGCCCAGACCCTGCGTTCCACGTGCTCAACGATGGACCGTTGGCGCATTCCGCTGTGCGGCCGCTGCTTCGGGGTGCTAGGGCCCTTGTGCTCGGGTCGATCTGGCCTGAAAACGCGCCGCTCGTCGTGCTGGAGGCGCGAGCGTCCGGGTGCCCCGTCATCGCGCCCGACGTGGGAGGGATCTCCGAGATCGTCCAGGACGGCGTTGACGGCTGGTTGTACCCGCCTGGCGACGTGACCGCCCTGGCGGAGAGGCTGCTGCGCACGCTGCCCGATGCGGTACGACGCCCGCCGACCTTCGACGCCCACCTCGCTGCCCTGCTGGAGGTTTATGACCGTGCGCGGTCAAATCCCGTCACGCCCCTCGACGCAGTGGGGTCATTGGTTGCCGCGCGGGCGGGGTTGGAATAGGGCGGCGGGCGCTGGAGTACTCATGCGTTCATTTGGTTCTGTGCTGTCTTGTCTTTCTCTTCTGCCGGGTGTCTGTCTTCTGGCCGGCCTCGCCGGTGGGTGTGACAACGCCGGCCCGGCTAAGGATGCTCCGGCCGCAGCGGACGCTGCTCCCGCCGCGGACATCGGCGAGGTGATCGCGACCGTGAACGGCGTGCAGATCGGCGCCAAGGAGTTCCAGCAGGCAGCGGCTCGCAAGACGCCCGCCAGCGGAGACTCGCTGTCTCTCGAAGAGAAGAAGGAGGTGCTCCAGACACTGGTTGAAGACAAGCTCCTCTACGCGGAAGCCATCCGCAAGGGTGTCGACAAGGATCCCAAGGTCCAGAAGGTCATGGTGAATACGCTGGTCCGGGAAGACGTGTTCAACCAGATCAAGAACTCTGACTTTTCCGATGAGGTCCTTCAGGCCTACTACGACGCCCACAAGGACGAGTTCATCGTGCCGGAGAAGGTGCAGATCAAGCGCATCCTCATCAAGACCGGCCCTGACCGGACGGACGATCAGGCCAAGCAGCAGGCCGAGAAGATCCGCGGCGACGTGGCCGGCAATCCGGACAGCTTCAAGGATCTTGCGTCGAAGTTCTCCGAGGACCCGTACAAGCACCGGGGGGGTGATGTCGGTTTCGTGGCCAAGGACGGCAAGCCGGGTCTGGATCAGGCGGTCGTGGACAAGGCGTTCACCGTCGAGGTGGGCAAGGTCAGCGACGTCTTCAAGACCGATGATGGGTACAACGTGATCCTCATCGCAGCCAAGCGCGAGCAGCTTGAGCGCACCTTCCAGCAGATGAAGGGCACTGTGCTCCGCAAGGCGAAGAACGCCAAGCAGGACGAGGCCTACAAGGCGTACGTAGAGAAGCTCAAGACGGGCGCGACCGTAGCCATCGACGAAGCCAAGCTCGGCGCTATCGAGGTCAAGAGCCAGCGCCGGCCGTTCGCGCCCGGCATGGGCGGCGAAGCTGAAGAGGGTGAGGAAGGCGCGGGTGAGCTGATCGGCGTGCCTGAGGGCGCTCCCGAAGGGATCCCTGCTGCCCTACCTGGGGCCGGACCGCGGCCAGTCGGCCCGGGAGCCGGGATCGGTGCTCCGGGTGGTCGCCCGGCTCGTCCGCTGCCCGCTCCGGGTGCACGTCCGGCGCCCGCCGGGAATTAGTCCCGATGCGGGTCGGGCTCATCGGGTTTTTCGCGCTGGTTTGGGCGCAGTCGGCTTGGGCGACTACGCCAGTGGTGCCAGAGCTGGTCTCTGTGCCGGTTCCGGACGCTGTGCCGGTTCCGGTCGCTGTGCCGGTGCCGGTCGCGTTGCCGGTGCCGGTCGTTGTGCCGATCCCGATCCCCGTACCCCAACGGGCCTCAGCGACCACCGGCACGGTCGCTGATCGCGTGGTGGCGGTCGTGAACGACGAGGTCATCCTGCTCTCGGAGGTGTACGCCTTCGATACGTACATTGATGAGGCGGCCGGCGCTTCGCCCGAGCCCGCGGTGGGCCGCGCCGCGGCGGAGCGCGAAGTGGTGGATCGCATCCTCCAGCAACGGCTCATCGCCCAAGAGGTCTCCCGCCTGCACATCGAGGTCACCGATCAAGAAGTCGATCGCAACATCGATGACATTGCGGGGCGGAACGGGTTGGAGCGTGCCCAGTTGAAGGCCGAGGTGGAGAAAGAGATGACATGGTCGGAGTACCGGTCCGAGCTGTCCAAGGGGCTGCAGGAGATGAAGTTCGGGCAGTCTGTGCTCCGGCCCCGGATCAACATCACCGAGGACGAGCTCAAGGACGCCTTCATCCGGATGACGCAGGACGATCCTCAGGTCGCTCACGTTCTGGCCATCTTCATGTCTTGGCCGGTGGGCGAGGACGATGCCGGCCGGGAAGCACTGCGGGCAAAAGCAGCCAGAGTGGCCCTTGAAGCGTCCTCGGGCGATTTCGGCGCGGCGTCTCGGCTCTACGATGAGGCGTCTTTCGGTGAGGCGGGCGGCGAGATGGGTAGGTTCAAGGCCGGGGAGCTCGTGGGCGCGCTCGACGTGGCTGTGCAGAAGACCCCGACCGGCGCGGTGAGCGAGCCGGTCGAGACTCCGCAGGGGATTTTCCTCCTGAAGATCGCTGAACGCACGGCCGGCGACACGGACTTTGAGTCGCTTCGGCCCAAGCTCGAGGAGGCCGTGTTTCAGAGCCGGCTCGAGGAGGAGCAAGTTCGATGGTTCGAACAGGCGCGGCGAGCCGCTGCGATCCGGATCCTGCGTTAAGCGATGATCGTCATCACCCCTGGTGACCCAAAGGGGATTGGCCCCGAGGTCTCGGTCCGCGCGCTGCGGGCGCTGTCGGAGACCGGCACGCCGATCCCCGCCATCCTCATCGGGGATGTCGAGGCCATTCGTCGGTGCGCGGCGGACGTCGTCGTGGTCGATACGCTCGCTGCTGCGGTCGCCCTGCGTGCGGGGACATCTGCCGGTCGCTACGGCGGGGCGCGCTCCGCGCTGCTTGTCGCGGTGGCTCCGGCTTCGGGGGCTGAGCCCGTCGAGGTTCGTTCGATCCGTGAGGCCGTGGCTGCCTGTCGTGCGGGGGTCGCCCGGGCGATGGTGACCGGGCCCATCCACAAGGCCCGGCTCGCGGCGGCAGGCTTTCACCACGCAGGTCACACCGACTTTCTGGGCGAGCTGTGTGGGGTCTCCCGACCGGTGATGGCGTTCACCGGCGGGCAGTTTCGAGTTGCGTTGGTGACGGTTCATCTGCCACTGCGCTGCGTTCCTGACGCGGTCACTCTTGATGCGGTGCTGCACACCATCCGTACCGCCGACGCCGCCCTCCGCCAGCAGCTTGGCCTCCCCCGGCCGCGGCTCCTCGTCTGCGGCCTCAACCCGCACGCGGGTGACTCTGGCCTGCTCGGCCGGGAGGAGATCGAGGTGATCGGCCCGGCGATCGCGCGCGCGCACGCGCTTGGCATACATTGCGAGGGACCTGTGAGCGCGGAGACCGCGTTCGCCGATCCCGCCGCCAGCGACATGATCGTCGCGATGTACCATGATCAGGGGCTCGCCCCGCTCAAGCGTGGAGATTTCGGTCGGTCCGTGAATTGGACGCTCGGCCTGCCCATCGTTCGAACGAGCGTCGATCACGGCACGGCAGATGCGCTCGTCGGCACCGGAAGCGCACGCCATGACAGCATGCTCGCCGCGATCCAGCTGGCCGACCGCCTCGGCGCGCCCGCTACCGGGGAGCCTTCATGATCCCCGGGAACTGGACGCCTTGACGCGGGTCCACACCCCGATACTGCATCTTCGCGTGCCCCACCTCGACATTGAAGTCAAAATCCGGCAGGTAGACCCGGCCGTCTCTCGCCACGAGCTCTTGCGGTGGGTTCGGGAAGGGGCCAGCGATCTTGAACGCTTCGATCACGCACTCGTCTACTGGGCCGTTGCCAGACTCGCGACTCAAGATGATGTTGTCGAGCCCCCCGTTCCCGTCGAGCGTGACCTTCACGACCGTGCGGTACAGCGGGGCCGAGAGCCGAACTGACGCGGGCAGGTTCTGGAGGTTCTGGTCCCAGTAGAAGTTGACCTGACGGCGGATCCGATTGAAATACTGGGCCCCGAGCAGCTCAATGGTATTGAGCGAGACTGAAGGGCCGACCCGCTCGCGGAGCAGATCGTTCTGGGGCGCCCCGGCGAGGGACTGCAACCCGGAGCTGGCGAGGGTCGGCGCCTCAAGGCCAGCCTTGTTGGTCAGCTGCCATTGGCTTGGCAGCAGCGATCGTGGCGCCCCCTTGTCGCCCACTCCCGGGTCCAGCTGGTTGCCCACGACGGCACCGCTTGACCGCTCGGTCGCACCGACGTCCATGGCGTCTTCCAACTGGTACTTCGACTCGTCGCTGTACTGGTTGGAGAGCACCTCGGGGTTGAGCTTGTATCGGTCTGTCCGGGTCTCCTCCGGCACGGCGTTATTGTGCTCAGCCAGGTAGTCCGCCTTGATGGGTATTTTTTCCTGCTCGGGTGGCGGGATTTCGACGATCTGGCCGTTTGGCAGCTTCGGCTTCTCGGGCGGAGGGGGTTCCTCCTCGTCCTCCTTCGTCGCGGCGTCGCTGGTGTCGTCCCGCTCCGCCAGTCGCCGTAGATCCGCCATCGAGGGCACGTCCGGAAGCTCGCCGTCCACGAATTGCAACGTGGTGGGAAGGGCGTACAATCCGGTCTCCCACTGGCGCAACCATCGGTCAGCGATCGGCGCAATCGCGATGTGCGCAACCGTCGACGTCACAAAAAACAGCAGGAGCAGCCAGCCGACCTTCGCTCGCTCTCTCGCCCTCTCGCGCGTCGGCTCGTCCTGAGTCTCGGGCTCGTCGTCGTAGCTCACCCCCACACCATAAAGCCGGGATCGGTGGGCGCCCACTGATCCCGAGGGGGCACGCACGCCTCGGTTGGATTTTGTCCTGCTCGCGCCACGGCTACCCGCCCGCCCGATACCGGTAGGTGTACCGGATCCCCAGCCGACCCCAGCCCGGAGGGGGTGCGGTGACCGAAGGCGGGAGGCTCGCGAGCGCCGCGAACACCAGCGCTGGGTCGGCGTCGGCTCGGGTCACGCCGACGTCGGTGATGCGGCCATTCGGCAAGACGTTGAACGACACCTCCACCGTCCCCTCAACCCCGAGGGCTCGCAGGTCGGGAGGGTAGATCCACCGGCCGCGCAGTGCATCGTCGAGATCGGTCATCCAATCGGCGAGGGGATGGGCGCTCACTGACATGGCTGTAATGGCCCCATAGGCGACATCTTCGGGCAAGACTGCGAGGGAGCCGGCCGGCTCGTGGGCGTCGTCCGTCAGCGCGATCGCCGGGAGCGGTGCGGCGGCGCTCAGCGCGGCGGGGAGGCTCTCCCGGCGAGGGGAGGCCGGCTGGGGGAGCGCTGTCACGGTGGGTGAAGGGCGTAGAGCGGGTTCGAGCCCCGGGGCTCGGCGTGAGGTGCTGGCGCGCTCGTCCAATAGGAAAAGCGCGAAGCCGTCCGCCGCGCGGCCGGCAGACTCCAGATCGGGCAGCGCGCGTTGGGGCTTTGGACTGACGTCCGCGGTCATGTGCGCGCTGTCGGCGTAGTGTGTGTCTGGGTCGCCTTGCGTCACGATTGCAGGGATGGCCATTCCGGGAATCGGCGTTTCGGGCAGGGCCATGACCGGCGCGACGTCGGCGGTCGTACTTGTCGGGGCGCGCGTCTCGAGGATGGAGTGGACCGACTGCGCTCCGATGAAGCGCGCCGTGGGGTTCCACGCGGCGGGGCGTTCCCCCGCTGTACGGACGAAGATGAGCGGGCCGCCTGCTGCACCCGCTCCCTCCGAGCCCGTGCCGTTCACGCGTGGCCCGGTCACCGGCACGCGTTGGGCCTTGGTGTCCGTGCCCGAAGTGAGGTTGGCGGGGACCGCGCTGCCGGTGCGCTCGACGGTGACTCCAACCGCCTTTTCATCCCCAGCGCTCGGCATGCGTTCGAGGCCGGTCCGGCCGCCAGATGAGGGTGCACCCGAGGCGGATGGTGATGGGTCGAGCCCTTCGGCCGGAACGAGAGACCCGGGCCGGGCGACCGGGTCTCCGCTCGCTGACAGGGCCGAAGATGCCGATTCCTTGGCGCTCTTCGAGCGCGCAGGGGCAGCGAGCGTAGACGCCATGTAGTGCGGTGCGTTGGGCTCAGGCACCTTCACCCAGGAGGTGGGAGCGGCCCGCGCGGCGTTCTCGGCGCGGTGTGCGGCTTTTTCTGTTTGAGTCGCGGTGGCTAATGCCTCCGCCAGCCGGTCGTCTGCGGCCTCACGCCCCCGCTCCGCCCCCGCTCGCGCCGTTGTCGCTTCGTCCAACGCTTCCCTGTCCGCCTGCGCCGCCTGCTCCACCGCGGCCAGAGCCAATCTTGCCTGAGCGTCCACCCCAGTGGCCTCCGCGAGGATCTCCTCGGCGAACAGGGCTTGTCGAGCTGCTGCATCTGCCCTGGCGCGCTCCGCGTTGATCCGCGCTTCGGGGTGCATCTCCTCCGCCGGCTCGCCCCGCGCCGGCTCGCCCCGCGCCGGCTCGCCCCGCTTCGGCCGGGGGCGCGGGGCGTCCGGTTTCGCGGTGAGCTCCGCTTCAAGCCGCGACGCGCGGTCCGCCGCGGTTCTCGCCTCCTCCCGCGCGCGCTCTTGGTCCGCGGTGGCGCGCTGCAGTCGTTTCGCGGCGTCCTGAGCAGGTAGACTCGCGATCCGAAGCGTCCCGGAGCTGGTCAGGAGCAGGTCTGCACGCTCCGCCTCTTGTGCTCTGCGCGCGTCCAGAAGCGCGATCGCCTCTCGGAGCGTGATGGCCGCCGTCCTCGCCGTTTTCCTTGCGGCGGCCGCATCGTTCAGGGTCCGACGCTGGGCGGTGCGCAGCCGATCGTGCGCTGTCCGGGCGCGCTGCATTCGGTCGCGGGCGGCGAGATCGGGGCTGGGGGCCGCGGCAGACGCGACTCGCGGGGCGCCCGTTTGCGCCGTTTTGTCGGATACAACCGTCACGTTGAGCGCTACGATCGCGGGCGGATCCTGAGTGACCGCTCCTGTCGATGGGTTGGGCCGGAGCAGGGAGGGCCAGCCCCACCAGCACGGCAGCGCATGCAGGCCAAGGGAGAGCAATAGCGCGCTGGACAGGCGGAGTCGCACGCGCACAGTCTACTGCGCGGGTCCGCCGCTGCGCAGGTTTTCGCGGGCTGTCTGCCCGGATACTCTCGGCGCGGATCGGCGGGTCGGCCACTTGCGCGCAGGCCGCGCGGACAGCACAATCGCTGCATGGCTGCTCCCTCGTCGCTCCGCGCTCTGCCGTTCCGGGCGCTGCGCTTTGGCCTGAGGACCGCCAGTCGGGCGGGGGGGACGGTGGTCGAGCGGGTGCTGCGCGGGAGCGAACCTCCACCCTTCGAGCCGCGTGGGCCGGAGGCACCCGGCCAGCGCTACGACCCTCGCCCGGCTGTCCCCATCACCGTGGGGGGCGTGGCCATCTCCGCGCCAAACGGCGCAACGATTCTGGAGGTGGCGAACATCGCGGGCGTCGACCTCCGGTCGTACTGCGGCGGAAACTGCTCCTGCGGCACCTGCCGGGTGGAGATCCGCAGCGGGGCACAGCAACTGTCGAAGCGGTCGAGCCTTGAGGAGCTGGTTTTGGGCTCCGACGCGGTGCGACGGGGCGACCGGTTGGCCTGCCAGGCGCAGGTGCGCGGGCCGGTCGAGGTGGTCATCCCTGAGTGGTTCTAGTAAGCTCCCGTGTTCGGAGATCCGCGCATGAAGTTCCTCACCGTCGTCCTGATCGTCGCCGCCGTTTTGGGCGCCGGTTGGGCGTACTACTTCGGCGAGTACTACATTGATGAGTACAAGATGACCGACGTGGTCGGGAACGCGGCGCTCACGTGGGGGGCGTACAACGAGGCGCGCGCGCACGTCGAGCTGAAAGACCAGATGCGACAGCGCGGGGTTGGCGAGTATTTGACGCCGGAGGAGTGCACGTTTTACGAGGACGTCGGGCAGACGCATGTGGTGGACTGCTCTTGGTACATCGACGTCCAACTGCCGTTCAACAACGGCCGGCGGGTGAACTTTCGGGTGGCGTACGCGGCTGAGCCGGGCTCGACTCGGGCCGAACGGCTGTGAGCCGCGTCCTCGACGCGTCCGGCATGGCCCTCGCCATCGACCGGTTGGCGGAAGGATTGCTGGCGGGCTTGCGCGGAGGCTGGCCGGCTGGCCCCACCGCGATCGTCGGCATTCGGACGGGCGGTGTGCCTCTGGCGGACCGATTGCGGGCACGTGCGGTGGCGGCGGGAATCCCCGCCCCGGCGCGCGGTGGCTTGGACATCACGCTCTACCGGGATGACCTCTACACCGGGCTCGAGAAGCCGCTCGTGGGCGACACCGACCTTCCCTTTGAGGTCACCGGGTGCGGTGTCGTGCTCGTCGATGACGTGCTGTTTACCGGGCGAACAATCCGCGCGGCTCTGGGCGAGCTTCATGACTTCGGCCGCCCGTCCTGGGTTCGCCTTTGTGTCCTGGTGGACCGGGGCCATCGGGAGCTTCCAATTCAGCCGGATCTGGTGGGGGTGGTGGTCAGGACCCAGCTCAAGGACCGCGTCACCGTGGACTGGCAGCGGGACGAGGTCTGGTTGCGGCCCGAGCCCGGGGCCTCGGAGTCGGGCTCCTCGGAGTCGGGCGCACGGCGAGCTACCGGCGGCCCCGATGATCGGTAAGGACCTCCTGCAGCTGCGCGGGATGTCCCGGGAGACCATCACCACGATCCTTGACACGGCCGAGCAGATGCGCGAAGTCGGGCGTCGGCGGGTGAAGAAGGTGCCTCCGCTCCGCGGTCGGCTCGTCGTGACCCTCTTCTTCGAGAACTCCACGCGGACCCGCACCAGTTTTGAACTCGCTGCCAAGCGACTGTCGGCGGACACCCTCTCTTTCAACGTCAGCACGTCATCCACGGCCAAGGGCGAGACGTTGATGGACACGGCGAGGACCATCTACGCGATGCAGCCGGACGCCGTCGTGGTGCGACATCCGTGCGCAGGGGCCCCGCACATGCTCGCGCGCAGCTTTCCGTGGCGAGTGCTGAACGCCGGGGACGGCATCCACGAGCATCCGTCGCAGGGCCTGCTGGACATGCTGACGATTCGGGACCGGTTCGGCAGCCTCGAGGGGCGCTGCGTCGCGATCGTAGGCGATGTCCAGCACTCTCGCGTCGCCCGGTCAAACATCTGGGGCCTGACCACGATGGGGGCGCGCGTGCTCGTTGCCGGCCCCGGGACGATGTGCCGCGCCGAACTTGCGGGCCTGCCGGTCGAGCTGAGGCATACCATCGACGATGTCGTGCGCGACGCCGACGTGATCATGCTCCTTCGCATCCAGCACGAGCGGCTGGGCCGCGGGGTGCTGCCGAGCCCGCGGGAGTATGCAAGCTTCTACGGCCTGGACATGGCGCGCCTGCGCACGGCGGGGCCGGGCGTCATGGTCATGCATCCGGGCCCGATCAACCGTGGCGTCGAGATTGGCGCCGATGTCGCGGACTCCGACCAGAGCGTGATTCTGGATCAGGTCACCAATGGCATAGCGGTGCGGATGGCGCTGCTGTACCTGCTTTTGGGGAGCGCCGGGGAGCCCACGGGCGAGAGCCCCGCGGTCGGAGCGGCGCATGTTGCGGATTGACAACGTCCGTGTGTGGGGCGAGGGGACCACGCGGACCGTTCACGTCAGCGACGGCCCGCCGGCAGTGGCGATCGATGGGACTGGGATGGTACTCGTGCCATCGTTCGTGGACCTTGGCTGCGAC
>SHYV01000157.1 GCA_009692605.1 Myxococcales bacterium
GCTCACCTCATCGCCTATGTTGACGGTGGGCGAATCGCCAGACACCGAGATGAAGGCCGCCGGCGAACCCTTACATCCGATGATGAGCGGCCACCCTTCCGCCTTGGCGCCCACCTCCGCCGCCTCGACCAGGCATGAGAACCGATCCGCTCCGGCTCGTAGGACTTGGCGGCTTCGCCGCAGTCATTGAATCCGGAGACGGGTACGGTGCGTCAAAGCGAAGCACATTCGGACCATGGCACCCAGTCCTCGTTGACCGCACCTAAGGCAATGACGTTGGCCCACTCTTCACATTCGGCGTCGCCGCCCTCCGCGGCCTGACAAGCCGCCATGGCCCCGTGCTTCTCCGCCCGGAGCACCGAGGCATTGCCATTCAGGATGTACTCCGGGCACGCTTCACACGCATCGATCACAGCGTCCCTCATCAAGGCGTCGGGAGACAGGTGCTTAGAGGCGAACTCCAGAACACCGTACCGGTAGGCGCCACACGTCTCGGTGGCGTTGAGCCCGGCACATCCCGAACATGCAATGACAAAAGCCCACAGCCCGGCGCGGCCCCACCCAAAAACGTGTCGGACCAGCGTGTCTCTCGTGAACCGGGAGATTTGTCCGCTCATAGAGGCCCTCTCGAATGGTCGCAGCTATTCACCTTTTTTTTCGGCAGGCCTGTCCAGTCCTGTACGCAAGGACCCTCGAGAGCGGCGCGCCACGCCATGACCTGTCGCTGGCGTCAACCCCCGCCGGCTCGCCCGTACCTCACCGAGCAACCGCTCCACCCCCTCGACCTCCTCGTCGGTGAGCATGGGGAGCATCGACCTCCGGTGGGTGTTCGACAGTGGCCCTCGTTCTCCAGACAGTGCGCTCAAGCCCACCCATACAGGGCCTCCACCATCGGTGTCGCGTCGAAGTAACGGTAGAACCCCGCGGTCCCATGCAGGACCTCGACACAGCCATGCACATCGACCTCGTGCTCTACACAGGCGATCAGCGGGACCGAGCAGCGCTCCAGGCCGGCGTCGTGCTCCTTCATCCTGGCGAGCATCGTGGCGGACACCGGCCCGCCCACCTCGGGGGTGGTGACCGCCACCGTCACCCCTCCCTCCGCGCCCGGCCCAGCACGCCCAGCCGCTCAGCCCGCTCCCTGCTCCCTGCTCCCTGCTCCCCAATCCTTGATACCCTGTGACGATGCTCGCCCTGCCGCTCCTCCTGCACCTCGCGCTGCACCCCGCCTACGCCGGCGCCACGCCCAAGGCGTACGTAGTCGGGCTCCACGTGCCCGGCTTGCTGGGTGACGCTTCAGGAGACGCCGCGGAGGCGCTGGCCAAGGCGCTGGACGCCACCGGTAAGGTCGACGCGCTTGACCCAAGCGAGACGAGCCGAGTGATCGCCGGCCGGGAGACCCTGATCCTGGACGGCTACGCTCTGGGCCCCGGCCAGAAGCGACTCCAGGAGGGCCGCGTATTGTACGACCGCGCCGAGCCGGATCAGGCGATCCCGGTGCTTCAGGACGCTGTGGACCAGCTGGCCAACGGGCTCGCCGTCTCCACGGACGTTCGGTCCTTGCACGAGGCGCTCATGCTCCTCGGGGTCTGCCACGTCGGGCTGGGCGACGACGCCTCGGCCCGCGCCGCTTTTCAGCGCTCGGCGATCCTCGACCCATCCCGCGAGCTGGACGCGGTGAACTACCCTCCTTCGGTCGTCTCTCTGTTCAACGACGTCCGGACCTCGGTCGCCCGGGCCAGCCCGGCCAGGCTGACAGTGCGCGCTTCCACCGACGCCGAACTGTTCATCGACGGGCACAGTCGTGGGCCGGTGGCCGACGCTTCCATCGCCCTCGTGCCCGGCACGCACTACGTGCTCGTCCGGTCAGCGAACGGGGCATCCCACTTCGAGGCGGTGGTGGCCGACGCAGGCGGGACGGCCACCGTAGACGCCCTCCTGTCCGAGCGCAGCGTCGGTCCCGCTGCGGAGAGCGTGCCGTCGCGCTCCCGGCAGACGCGCGATCTGTACACCGCGGTCGGAACGTACGCGACAGGCGGGCTCGTCGTGTTCGGCGGCATGCTGCCGAGCGGGCAGGTCGCGCTGCAGCTCTATTCGCCCACCAGCGGCAATTTCTCCAAGATGCTGACCGGTGACGCTGGGGAGGACCCCGTCGGCGCCATCGTGGATCTTGCGCCCGCGCTCGCGGCCTACATCAGCGACAACGGCGACGTGCGCTCCGACCGGGTCAGCGCGCAGGTCGCGGCGCTCGACGTATCCGAGAACGACGTGCTCGCCGGGCTGCTCTACGATCCGCCGGACAACACCGGCTCGGTGGTGGTCGAGCGCAGCGGCCCCAAGTGGTACGTGTGGGCGGGCCTGGGCGCAGTGGTGGCGGGCGGCGGGGCCGCGGTCACCGCAGCGGCGTTGGGCGGCGGTGCCACAGAACCCGGGGGTGGGACCGTCACGTTCGGGCCAATCCCGTGATCGCAGGGTCAGAGACTTGAAATACCTCATCGTCGCGCACGGTCCGGCCCCTGACCTCGATCATGCGGTGACCGGCGGTGCCCTGCGGGCTTCAGTGCACGAGGCCGCGCTTCGGAGCGCAGGCCACGAGGTGGTCGTGCTGCGGCGGGAGCAGGATGGGCCCGGCGGATTTAGGTCGCCGGCCGACCTGCGACGAAAGGCCGTCGCCGCACGGCCGGACGCGACGGTGTGTGTCGCGGTGGAAGAGGCGCCCGCCCTGCGCGGGATCGCCCCACTCTGCGTGGACCTGTACGCCCCGCGTATGCTCGAAGCGGCGTTCGAAGGCGCACAAGCTGAGCAGGCGGGCATCGCCCTGCGGGCAGCGCACGCGGCGGACGAGGTGCTGTACTCGAACCACCGCCAGCGCTGGTTCTGGCTCGGCATCCTCGGCCTCGCGGGCTGGGATCTGGCGCGGCCGTGCGGGCGGATCGTACCCCTCGCTTGTCTCGGCACACCGGCCGAGTGGGAGGCCTGGCGGAAGCCACCGACCAAGACGAAGCGCCCCAAGCCGTACTTTGTCGCGGTGGGACCGCGCTGGCCGTGGCAGGACCCGACTCAGGCGATCACCGAGGCCGTGGCAGCGGCCGGCGACAGGGCGGAGGTGCACGTATACGGCCCGTCGTCGGGCGTACCGGGGGCGAAGGAGCTGGGGACCGTGTCCCGGCGGGACTGGTTGAACGCGCTGGCAGGCAGCGTCGCGCTGATCGACCGGTACGCGCCCAACGCCGAGCGTGAGATGGCGACCTCCTTCCGTCAGATGGACGCGCTCGCGACCGGCACGGCGATCCTGACCGACGAGGGGACGGCGCTGAGCACGGGGCTGCCGCAGGAGGCGGGCATCCTGTGGGAGCCGGTGGAACGAGCGGTGGACCGCTTGTTAAACGAAGGAAGGACCAGGATCGCCTCCGCTGTGGCCGGTCACTTCGCGCCGGAGCAGACCGAAGCCGCGCTGCTGTCGTGGACACCGTCGCTGCGGGCGAGGGGGGAGAAGGGGGGGGGAAGCACGAGCGTCGTCGGCGCGGGCCGCCTGTTGGCCGCGGCGAGGTCGCGGGCGGACGCTGAGGCGCACCTGCGCGCCGCCGCGGAGGCGGAGGTGGCGACCAAGCGCGCCGAGATCGATGACCTGCATGGGCAGACGAGGGCGCTGGTGGGGGCGGTCGAGGCGAGCGCGGCCGCCTTGGCCGACGTCGTCGCGTTCCGGCGGGAGACCGTCGCGGTGTTGGGGTCGCGCCTGTCGGGCGAGCAGGCCACGCGGGAGCAACTGCAGCGCGAGGTGGCGACCGTCCAGGCGGACCTCGAGAAGAAGTCGGCCGAGATCGCCGCGCTGACCGCCGAACGCGACCGACTGCAACGCGTCTTTCGCTGGCGGTAGTTCGGCCACGCGAGATAGCCCCCGCCGCATGCCCACCTGGACCGCCATTGCCCATCCCGGCCTCGAGAACGTGGTCGCTGCCGAGCTGCGCGAGCATGGCTTCACCGTGGACGTCCAGGCCGGCTGGGTTCGTTTTGAGGGAGACGCCCGCACCGTCTGCGCCGCGCTGCCGATGCTGCGCACGCCCGACCGCGTGCTGTTGCAGATCGTGGAAGCGCGAGCGCAGGGCTCCGACGGCCTGGCCGGCGTGGTGCGAAGCCAAGCGTGGAAGGAGTGGATCACGCCCGAGGCCACCATCGAGGTGGATGTACACGGCGGCGGTCGGTTCAAGGACTCGGTCGAAAAGCGGGTGGTGTGGACCATCCACGAGGCGCTGAGAGGCCCCCGAATCCCGGAGCAGTACGCCCGGCCGCGGCTCACCCAGCGGGTCTCCGTCGTCTTCGACAGGTCAGGCGAGCGGGTGACCGTCTCGCTGGACGCGGGGGGAGGCCTGCTGCACCGGCGGGGCTGGCGCACGGACATCTCCAAAGCGCCGCTGCGCGAGAACCTGGCCGCCGCGCTGCTCCGACTGTCGGGGTGGCGTCCCGGCGAGGTGCTGATCGACCCGTTTTGCGGCTCGGGCACCATCGGCATTGAAGCAGCGCTGATGGCCGCCGGCCGCTCACCGTTCCTCCGGCCCGCGTTCGCGTGCTCGGAGTGGCCGGCGCTGCGGGTGAAGCCGGGCGCGCGCACCCGCGGTGCGCCCGGGGTCGGTGCGCCCGGGGTCGGAGCACGCGGCGCCGGTGCGCCCAGGGTCGGAGCACGCGACGCCAGCGGGCGCGGAAGCGGCGCGACAGCGGCGATCTATTCCAGCGACCGCGACGCCAAGGTCGTCCGGGCCGCAGAGGCGAACGCAACCCGCGCTGGCGTGAACGTCAGCTTTCAAACCTCGGAGATCGCCGATCTCATCGCACCTGCGACCAAGGGGTACATCGTGACGAACCCGCCCTGGGGCCACCGGCTGAACGAAGCCCGCAGCGGGCAAGCTGGCGGGAGGGTGATCCCCGCCACCGACATCTTCAACCGGTTCGCCATCGTGCTCGGCGAGCGGTTTGCGGGCTGGAAGGTTGTTTTCCTCGCGCCGGAGCGCGACCTCGCCCGCCGGCTCTCCCCTCAGGTACGCCCGCTCGCCACCTTCCCGAACGGCGGCGTGCGAATCACCGCCTGGGGGCTCGGCTAAGCCCGCCGGCCCGGCCCCACCCGCTTCCATGTCGCCCACACCGACAGCAGGACGGCCCACGTCCCCTGCCCCGCTCCCCCGGAGCTCGAGCACCCGGCGAGCGCAGACGTGACACCCGGCCCCGCCCCGGAGAGCGCGTCAATGGCGATGCCCTCACTCGAAGCGCGAATCTCCACGTCGTGCCATCCGTCGTGGAGGCCGTCGAGCGTCAACAAGAGGTCCGGTCGGGCCTGCACGCTGGAGCGGTCGAACCCGATGTCGGCAGCGTGCTCGCCGTCCACCACCACCTCGGCTGTGCCGCCCCGAGCGAGGGTGCCGAAAATCTGGACCTGCACGCCACGCAACGAGGCCTTCGCCACACCGCCGGCGCCGAGCTCACGCAGCTCGCCCATCCCTGCACGGTCATCGTCGACACGGTCCCCACAGGCGGCACAGGCGAAGTAGGCCGAGTCGTCGTCGATGCGTTGGTATTGGGACCAACGTACCAGCGTCGGGACGGCCGACGGGTCGGTCAGCGTGAACGTGCCATCGTGGGTGCCCACGAGCAGTAGTTGGGTGGTCTCAAACGCGGGCGACGCGCGAAGCGTGTGGACGGGTGCGCCCGTTCGCAGGCCGAGGTCCTGAAAGGTGACCGCGCCATCTACGCTGCGCCAAAGGGCGCCCCCGCTGGTCGCGGCGAATACGAGGTTTCCCGCCACCTCGACCTGCCGGATCTGGGCGCCGTTGAAGTCGTCCACGGTGGCCCAGGTGAGTCCGTCATCCGACCAGTGCACGCCGCGAGAGTCCGAGAACACCGCGCGTGTCGGCGCGCGCTGCGGCCAGCCGGCGGGCCCGTTGACCGCGTCGGCCTCGTCGTCGCGGTAGCGCTGAGACCAGGTCTGCCCGAGGTCGAAGGAGTACAGCACCCGGCTCGGGGACCCAAGCAGCACCTGCGCCGGGCCGTCCGGCGTCTGGACGTACACCAACCCAGCGGGAGAGGATCCCGCGAGCGCCTCGTTCATCGGCCCTTCGAGCGACCAGGAGCCGCCTTCGTCTTCGCTCACCGCGACCACGTCGTCCCCCCCATCGACCCCGAACGCCCAGAGCACCATCTTCCCGGCCGGATTGTCCACCCCGAACAGCTCGGTGAGCGCGGAGGTAGGCGTCGCCAACGCCTCCCAGGTGTCGCCGCCGTCGTGGGTCATCCAGCCAGTGTGGCCGACCACAGCGAGCGCGACCTCCGTGCTCTGGGCCGCCGCCGGGAGCGCGACCCGCTGCACGTTGGTCGCGTCCATGCCACGTCCAGCGTCGGACCAGGTCACCCCAGCGTCGGAGGTGCGCAGCACGCCCGCCGCGTACCCGCCGAGCAGGACCGTGTCATCATCGCCAAAGCCGGGGGAGAACACGACCCCGCGGGTGTAATCGCAGGGGATGAGCGTGGGCTCGATCAGGCCGTCCTCGTCCGCGACCACGAGGCCGGCCCAGCCCGCTTGCAGCCAGCAGCCACCACGCACAAACAACGACCTCGCCGCGTCTTGGGCAGACCCCGCGGAGCCCTCGCCGCTGTACACCGTATCGAGGGTCCCGTGTAGATCCTGCCAGCTCTCGCACCCATCCCGAGACCGATACGGACCACCGTCTCCCGTCACCACGAGCAGCACTCCATCCGGGTCGCCCCGCGTGACCGGGGAGGCCGCGATCGCCGCGACGACAGCGTGCGCCCCCAACGCCTCGGGCGGAAGGGCGCCACACGCCGACCAGCTGCCACCGGGGTCGGCGCGGTGCAGGGCCCCGTCACGTGTGCCCACGAACCGGGTGTTCCCGATGCGGTTGACCGCGGCGAGGTCCGCCGGGCCCCCAATGGAGCGCCAGCGCGAGCCCCCGAGCTGCAGCCACACCCGCCCGTCCGCGCTCACCGCGGTCGGCCCGTCAAGGGAGAGCCCCAGCACCGCCGCCCCGCCGATGGGCGTCTCGTCGCGCACGCCCCCAGGGCGCTCCGACCAGGTCCGGCTCCGCCCCACGACCCACAGCTCAGCCCCCCCGACGATGCTGACGACCTCGTCCAGCGCCAGCTCAAACGTCCAACTCTCGCCCTCGTCGTCCGACCACCACAGCCGCCGCCGGCTCGCAGCCACCCAGATCCCGTCGTCCAGCACGGCGACGTCGATCAAGGTGTCCTCGAGCGGCTCCCCGCCGACCATCTCCCAGTGCTTCCCCCCATCCCGTGAGCGCTGGATGATCTGGTAGTTCTCGCTCCCAGCCAGCAGGATCCACGACAGTTCGGGGTCGAGCGAACGAGGTGCCCCCACGGCGATCACCTCATCGTGCGGCACGTGAGCCACGGCGACGGGCGCCCCCGAAAGCAGGATGAGCAGGGACGAGATCACTGCCGCACCGGTATCACCCGGGTGCCCAGCCGCCCTGAACGCGCTAAAGGGGCGAGCACCCCAAACCCTGAGCTGTTGATGAACTTCCTCCTTTCGTTCTGGCGCTCGACCGTCGGGACCAAGGTTGTGGTCGCCGTGACCGGGCTGATGCTCCTCGGCTTCACCCTGTTCCACATGATCGGCAACCTGCAGGTGTTCACCGGAGCGGAGGACATGAACGCCTACGGCGCGTTCCTGCACAAGCCCGAAGTGCTGTGGGCGGGCCGTTGTGTCGTGGCGACCTCGATGATCCTGCACATCACGGGCACGGTGCGGCTGGTGCGGGCCTCGGCCGATGCCCGGCCGCAGGGCTACGCGAAGTGGAAGGCACAGGCCAGCACCTTCTACTCGCGAACGATGAAGTTCAGCGGACCCATCGTGCTGATCTACTTCGTCGTGCACCTGCTGAACCTGACGACCGGCGCCGAGCCCGGCCACATCGCCCTGCACCCGAACTATCTGCAGACCGACGGGGTGCCCAAAGCTTTTGAAAACCTGACGCTCCTGCTGGCCACCCCCCCGTGGGCCACGTTCTACATCGTGGCGAACCTGGCGCTGGGCCTGCACCTGTTCCACGGCGCCTATTCGCTGGCCAAGACGCTCGGCCTCTCCGGCGCGCGCCAGCTCCGCCTCGCGCGGGTGCTCGCCAGCGTGCTGACCGCCACGATCGTAGGCGGCAACATCGCCATCACCCTCGCCTGCCTCTTGCGCCTCGTGTAGTTGGGGAAAACCACATGTCGCTGCCTCCCAACAAGCTCCCCACCGGCCCCATCCAGCAGGCGTGGACCGAGAGAAAATTCTCGATGAAGCTGGTCAATCCAGCTAATCGGCGCAAGTATACGGTGATCGTGGTCGGCTCGGGCCTCGCCGGGGCTTCGGCCGCGGCCACGCTCGGAGAGCTCGGCTACAACGTGCACTGCTTCTGCTTTCAGGACACGCCTCGCCGCGCGCACTCCATCGCAGCGCAGGGGGGCATCAACGCCGCAAAGAACTACCAGAACGACGGCGACAGCGTCTACCGGCTGTTCTACGACACCGTGAAGGGCGGTGACTTCCGCTCCCGCGAGGCCAACGTCTACCGGCTCTCCGAGGTCTCGGTCAACATCATCGACCAGGCGGTCGCTCAGGGCGTGCCGTTTGCGCGCGAGTACGGCGGCCTGCTGGCGAACCGCAGCTTCGGCGGCGCCCAGGTGTCGCGCACCTTCTACGCGCGGGGACAGACCGGCCAGCAGCTCCTGCTCGGAGCGTACTCCGCGCTCGAGCGGCAGATCGCCCGCGGCACGGTCACGATGCACCCGCGCACCGAGATGCTCGATCTCGTCGTGGTCGACGGGCGCGCACGCGGCATCACCGTCCGCGACCTCGAGTCCGGCAAGGTGTCGTCCTACGTCGCCGATGCCGTCGCGCTCGGCACCGGCGGCTACGCCAACGTGTTCTACCTGTCCACCAACGCCAAGGGCTGCAACGTCACCGCCACGTGGCGTGCCCACAAGCGCGGCGCCTACTTCGCCAACCCCTGCTTCACGCAGATCCACCCCACGTGCATCCCGGTCGCCGGAAGTTACCAATCGAAGCTGACACTCATGAGCGAGTCGCTTCGGAACGACGGCCGCGTATGGGTCCCGAAGGACCCCGAGGACTGCGGCAAACACCCGTCGGAGATCGCCGAGGGCGATCGCGACTACTACCTCGAGCGTAAGTACCCCAGCTTCGGAAACCTCTCACCACGCGACATCGCCTCGCGTGCGGCCAAAGAGGCGTGCGATGACGGGCGCGGGGTCGGCCCCTCGGTGGAGGGCGTGCGGCGCGGCGTGTACCTCGACTTTGCGGACGCCGTGAAGCGCCTCGGCAAGCCGGCGGTCAGCGAGAAGTACGGCAACCTGTTCGAAATGTACCAGCGCATCACCGGCGAGGATCCCTACGAGGTCCCGATGCGCATGTACCCCGCGCCCCATTACACGATGGGCGGGCTCTGGGTCGACTACCAGCTTCAGAGCACGATCCCCGGGCTGTTCGTGATCGGCGAGGCCAACTTCAGCGACCACGGCGCAAACCGCTTGGGCGCGTCTGCGCTGATGCAGGGGTTGGCCGATGGTTATTTCGTGCTGCCCTTCACGCTGGCCGACTATCTGGCCGGGATGAAGCCGGGCGGCCTCGATTCGACGCACGCCGCGTTCAAGGACGCCGAGCGAGAGGTGGCGCAGCGCACCAACACACTGCTGAACATCAAGGGCAAGCGCACGGTCGACAGCTTCCACCGCGAGCTGGGCCTGATGATGTGGGACACCTGCGGCATGGCGAGGACCGACGAGGGCCTGAGCGCCACGCTGAAGCGCATCCCCGAACTTCGTGAGGAGTTCTGGAAGAACGTGACGATCTCCGGTTCGGGCGCCGAGCTGAACCAGTCACTCGAGAAGGCCGGCCGAGTGGCGGACTTCCTTGAGTTCGCCGAGGTGATGTGCCTGGACGCCCGCACCCGCGCCGAGAGCTGTGGCGGGCATTTCCGCACCGAGTTTCAGGACCAAGGCGAGGCACAGCGCAACGACGCCGAGTACACGCACGCCAGCGCGTGGGAGTACACCGGAGCGGGCAACGCCCCGAACCTTCACAAGGAGCCGCTCACGTTCACGTACGTCAAGCCCGTCACCCGGAGCTACAAATAAATGCGCATGAAACTGAATGTCTGGCGCCAAAACGGGCGTGACGCCAAGGGCGCGTTTCAGAAGTACGACTGCCCCGACGTCAGCGAGCACATGAGCTTCCTCGAGATGCTCGACGTGCTCAACGAGCGGATCGAGTCGGAGGGTCAGGACCCCATCGCGTTCGAGCACGACTGCCGCGAAGGCATCTGCGGCTCGTGCGGCTTCATGATCAACGGGGCGGCCCATGGCCCCCAGCCCCGCACCACCGTCTGCCAGCTTCACATGCGCAGCTTCAAGGACGGCGACGAGCTGTGGCTCGAGCCCTGGCGCGCCAAGGCGTTCCCTGTCGTCCGCGATCTCGTCGTCGACCGCACCGCCTTCGACCGCATCGTGCAAGCGGGCGGCTACATCTCGACCAACACCGGTTCAGCCCCCGAGGCCAACGCCGCCCCGATCCGCAAGGACAGCGCCGACAAGTCGTTCGACGCCGCCGCGTGTATAGGCTGCGGGGCGTGTGTCGCGATGTGCCCGAACGCCAGCGCCAGCTTGTTCACCGCGGCCAAGCTCGCGCACCTCAACCTGCTGCCTCAAGGCCAGCCCGAGCGGCTGATCCGCAGCGAGAAGATGGTGGTTCAGATGGACGTCGAGGGGTTTGGCCACTGTACGAACCACTCCGACTGCGAGGCCGTGTGTCCGAAGGGCATCTCGGTCACCAACATCGCGATGATGAACCTTGGTTACGTTCAGGCCACCCTGCTGAGCTCCCCGCGTGAGGGTTCGACGGACGACTGACCCGGTCCTCAGAGCGCAGCCAGCGCCTACTCGCCGCGGAGCCTGAACCTCACTCCTCCGAAAACCGCTTGAGCTTCGGGTCATACGCCACCGCGCGGAGATTCACGCCCATCGTGGGCTCACCGGGGAGCGCCAGCGGGTCGAAGGCCGGCTCGGCGACGAGGATGCGCACGCCGGTGATGTCGTAGTGCGCGCACCAGTCGCGCAGAAGGGTGGCCAAGTCGGGCTCGAGTGTCCGCTCCTCGACCGCCTGAACCATGCCGGCAGCCAGCCAGCCCAGGTCGTCCGTGGAGGCCGGCCGGGCGGTGGCCGCGCTGGTCCGGAAGGCTTGAACCTTCAACGAAGTCCGCCACTGCTGGTTGGTCCCGCCGCGCACCGCGTTGATTCGGTGATGGCCGGCGTAGACCGACAGCGTGATCGGGCCTTCCCCGAGCTCGACGCCGTCCAGAAAGTAGCGTGCGCCCGGCACCGCGTTCAGCTGCACCCCGCCAAGCCCCTCGTTGAGCAGGTTGTAGAGCGCCTTGTAGTACAACGAAGTGTAGGGCTCCACGTCCAGCGGCAGAGTCACCGTTCGATTCCACGCGACCGCGGCGGCCTGTTCAAACGCCCCCTCCGCCTGCTTGCTCACCGCCAGCTTCACCGTCGCTCGCAGGTAGTACAGGTCGAACAGGCGCTGGTTCTCCGGGACCCCCGTCCAACCCGCGAGCGCTCTCTGCGCCTCGTCGAGCTGGCGGGTGGCGGCCGTCCACTCCTCCTGCTTCGCGGCGGCCAGCGCCGCGTCCAGCGCACGGCTGAACGTCTCGGCGCGGGACTCGTTGTCTCCGCCCTGGATCACGTTCAGCGACAGCAGGCTGTCCACGCTTACGAGATGATCGTCCGGTCGCGCCTCGGCGACCCAGTCCGCTTCGAGCTCGCAGTCCGGGTTGGTCGGGCAGACGAGCAGCGTCACCTGGCGGACGCCCTCCGGCGGGGACGAGTATACGCCCGCCCACGCGACCCTCGAGAGCAGCGACACCGACAGCGGCACGGCAAGCCGCACGGCCAGTGAGAAGGACGATGGCGAGAGCAGGATCGGCACCACGAGGGGAGTATAGCGACTTCCGAGACGCTCCCTGCTGCCCGATGTGTGCACCCTCACGGTGGCTGATGGACCGCGGTTCCCGTCCCCATCCCGCCTGCCGCCGACGCCGACGCTGTACCGCCCTCGGTGGACACCGGTCCTTCCCTCACAGCGGGTTCTCGAACAGCA
>SHYV01000158.1 GCA_009692605.1 Myxococcales bacterium
AGGGGCAGGAAGTAGTGCGACGGGAAGTGGTCGATGGTGCACAGCAGCAGCGAGTAGAGCACGGCTGTGCCGAGCAGTACGCGAACACCGCGGTTCCAACCGGTCAGCGCGATGAGCGGCGCAGCGCCAGCGTACCCGAGCCACATGCCGTAGAATTCGGGTGCTCGCCCGAGCAACACGGCGGGGCTCGTCTCCCCGTGCCAGTGCTCTGGACCCGTCTCCCAGCTGGCTGTCGTGATCCACTGGTCGAGCGCGCCGGTGGCCCAGCCGGCGGCGCCGAACCCGAGCACGAGGACGAGCACGCCGGCGATCAGCCGGGTGAGGTCGGACAGGCGGCCAGAGAGCCCCAGGATCAGCCCGCTGACGAGCGTTCCGGGGTAGCGGAGCAGCTGGGCGCCGAGCCCCCAGGTGGCGGACCCGCCGCCCGGTGCGCTCGCCGCCAGGCCGAGGATCGCCAAAGTGAACGCCGAGTCTGGCATGCCGGTGCTGCCCGGCTCCAACATGAGCTTCGCGTGCTCGGCCAGGCCCAGCGCGGGCAGGCACCACGCCACCCAGGGGGCGTCTGGAGCCCAGCGCCCGACCACCCGTACGCCGGTCAGGCCGATCAGCGCGCAGATGTAGAGAAAGAGAACGTTCACCGATGGTTGTTCGCTCATCGGCTCGTCGATGCTCGCCCGATTCCAGTGTTTGTCGTTGCTCACGGTCACGGCCCCGAGGATCCAGGACCAGAGCGGGGGCTGTACGTCGGTCACCCAACGCGAACCGGCGAGCTCGCGTCCCCACCGGAGCTGCTCGACCATGTTCAAGATCTGGTAGTAGTGCACGAAGCGGAGCTCGCCGCTGGCGTGCAGCTCCCAGAGGGTGCCGGCGTCTGGGATCACGTAGAGCAGAGCGCCGTCTGCGTACTTGAACTGGACGGCTCCCCCCCCCGACACCTCCAGCGCTCCCACCCCGCGTCCCAGATACCGGGGCACGGGCCCCTCCTCATCTCTCTCCACTGGATCGGTCTCCACCCGCACGACCTTCCCCGCCACGGTCATCGTCGCGCCCCCGTCGCCCCGCAGCGCCAGGAGCCCGTGTCCCATCTCGATCGTGGCTTCCCCCACTCCCACGCCGTCGCGGGGCACGCCCAGCACCCAGCCGCGTCCCACCTGCCTCTGCGAGGTCCAGCCCGCTCCGGGGCTGATCTGTTCCCCCCCGTCCGCCCCCCCGTCCGCCAGATCCTCCCCCGCAGGCGACCACCAGTGCCCGTCCAGCGGTCGGGTCACCGTCGGCCACCACGACAACGTCACCAGCACGCTGGCGATCAGCACAGCGCCCACCCCGATCCGCTCGCCCACGCCCAGCAGCTCGGCACGCGGATGGGTGGCCCGCCAGCCAAGCGCCGCCACGCCCGCCGCGAACGCGAACCCCCACCCGCTGCGCGCCAACAACAAGACCGGCACGCTCGTGACAGCGCCGATCGCCGCCGCCCGGAGCAGCCTGTCGAGCGGGTGCGCGACCCCTCGCGCCCAACCCAGCCCGGGTACGATGAGCAGGGCTGGAACCACCACCAGGGCCCGCAGGGCCTCGAAATCGGGGCCCGCGGCGAGCTGCGTGGCCGCGCCAGCCAGTAGGACGAAGGCCGCGCTGATCAGGCCGCTCATCTGATTTGCGTGGGGTTGGTGGGCCATCGGGGCACTTACCCCGTGTTACCCCCCCTCGTTGACCGTCTCGGCTCGCCTGGTGGCGAACCCGGTCGACCCTTGCCGGCGTGTCCGGCTCTGCCGAACCGCATGAACGCCCGGCCTGAACGCCGGCACGGACAATTACTTGGAATTTTCAGACTTTAACCTCGATCCGCTCCTGCTCAAGGGCATCGCCGACCTCGGCTTCACCAAGCCCACTCCCATCCAGGAGCAGTCCATCCCGGCCGGGGTTCAGGGGCGCGACCTGCTCGCCGCCGCGATGACCGGCAGCGGAAAGACCGCTGCGTTCCTCCTGCCGATCCTCCACAGGCTCCTGCCCAAGGCGCGTGGAACCACGCGAGCGCTGGTGCTGACGCCTACGCGCGAGCTCGCGGCGCAGATCCACGAGGAGCTCGGCGAGCTGGCAAAGCATACCCGGCTCACGTCCGCAGCGGTGTTCGGTGGGGTAGGGCCAGCCCCCCAGGAGCGCGCGTTTCGTGCAGGCGTGGACGTCATCATCGCCACCCCTGGCCGGCTGCTGGACCACCAGCAGCACGCCTACGCCGACCTTCGCGGGCTCGACGTGCTGGTGCTCGACGAAGCGGACCGGATGCTCGACATGGGCTTCCTCCCCGATGTGCGGCGGGTGCTCGCGCGCTTGCCACGGCAGCGCCAGACCTTGTTCTTCTCGGCGACCATGCCGGCGGAGATCCAGCGGCTCTCAAAAGAGATGCTGGTCGACCCGGTCGCGTTCAACATCGAGCGTAAGGCGGCGCCGGCCACCGGCATCACCCAAGTGCTCTACCCGGTCCCCGAGCCGGCCAAGGCCGCGCTGCTCATCCACCTGCTGAAGCAGAACGAGATCGGCAGCGTCATCGTGTTCACTCGCACGAAGCACCGCACCAATCGGCTGTCCGAGGTGCTCGAGAAGGCGGGGATCCCGAACGCGCGCATGCATGGCAACCGTAGCCAGGGTCAGCGCACCGACGCCCTCGCCGACTTCAAGTCCGGTCGACTGCGGGTGCTGTGCGCGACGGACATCGTCGCGCGCGGGATCGACGTCGAGCAGCTCGAACACGTCGTCAACTTCGACGTTCCGAACGTGCCCGAGGACTACATCCACCGTGTGGGCCGTACTGCCCGGGCCGAGGCGACGGGGGAGGCGTTCACGTTCGTGAGCCGCGAAGAAGAGGGGGATGTCGCAGCGATCGAGCGCGCGGTTGGCAAGCGGATCCCGCGGGTGACCGTGGAGGGCTTCGACTACAATTTTCGGCCGAGCGAGCCCCTTGAGATTCCGATCGGACAGAGAATTGCAGAGATTCGGGCAAGGAAGTCCGAAGATCGCGAGCGCGCGAGGGAGAAGGCGTCTCGTCGTGGGGGGGGGGCGCCGGCGCCTGCCCGCTCTGGTGGGACCGCGGGCTCGGGCGGAGCAGGGCGACCCGCCGGCGGAGGCTACGGCGGAGGCTACGGCGGCGGCGGCGGCGGTCGCGGCGGGTCCGGCGGTGGGCACGGCGGTGCTGGCGGTGGCCATGGCGGTGGCGGGGGGCGCGGCGGGTCGGGCGGCGGGGGTGGCGGCGGCTACGGCAGCGGTGGGAGCTACGGCGGCTCGGGCGGCGGTGGCGGGTACGGTCTGGGGACAGGAAATCGGCCGAGCCCTGCCCCGAGCGCGCCGGTGGTGGTCAACCGGCCGCCGCGGCGCGAAGACGGGGACTCGCCTCGCCCGAGGGGGTCAGATGCTGTCGAGGTCGTCCCCGGCGTGTGGCGGCGGGGCGGCGGGAGCGGCGGCGGGACCGGGGATCGCGGGAAGTAGGCCGGACTCACCATCGCTCTGGAGACGGTGCTGACGCTGGACACCTGACCCCCTCGGCCACAACGCTGCGTCGCGAACGATCAACCGACACTCACCCGCGCGGAACGCACACCAGCGGGGCCTCCATCTCCATCTCCTCGACCACGTCGATCACCGACGTGGGGACGACGACCGTCGCGGCGAGATCGACCGATCCCCACGGGTCGGACGCGAGGTCGTAAATCTGGAAGCCAAGGTCGCGGTGCTTGGTGTAGAGCATGTTGTCGCCCGGATCGAGCACCGAGAACGACGGCGCGAGCGGCACGCCTGCGTCGGTCTCGCCCGAGCAGACGAACCCCCGCTTGATGCCGGCGTCGGCCGCGCTCAACGGCAGGGCGGTCATCGCGGGTGGGATGGGCAAGCTGAGGGTGTCGAGCAGGGTAGGCCAGATTTGGCTGACGTCGAGGGTGACATCCACCTCGCGGGGTTCGCCGCCGCGAACCCAAAACGCCATGGGGATGGTTGTCAGGGTGGGCGAGAGGGTGTTGCTGTGCCCGAACAGGAACTCGCCCACCGTGCTTCCGTCCCCGTTGTAGTCGACGAGCGCGGGGACGGTGCCGAAGCCCTCGCCGTGGTCGGCGGAGAAGGCCACCAGTGTGCGGTCCAGCAGGCCCTCGCTGTCGAGGCTGTGAAGGAGACCCGCGAGAATCTCGTCCACCCAAGCGGCCTCTTCCCCTTGCAGGCAGCGCACCCAATCGAGGATGCCGGTCTGCTCGTCTGTTGAGTAACTGGCCCAATGCACGGTGAGGTAGATCATCAGCGCGTTCATCCCGGTGCCGCCGGCGTCCGCGAGGATCCGCGGCAGGGGATCCAACTGGGAGGCACACACGCCGGCGTAGTCCCGCAGCGGGTCGTGGAGCTCGCCGACGTGCAGGTGGGTGAAGAACGGCCTGCCCCCCAACGCCTGCTCGTCCGGGACCAGAGTCGTGACCGCCTGAGCCAGCCCGCCGTCTGCGTACTCCGCGTAGCTGTCCAGCTGATAGGCGTTCGTGGCGAGCAGGAAGGTGGGGTTTCCCGTGATGTATCGGACATCCCCGTACTCCGACAGCCACTCGTACGCGGTGGTCTCCGAGTCCTCGACGTGTCCGATGGGCTCGTTCACGATCGGCAGGAACGAGGTCACGATGTCGTCCGCTGCGGCGATCCCTCGGCCGAGCGCGATGCCGCTTGGGCTTGTCCAGGCCGCTGAGGAGCGCCCACGGACCACGGTCGCCTCTGCGAAGTAGCGGGCGATCACGGGCGTGTGCGTGAGGTTGTCCTCTCCGATGGGCCCGAACTTCGGCCACGTGTCCAGCGTAATGAGCAGCACGTTGTAGCCGGCGCAGGACCCGGTGACGGCCACGTCGCACCCGGTGGCGTCGGGCGGGTCGCTGTCGATGCCGGGGACGGCGGGCCGGGTGACCCCGGTCACCGGCGACGCGCAGGCGAGCAGCAGGGCGGGCCAGAGGGGGAGCCAGCGGGCGGGCCAGAGGGGGAGCATGGATGGAAAGGGTATCTCGCCGGGGATCGGGCCCCCGACGCCCGGTGCCTTACCGCCTCCGCCCCCGGATCCCAACCGCTGTCAGGAACAGCCCCGCTGCAGCAGGAAACCACTCGCCAAATCGCGCGTAGGGGGTGCGATACGCCGGATCGATCATCGGCACCTCCGCCACGAAGCTGACCGGCGGCACGATCCCGGTCACGTCGGGGTCGGTGACCTCGGTGCGAAGCACCACGCGCCCGGCGGGATCGACGATAGCGCTCACCCCAGTGTTGGCCGAGCGCACCATCCCCCGGCGGTGCTCGATGGTTCGCAGCACGGCCAGGCCAAGGTGCTCGGCCTGCTCCGCGCTCGCGCCGAACCAGGTGTCGCTGGTCAGGTTGACGAACAGGTGGACGTCCGCCGCCGTCACCCGCCGCACAAACCGTGGCAGGATGTCCTCGTAGCAGATGAGCGGGCCGAGCCGCCAGGCTCCAACGCGCAGGACGACGACGTCAGTGCCCGCGTTGACCTGCGACGCGCCCTTCACCGTCTTCACGTACCAGACCGGGTCCACGAACGGGGCGGCCTCGCCGAACAGGAGGGGGTAGTTCTTGTCGTAGACGTCGCCGAAGCTGCCGTCGGGGTTCAGCACGATCGCGGAATTCCAGCCGAAGGGGTTCTCGGAGCCCACCGGGCCGTCGCTTGGGGGCTCTGCGGTGACCGCGCCGAACACCAGCGGAGCGGAGAACCCCACGCGGATCCGCTCCGGAGACCACGGCTCGAAGTCGCGGCCGCCCACGTGCGCGAGGGACTTGCGGTAGGGGTGGACGTTCTCACCCCACAGTAGGAAGTCCACACCTTTGGTCTCCACCCGCGCTGTCTCAGCCTGGATTCGGGCCAAGACATCGGCGCGCGTGGCCCTGCTCGACCACTCACGTATGCCGTGATTGCCCTGGACCACCCCGATCCGGGCGGTCGGCGACGCTGCCGCCAGCGTGTCGGCTGCCTTCATCCGCCACGCGCCAAAGGCGGGCAGGAAGACGGCGACGCAGAGCAGCGTCAGCGCCGGGGCCCGAGACCTCCTCGGGCTCTGTGAGCCTCGCTGGCTCCCTGAACCTCGCTGGCTCTCTGAACCTCGCGGGCTTCTGAGCAGCGAGTAGATCGCGGCGTTGATCATGAGTTGGACGGCGCCGACCATCGTGACCCCGCCAAGCTCGGCGATTTGGAGCAGCAGCGGCTGGTCGCACCATGCGAGCGCCGCGTAGGTAGGGAAGATGTGGGGAGCGAAGGCCTCGCCCACCACCCACGCGGGTGGGGTGAGCAGCAGTACGGATCGACCGGTCCGGCGCTGAAGCCAAGCCAGGAGGCCGCCGAACGCGGCCCACTGCGCGCCCTGCAACGCTGAGAACAGCCCCAGCACGATGTGGGCCGGCACGGCGGGGAGCTTGGCAAATCGCGCGAGCAGCTCGGTCATCCAATAGAACCCGAAGCAGGTCATCGAGGCCCCCGCCACGAGGCCGTAGAATGCGGCGCGCCGGACGCTCTGACCGTCGACCGCCCACAGGAGCGGGACCCATGCGCCGAACGCCAGCCACCACGCGCCGGTCCTGGGGATCGCGAGCACGAAAAGGCAGCCGGTCGCGAGCGAAGTCAGGGTGCGCAGGATCGTTCCGCGGGAGCTCACTCGAGCACCGCCTCGATGGTCCTCCCCGACCCCTCAGGGACCCACGGGCCCGGGTCGATGTCGGCGAGCGCCAGGATGGTCGCCCCGAGGTGGCCCGGGTACAGCACCTCGCCGGACGCGCTCGGTGCCCCGGTAGCGATGTCGATAGGCTGCCCGGTCAGGTCGTCGGCGTACTCCCCAACCACCTGACCGCCCCGCACACCCGAGCCGATGAACAGCGCACTTGTATAGGGCCAGTGATCCTTGCCTGCCGCGCTGTTGTAAAGCGGCGTCCGACCCATCTCGGAGAGCACCACGATGCAGGTCTCGTCCAGCAGCGTGCCCCCGTGTGAGCCGGGAGATGCGTCCAACCCGTCGCAGAGATCACACAGCGCAGCGAACAGTGCTTCGTACAACGTGTCCTGAACTCTGTTGTCCGAGTGGGTGTCCCAGGCCCCATTTCCGCCGGTGCCGTACGCGAGGGTCGCTGTGCGTGCCAGCCCAAGCTCAAAGCAGGCGAGGATGGTGGTCACCCCGGCGGTGAGCGCGTCCTCTGACCGATATTCGAGCTCGTCTGCATAGCCGCGAAGCACCTCGGCGCGATCGAGCGCGATGCGCGTGGCGGCGCCGACGGTGGCGCCGGTCCCAACGAGGTGGCGCTGGGTGTAACGGTCGAGGCGGCGCCGCAACAGGGCATCGGAGAGCGCCTCGCTGGAAGCAGAGGGGGCGTTGGCCCGAAGGGTGGAGCGCGCCGAGGCCTCCCCGGTGAGCAGCGCCGAGAGCTGCCCGTTGGTGCCGAGCCGGACCGAGGCGGTGGGGTACAAGTTGGGGAACAGCGGGCCGTCCAACAGCACGTTGGGCATCGGCACCTCGGGGCCCGCGCCGTTGGCGACGATGGAGACCCAGTCGTCCTGAGAGGCGGTCACCGTGCCGGTCATCGTCAGGCGGGTGCACACCTCGTGGGCCACGGAGGGCACGTTCCAGCCGTTCACGACACAGGTGCGCGCGGCCCAGGCCTCGAAGAACCGGCGCACCGACGGGCGGGCCTCGCTGTCGACGTACGGGATGCCGCCCGCCGAGGCCGGAGCGTCGCCGAAGTCCCGGTCGACCTCGGATGAAAACACCGGTGCAAAAACCATCGATTGATCCCAGCCGCCTGGACAGAAGACGAAGACGAAGCGCCGTTGCGCGCCGGTGACGGCCGCTGCGAGGGGGCTCGGAAGAAAGAGGCCGCCAAGGGTGAGCCCGCCTGCGCCCAGGAGCGCTCGCCGGGACAGCGGGCGCGGCGGCACCCAGATGCGCGCCATCAGTAGGTCCAGAACGCGGGGTCGCGCAGCAGGGTGGAGACGACGGCGGCCCAGCCAGCCTCGGAGCCCTCGGTGGACGCCACCGCGCCGTAAAGCTCCCCCAGCTCGGCGCGCTCGTCGGCGTCGGGCGTGACGCCCAACATGCGGCGATGCACAGCGATCAGCTCGGCGGCGAGCGCTTCGTCGTCCGGGGCCAGCGCCGCGTCGTCGACGGTGGTACCGATGAGGCGGCGGTCACCGCGGGCCGCCGCCAGGTCGGCCTCGGCTACATAGGCTCCGGCGAGCTCAGCCAGCCGTTGCATGGCGACCACGTGTGACACAGTGGGCGTGGGGTTTTGGCTTCGGACGGTGTTTCCATCGGCACCCCCGAGCAGGACCCGGTAGCCGGTCACATCTCCGTCCAGCTCGTCCGCCTGCTCCCAGATCCAACGGAAGCCGGTGAGGTCTTCAACGGCAGAGGCCAGCGTCGTGGTGGAGAGGACACGGACGGTCCGGGTCCGGTCGACTACTGCGTCTTCGGCGTTCTCCGCCAACGAGCCGACGCGGTAGTCCTCGGTCGCGAGCACGGCGCGCAGCAGGGCCTTCATGGAGAACCCGCCCGTGGTGAGCGCCTGCTGGAGCGCCACGACCTTGGCGTACTCGTCGTCGGCAGGCTGTCGGCCCCACAGGCGCGCTGCCGTGCGTTGCGCTGTGCACATCGAAAATCTGGGATCATTGGCGATTAGCGGTCCAAGTTGCGCTGCGGAGGTCACCGGGGTGCCGAAATAGGCGGGCGAGACGCCGGTCAGGATCTCTCCGTAGCGCTCCCTCTCAGGGTGGTAGCGGACCACCTCGACGCCGTCTTCGTCTTCGAACGGCCAGAAGCCGAACAGCGTGCCCGCCAGCGAGTCCAGCGACGCGTGGCAGGCGATGCAGGTGGGTTCGGTGTGAACGGCGCTCTCCTGTTCGATCGAGGAGGTTCCTGGGAAAGCCACGAACGCGACCGGGCGTGAGGCGATGTCAACACACAGCAGGTATTGCGCCAACGCGGCGGCCCGACCCCGATTGTAGTTGAACAACGTGGTGGAGTAGCGGAGCCAGAGTCCGCTCGTCATCACGACCCCTCCCGCTGGACGTCCGTCGGTGTAGCGGGCCACCCGCCATTCCGCGGGGTCTGCGGGGTCCTCGAATTCCAGCGGGAGGATCTCGGCCAGCGTGTGGTTCGCCATCGTCCAGTCTGCGGTGACCGTCTCGGTCCAGGGACGATCCTCGGCCGCGATGCGAGCCATCAGCCGGGTCGGCTCGTTGGCGAACGATCGTGCGAAGGTGTAGGCGTCGATGTCAACCCCGAACTCATCTGCTTCAAGCTTGAGTTCGTCCGCTCGGACCAGCCAGTCCTCCGCCAACGCGTCCACCAGGTGCGCCTCGAAGTGCGGGTCAGCCAGCCAACCATCGATCAGCGAGTCCGCCCCCGCGGACTCCGCCGACCTGAGCTCCTCGGTGGTCGGGAGAATGCCGCGCAGGTCGATGCTCATCCGTCGCGCGAGCGCGGACTGGCCCAACGGCAGGAGGCCTGTTTGGGGCGCTCGGTCGGCGGTGCAGCCCAGCAAGAGTACGAGCGTCACCACCCGGCGGCCTCCGCGTTGAGGAACAGCGTGTGGAGGGGCTCGACCGCCGCCAGCCCTGCGCAGGTGTCCCCTACCCGTTGTCCATCGAACGACGCAGCGCCGCAGCCGCTGTGATCGTCCCCGAAATCGAGCTGCCACCAACCGCCGCCTGGGTCACGAAGATGCAGTGAGCCGGCCGGGCCCGGACCCAATGCCGCATCCAGCGAAAAACTCCGGAAGTCCAACGCATCGGTCCCGCTGCCGGTCGGGCCTTCGAAGGTCGCTACGAACCCGTCATGCGACCAGCGTCCCACCCACCAGGTGCCGGCGCCGACGGTGTTCGCGGACGCGTCAGCGGCTCCGGTGTCGAGGTAGGTGCCCTCCAACCGAAGGTCGAAGCGGATGCCGTCCGGCTCGTCCGTCCACCCCGCGTAGAGATGTCCGCCACCATGAAGGGAGTCGTCCGTGGCGAGCCGCGTAGCCTGGAAAGAGTAGAGGACGTTCGCGATGCGGGTGCCCCCGCGCTCGTCCATGCTGAGGTCGGCCATCCACCCACCGGTCACGAGGTACTCCTCGCCCGTGATCCCCTCGGTCGAGAAACACTCGGCCACGACATGGCCTTCCGCCGTCGTGCTGTCAAAAAAACCGCCTTCGCATCCGCGCTCCGACCCGTCGTTGGACCCGAGGGCGCCGATGTCGGCGACGACCTGCTCCCAGGTGGCCAGGAACGTAAGCGGGAAGACGGCACCGCCGCTGATCGCGCTGGCGACGGCGCCGTCGAGATCGTCGAGGCCCAGGGTGGGCTCGATCTCGGGCGCTGCGAGCCAGACAGCCGTGTCCCAGTGCTCCTCCGGTGACGCCGGCGTCGGGCAGCAGCCGACGAGGAGCGTCAGCCCGGCCTGCAGGAACAGGCTCACTGGGTGCACGCGAGCCAGTCGTCGAGGCGCGCGAGGTCGAGAGGCTGCACTCCCCCGCCGATGGGCATGGAGCCCTCATCGAGCACCGTCCTGCGGATCGAATCCGCGAAGCCGCGCACATCTGCCTCGGTGTCAAAGTCGATCCCGGCCGGTGCCCCACGGCGGTCCGGTGTGGCGGCTGAGTGACATGAGCGGCAGTACGTCGCCGTAAAGCCGACCCCGAAGGACTCCCAGGTCAGCCCGCTCTCGACGCATGCGTCCGTTGCGGCCGACTCGTGGCATCCGGACCCGATGAGCAGCCACAGGAGCATCCCGGGCACCGCCGCCCGAGTACCTTCTGGGTTGGCTCGGTGCGGGTTCACCCTATGAGCTTACCGGCGGCTGAACGGGCCGTCAAATCTGAGACGCGGCGGATGCCGCGATCACCGCGATCTCTGCCACCCGGCGGCCTACCGTTTCGAGCGGGCCGCCCCGCCGCCATGCGACGACCAACGTGCGGGTCGGCGGGTCTACCAGCGGGTAGATTCGAAGCGCCACCCGTTGGGTTTCGGTGGGGACCGCGAGCTGCGGCAAGAGGGTGAGTCCGAGGCCGGCGGCCACCATCTGAACCAGCGTTGAAAGGCTCGTCGCCCGAAAGGCGAGATCGCGCAGGTCGGCCGTCGCGCAGGCCGCCAGCGCCTGATCGCGCAGGCAGTGTCCCTCCTCGAGCAGCAGCACGGAAGCAGCTCCCAGCTCACTCAACCTCACCGGCGCGCCCTGCCCCTGCCCCTCGGTGACGGGCCCCGCCAGCACAAACGGGTCGGTCGCGAACGGCGCGCTGTCCAATTCACCCATGTCCGGGTACGCGGCGAGCACGGCCAGTTCGAGGTCGCCGGCATGGAACTGTTGTGATAGATCGGTCATTTTCGCCTCGACCCACAGGCTGGCCAGGTCGGGCAGGGCCGCGCGCAGGGCAGGCGCGAGCGCGGGCAAGAGGTAGGGTGCGATGGTCGGGATCACGCCGATGCGCACTGGCCCCGAGTAGGGGTTGCGCGCTCAGCGAAGGCTGGGACGTGTGGCACCGAGCAGCGGCCTTGCTGAACGAGCGCAGCTCGTCCGCCGCCACCAGGTACTGCAGCTGGCGAAGGGAGAAGGGATGAGGACTCATAGCTTTGGACTATGCATTTCGTAGCGAGCATGTCTTGGATGTGCGGTGCGAAAGGAAGCATCTCGGGGGTGTCCTGCCCCACCGAGATCGGTGCCTTTGGGAAGAAGGAGACAGACTTCTCCGATCGCGATGCGCAGGTCTTGGGCTTCTCCACCGACAGCCGGTACGTGCATCTGGCCTGGCGCAAGAGCCACCCGGACCTCGCCGCGCTCCCGTTTCCCATGCTCGCCGACCTGAAGCGCGAGCTATCCCTTGCCCTTGGCATCCTGCACAAGCAGGACGGCGTCGCGCTGCGCGCCACCTTCCTTGTCGACCCGGAGGGCGTCATCCGGCACGTCAGCGTGAACGATCTTGACGTAGGACGCAACGTCGAGGAGACGCTTCGCCTGCTGGACGGCTTCCAGACTGGCGAACTGTGCCCCTGCAACTGGAAGAAGGGTGATGCCACCCTCACCGCGGGGGGGTAGCCATGCTCTG
>SHYV01000159.1 GCA_009692605.1 Myxococcales bacterium
TCCCTCTTTCGTGCCGCCGAGTGGCGGGCCACGGAAGTGCTGACCCGGCTGCAGATGCAGCTGCGGGCGGCGGCGCTGGTTAGCGCCCTCCTGTCCCTTCCGATCTGCGTGGGCCTGACGATGCGGAGCGCAGCACGTTCGCGAGTCCTGGCCCTGCCCGGGCAGGTGCTGCTCTGGATCCTCGCCGCAGGGAACATCGTGATCGGCCTGCTCGCGTGCCTGCTGCCCGAGGGCGGCCTGAACGCGGTCCAGGCGCTCCCCTACCATTTCGCCCTGCTCGGCTTCGTAGCCGCCGCTGCGCTCGCCGCCAAGCAGCTGCGACTCGGCCCGGCGGCGCCGGCGTGACCGCTCGCCGGCCGCCGAGCCGCCGCGGACCGCCATGGGTCGCTTTGGCCGTGTTGGCCGTGCTCGGCGGCTGCTCGGGTCCGGTGGAGGCGCCCATCGCCCAGCCGGCCATCGTCCCCAGCGACGGTCCGCGGCCCGATGTCGTGATCATCGTCTTGAGCGGCGTCCGAAAGGACAGCCGGCCAGAGGAGGACCAGAGCGGCGCGCTCATCCGCGCCTTCCCCACTCCCCCGCTGGCCGAGTTCACCGCCGCGTACGCGACCAGCGCGTCGACCTTCACCGCCTTCGCCAGCCTGATCACCGGGCTCTACCCCGCCGCCATCCCCATCTGCCGCCCGCGTGAAGGCTCCTCCACGCTCAAGGGCCGTCGCGTCTGGTGCACCGAACTGCCCTCCGCGAGGCCATCCCTCCCCGACATCATGGCGGCCTACGGCTACGACACCGTGTTCCTCTCCACGGGCGGGGTGGGCTTCGACACCTTCGCCGAGCGGTTTGAGGACAACATCCACATCGAGATGGGCAGCGCCGATCAACCACGTGACGCGAGCCTCGCTCAGGCCGCTGGGACGTGGTGGACTGCGCATCAGGACCAACCCCGGTTCCTGCTGGCCCATCTGGGCGTCATTGAGGAGGCCATGACGCTCGACCAGAACTCCGCCAAATTCAAGCCCCTGCCCCCCGAGGCCCAGCCGACGATGACAAGCCGCGGCCCCGTAATGAACGAAACCCAGCAGGCGGCGATGCGCACCGAGCTCAAAAAACGCTACACCGCCGAGATCGCAGCGCTGGCCCCGGCGCTGACCGCCTTCGACGCAGCCCTGATCCCCGCGGGCCTGTCCCCGACGGGCCGTGACCGGTACACCACGTTGCTCTCCGTCTCCTCGGTCAACCTCGGCGAGACGACCGGGTTCGGCCAGGAGCATAGCCGCTTCGACGCCTATCAACTCCTGCTGGAGCGCTCCCTGCACGTCCCCGTCGCGATCTGGGGACCAGCACTCCCCGCATCCGGCCCGCCACCCAGCGCGGACGCCCAGAACGAGATCGCCGAGCTGACCGACATCCTCCCGACCTTGCTCGCCCGGGTCACGGCGGTGCTCCCGGCCGGAGCGGTCGGGCGCGACCTGCTCGGCGGGGCGCCGGACACGACGCCCTGGGCATACGCCGACTTCGGGGACATGCTGAGCGTTCGGCAGGGCCCCTACCGATTGACGCTGCGCACGTACCAGCATGACGGCTCGAGCCTCGACCCCGCGCTGACACCGCGCGCGCGGGTTATGAACAACACCGACTGGACCTTCCACCACGTGGTGGACGACCCGCTGGAAGTCAGCGACCTGTACGGCAGCGCCGAGCCGGAGCCGGCCGAGGCCATTCAGAGGTTGCACCGCACGCTCATGAGCGTCCGGAGCGGGGACGGGGCCCCCCCGCCGGACGCGATCACCCCAGAGAAGCTCTGGCAGCTCCGGATGTCAGCCGGCAGGGGCTATTGGTAGGGCCCGAAGAGCGATGACTGTGGGGCCCGGGTTATGATCAGGTCATGAAGATCGACCTCCTCAAATCCGCGTTGAAGTCCGTACTCGGGCTGAACCAGAAGACCCACCTGCACGCCGGACAGCCCGCACCCGCCCTCGATGTCACCGACGAAGCAGGGACCGTATGGACGCTCGACGCCACCCGCGGCCAGCCGTTCATCCTGTATTTCTACCCGATGGACGACACGCCGGGCTGCACGAAGGAGAGCTGCTCGTTCCGGGACGCCGCGCCCGGGCTTGGCGCGCTTGGGGTGCGCGTTCTGGGCGCGTCGATGGACTCCACCGGCTCACACACGGCGTTCAAGCAAAAATACAACCTTAACTTTCCCCTGCTCGTGGACACAGATGGCGCCCTCGCCGCGCGCTGGGGCGTCCGTGATGGCGCGGTCGCCCGCCGGGCCACCTTCCTCGTCGACAAGGACGGCGTCGTCCGTCAGGTCTGGGACCCCGTCAGCGTCGGCGGGCACTCGCAGGCGGTCGCTGTGGCGCTCCAGGCGCTGTAGCGTTGATCACCCAATCTCCCCGGCTCGCCGGCCTGGCGCTCTTCGCGCTGTGCGCTTTCTCCGCCGGTACAGGCGCGTGGGCGATCGATGGTTCAGGGCGCCCCGAATTCACGCGCCTCACCGAAGGGGAGGTGGCTGCCTCGAAGACCATCCGGGACTTCGATACGCCGTTCCTCGGGTGGGGCCCTAACGACAACGTTGGATTCCTGGGCGCTGGAGGGCTCTACGACATCGGTGGAGAGCTCAAGGTGGCCCGCACCTGTGGGGCGCACCTGCGCGACAGCGCGAGCCCCGCTACCGGCGAGCTCTACGCCCTGCTCGGTGACGACGGCCGGGTGTGCGTCTTTCAGGGGACCAGCGCCCTGCCGGTGGCCGAGGTTCGCGCCAACGCTGTCGCTCTGGCCATGGCGAACGCCCATGTGCTCGATGCCGGAGGGGTCGGGAGCACAGCGCCCTACCTCGCCTCGGTGCACGGATCCACGGCGACCGCGCGCGACGCCGGGGGGAAGAAGCGCTGGGCGCGGGACCCGGACCTCGGCCCTTTGTCGTCGGCAGCGAGCAGCGTGGACCGCGGGTTCTTCGCGTTTGGGGGTGAGCGGGGCGCAGCCGTGTTGCACGGCGGCAGCGGGCGATTGGTGCGGGCGGTGACCACCGGAGGCAGGGCCGGACCGGACCCGGTGTACACCGTCGGGCTCGACATCGAGGGCAATCGACTCCTGACCGGCCAGTCCGGCGGGCGGGTCACGGTCTGGAGCACCGAGACCGGCCAGCCCATCCAGACGATCGACTTTGGCGATGGGGACGTCATCGACGTCTCCTTCTCCCGCGACGGCGCTCAGGTCACCGCGGTGTCCCGGTCGGGCTCGCTGCTCGAGTTCGAGGTGTGGGACCTCTTCGAAGACGCACCGGTGTTCCGGGAATACGCGCCGGCCCCGTCGACGCCGGGCCTCCGCCCGAAGCTCAGGATCGCGCCCTGGGGACGCTCGATGATGGGGTCGGACGGAGCGGGCTACACCCGCTCCTGGCACCGGCCGAGCCGCATGAACATGCCGTCGGGGCAATCACTCCGCGAGATCCCCCACCATCGCCCCACCCGGGTGGCGACGACCGCGGTGATCTTCGCGTCCGTAGGCGACGCGACGGGCGATACGCTGACCCCCAGCGGGCTCATCGCGGCGCCGGCAGGGCGTACGCGGCTCGCTGTGGACGCGTCAGGCGCCTCGGTGTGGGTGGACACCGCCACGGGCAAGGATCTGGCGGTCATCGCGCCGGACGGAAAGGTCCGCGCTCGCCACGCGCTCCAGCGCCCGGCGGTCGCAGCGAGCCTGCTGGGCGAACGGCTGCTGGTGGTCGCCGACGACGGATCGATGCGGGCGACGAGCCGGGCCGGGACCGCGCTCGCCGCCCAGAAGGAGGTCGCCCGAGCCTCGGCCGTGGCCGCCGCAGCGGACTCGGTCACGGTCTGGGGCTCCGCGGCGGGCGACGTCACGTTCGCCGGAGGGGGCGAGGAGCCAAGGCTCTACATCGTGCACGCGGGGCCGGTAGTCGCGCTGGCCACCTCGGAAGACGGGCAAACAGCGATCTCGGTAGGCCCGCGCTGGGTCGACGTCGGGGCTGCGCTGGCCGCAGCGGACCCGAGCCAGGTCCCCACGCTCGGGGTGAGCCTGCTGCTCCGCGACCCGGCGCGCCGCGGCTCGGTCAGCTCAGCGATCCTCGGAGGCTCGCAAGCCTACAGTTGGGTGGTCGACGGCACCACCGCGAGCGTCAGCCTGCATGGGGACCAGCTCGCGCTGGTGCGCACCGATCTGGAGACCGTCGTCTTCGACATCCAGAGCGGCGGGCGACGCATGACGTTGCCCTACGCGACCCGCGACGCCACCTTCGCCGCACCGCCCCGAGCGGCCGCCGGAAAAGCGGCGCAGATAGCTCCCGTGGTGCGGTGGATCGATCCGTACGGCCATGAGCGGCGCTCAGCGTTGACCGAAACGGCCCAGGTCGAGCGCCCTCGCGGCCGAACGCTCTGCGAGAGTCAGGACCAGACCGCCGTGGCGACCCTCGACGCGGATGTGCTGACCTTGTGGAAAGGGCACGACGCGCGTCAAGGGCGTTCGTTCGCCGCCACGGGCACCCAGCTGCTGGGATGTACGTTCAACGAGGCGGGGACCCGTGTGGCCTTCCTGGACAGCGACGGCCGCTTCGAGGCGTGGGCAGTGGACTCGGAGCGGGCCTTGGCCGGGGTGAACGGCGCCGCGACCCTGACGACGCTCGCCGGCGAGGCGCCAGTAGACCCGTGGTTCGCCTTCGCGCCGGTGATCATCGAGAGCGACCGGCCCGCGGCGCGCCCACTCTCAGGGACCCGCGCCGACCTTGCCATGACCGTGGTGACCGCCGGCCAGCTCCCCGCCGTGGCGGCAGCGCCGGGCAGCGTATGGGTGCGCATGGACGCCACGCACCTCGCGCAGCTCGATCTGCGTGAGGGAACGCGGGTCGAGACGATCGAGATCCCACCCGGCGTCGGGCACATCGACTCCCGCGCCGGCCGCTTCGCTACGCTCCACCCGGTAGCCAGCGCGGACGTACCAGCGCCTCCGGTGGGCTACCTCGACCTCGCTCCGGGGCCGTCCTCCGGGGTTGGCCGGCGGGTTTGGCCTGCCAGCGAGCAGCCCCTCGCCGCTCACGGAGCGAACTACGTCTGGGCCGAGCGCGGGTCATTGCGCATCGGCCCAGCCGGCGGTCCCGCGCTCGAGAGCCCGTTGCCCGGCGCCCGCCCCCTCTGCGGCGCGTTGACCCCGGACGGGAAGCTCCTGGCCATCGCGGACATCGAGAACCGCATCGCGTTGATGTCCCTCCCCTGGCGGACCGCAGTGATGGTCGCCGCCGGCACGCCCCCGACCGTGCCAAACCCCTCCCCGGCGACCGAGCGGCTGTGGTTCGATGGCGAAAACCTCCTCGGCCGCGACGCGCGGGGCGCGCAGCGACATTGGCCATGGATGGCAGCCAGCAGCGGCGCCACCGGCCAGACCACGGCGGTCGCCCCTGGGCCCGTCACCGCGGTGAATCGGGTGCACGCGCTGGCGAGGTCGCCCGACGGGCGAATCCTCTACTCGGCTCAGGAAGACAACCTCGTGCGGGCGTGGGACATCGAGCGGGCGACCCAGCGCACCGCCTTTCTTGGACCAGTCGGCCCGGTGCACGCCCTGGACGTCTCCGACGACGGCCGGTTGATCGCGGTGGGCAGCACCGATGGCACCGTGCGAGTGTTCGACACCGTCACCAAGGTCGACGAGCACGCCTTCCTCACCTCAGGCGAGAGCACCGAGGCCGTCGCGTTCCAGCAGGAAGGAAAGAGCGCGAGGGTGGCTTCGCTCTCGGACCGCGGCACGCTGCGGGCGTGGGACATGGCCAGTGGAAAGGCGCTCGTCCGATGGACCGTCACCCCCTTCCAATCAGGCCAACTGAGCAACCACCTCGACTGGCTCCCCGGCTTAGCCCGCCTCACCGTCACCCTCGGCGGCTTCGATTGGCGGGTCTCGCTGAGCGAAGACGGCGCGGCCGGCGGCGAGCCCACCACGCAGGAGCAAATACCCGAGTTCCTTGGTCACCCCTCCGCTTGGGTCCGACTGAAGGCAGGTTTGCTCGCCTCGGCAGACGCCCTCGGTCACATCCTGCTCTGGGAAGAGGCGACCCAGCTCCCCTACGCCCGACTCACGATGCTCAGCGACGGCGGCTGGATCAGCGACCGGATCGACGGGGTCCAGATCGCGAGCCAGACGTTGCGTGACGGCTCCTCGATGCTCCTGTACGGGCACGGTGGCCAGATGGAGGCCTACTCCGATGAGAAGCTCGCCGCGTTCATCAACGACTCGCTGATTGAGGACCTCCCGATCGCGCAGGAGTGTCTCGCCCTCGCACCAGCCACAGCCGGCGGGGCGCTGGTCAAGCTAGGCTGGACGATCAGCGCAGGTGTCGCCCGCAACCTTGAGATCGTGGCGAACACCACCGGGAGCGACGGGGTCGTGGGCTGTCTTGTCGACGCCGTCCTGGGCATGCGGTACGATCTGACGACCGAGGTGCAGCGAGTCGACTCAGCGTGGATCGTGGCGGGGTCAGGCGACGTCCGCGGGCTAGTGCTGAAGGCCGAAGACGCGTCGGCAATGGCGGCCGTCGAGAGCGCGCTGCAGGCAGCGCTGGCGAAGGCGCCGAACAGTTGCCAACAGAAGGGTGTCACCGGTCAGGCGCGCGTGCAGTGGCGGGTGACCTCCGGTGCGGTGCAGGGGCTGACGGTGCTCGAAGGGACCACCGTCCCCGCCCAGGTCACCGACTGCTTGGCCACCGCGGTGAAGAGCACTCGAGTGACCGGCGTGGACCGGGCGACCGGTGTCTGGGTGAAGGGGTTCTGATCACAGCACCCGCTCCAACGCCTTTCGGAACTCGATCCGCTCGACCAGATCGGTGAGGTAGTCGGGCCGCTCCGAGTCCCAGACGAACACCGGCGATTGGGTGTACCCGCCCATCCACTGCTCGTACAGCGTATTCAACCCCTTCAGGTAGGGGGTCGGGATCGCCTGCTCGCTGGGGCGCGCCCGCTTCTGGATGCGCCGCCGGATCGCCTTCACCGAGCACCGCAGGTAGATCATCAGGTCCGGTGGCTGCAACGCCCGCTTCATGCCGTCGTACAGCTCAAGGTAGGTCTGATAGTCACGGGCGGTGATCGCGCCGGTGCGCGCCAGGTTGGCCGCGAAGATCTCGGCATCCTCGTAGATAGTCCGGTCCTGGACAAACCGGGCCCGCGCGGGGTCGGCCCGGCGACTGTCCAGCTCCAGATGCAGGCGAAACTTGTTCGACAGAAACCAGACCTGGGAGCCGAACGCCCACCGCGGCATGTCGGCATAAAAATCAGTCAAGTAGGGGTTGTCGGCGAACGGCTCGTAGATCGGCTCAAAGCCGTACTCCTGATGGAGGAAGGACACGAGCGAGGTCTTGCCCACGCCCATGTTGCCTGCGACCGCGATGAACCGTTTCAGATCGCCCCCTCATTCCCGAACCGGTCGGTGACAAGGAGCTCCACGCAGCCCCCAGGGTCCGCCCCAGCGAAGGTGGTCACCCCGCCGCTGCGTGTGCCGGTGACCGAGCTCGACGTGCTGGCTCCGTCTTGGGTGATGCAGGTGATCGTCGCGGTGTCGCCGGGGATGGGGTTGGCCCCTTGGTACCCGCCATCGAGCTCGATCAGCCGGTAACCCCGCTCCGGACCGGCGAGCGAGGCCTGGACATCGCCGGCGCCGGAGCGCGAGACCGTGATCGCAGCCGGCGTAACGGTGAACGCCGGGCTGTAGACCTCGTAGTCGGTGGTCGTCCACGGCCAGGTGGTCTCGGATCCAGTGTACGTCTCGCCGACCACGTGGAGCCGGTAGGTCCCCTCCTCCACGCCGGTCCGGTCCACCGCGTGCCCGACGGCCTGCCAGGCCGCATACCAGTGATGCTCGTTGGCGCTGGTCGCGGGCGCCTGCGGCGTCGGCGTCGTGGTGATCAGGATGTCCGGCCCGAGCGAGACCGGCCGACCGGCGTAGGTCAGCACCTCGGCCCAGACGCCCGAATCGTCCTGCACCTCAAGCGTGACGATGGGGTAATCCACGCCAGGGTCGCCCCCAATCCACGCCATTTGCACGATACCCTGCACGCGCGGGATCTCTTCTCCCTCGACGGTCAGCGTCGGCAGCATGCCCGAATCACGCTCCTCCTGAGTGTAGAGCGGCGAGTAAAGCTCGGCAGGAGGCACGTCGTACCGGGTGCCGGCCTCGGGTGCGTCGTCCGGCGCCAAGGTCGGGAGCGGCGTAGGGGCGCCGTAGCTGTTCGACGGGTAGGCATCGCAGGCATTGTGAAGCTCAGCCTTGTCCGTCGACAGTTGCTCCGCAGCCAAGTTCAGCAGCCCCTCCATGACGTGCTCGGCCTGCAGCGGGCCCCACACGTTGATGTCAGCCTCGTAGCCGCCCATGAGCCAATCCTCCGGGATCAGCAGGTACCCTTCGTGGTCCTGCGCGTACCCAACCGCCATGCTGTGCTCATACCCAAGCTCGGACGCCGCCCGACGACGGAATTGCTCGGTGTAGAGCGCGGTGGGCTCACCGGGCAGGAAGCCGATGAAAAAATCGTCGCTGATGATCTGCCCGTCGACGGTGTGCATCGGGAGCGGACCCATGCGTGTGGCGGTGACGTGCGCGGTGGTCGACTCGGTGAGCGGCAGGCCGCGCTCCTCATCCGAGAGCGCGAACCAGCCGGCGATGAGCCCGACCATCATGTCGACGTTGACACAATTCACGTAGGGGAAGGCGGACGCAGGCGCGTATCCGGGGAGGTAAGCCGGGTCCTCCCCGCAGAACGCCGCCCCGTTCACCACGTTGAACTCGTCGATCAGCGGGATCACAGCGCCTGCCTCGTCGTACACGAGGTTGTCGGGCTCAAGGTCCTCGACGAAGGGGACGTAGTGCATGTCCGTGGTCCCGCCCCGGGTCACGTGGATGTCGTCGTGGGTCTCGGGGATGGCGCGCGAGGCCGTCTCAAGTCGGATGGGGTCCGCTGACGTGGGGGTGGCCTCCCAGAGCGCAAAAATCGCGTCCTTGGCGTACTCGCCTGTCGTCTCAAGCGCCGCGTAGCCCCCGTCGGTGCTCGAAGGCGAAGCGTCGCCCCCTCCACCTTGGAGCAGGGCCACCACCACAGGTCGATCGAACTTCTCTTCGAACGCACGCTCGACCTGCCCCGGAGCGTCCCCGCTCACCATCGCGTTGTCCCCGCCCAATTGGGTCCCATGGACACCAAAATCAAAAAGCACTCCGAGCGGCTGATCGTTCATGTCGTCGATGCGCAACAGTGTCAGGGTTGGATCTTTGTAGGGACCGTTCGGGATGTCCGAGAAGAAGCCAAGATCGTCGTTGTCGTGGCGACGATCGTGGTAGACGCGATCATTCGGGTCCCAATCTTTCGCAAAACCTACACCCAGCTTGGCCGGCTGCAGGGCGTCGAACGCCTCAAGGGCGACGGTCTCGGCTTGGCTGGCCATCCGCTCGAAAACCTCCTGATTGTAGCGATCGCTGCCAAGGTAGTAGGTCACCTGATCCGAGAAGTCCCCGTAGCTGTGGTGCGAGTGGTTGGTGGCGACCACCACCTTGCCGACCAGATTTCGGCCGGTGGACGCCGCGAGGCGCGTCTCCATCTCCTGCACGAGCCCATCGAAGGAGTAGATCAGGTCCATCTTGATGAGGACCAGATCCTGATCGCCGTTGGAGAGCCAGAACACCTTGAGCGGGATCGGAGATTGGACGCCGGCGGAGGGCTTGAACTCGCTCGCGTAGTTGCTGTCCCGGTGGTCGACCTTGCCGTCGCCGCCGAAGCACCCGCAGCGCGAGGTGTAGCCGGACAGGGGCGTCCCCGTAGGCAGCTCAAGCCAGGCCTCGGCGATGCCGGCCATCGGCGCGCCAGGGACGAGGTCGGGCTGGGAGGCGTTCTCGACCGCGGGATCGCAGACCGCGACGGGGACGGATCTGTCGGTGCTGTCACCGTCCTTGTTGCAGCCGGACAGGGCCCCGAGCAGCGGGACGGTCAGGGCGCAGAGCACGCGGGGGGACAACGAGCGGGACAACGAGGGGGCCATGGGCGGAGACTCCGAGGCCGCATCATGCCCCGTTGGGCCGGATTTGGGAAGCGAGGATAACGATCGGGGATGCCCCCGCCGCTTTTGCCCCACGCACCGTCGTCGCCCGCGTCGGTCGTGGCGACGCTCACCTTCCACACCCCAACGGGAGGGGTGTTCGTACCCAGCACGTGGACGCTGCCGCGTCGGCTGGACCTCGCTGCTCCACCGCGGGAGGCCACCCTGGGGCTCGCTGAGCGCGTGCTCAACGACCTCACGTCGGTCCACGACACCGGCGGGTGTCACGGGGCGCTGGAGCTCGCGGGGTGGGGCTTTGACGCGGACGGCGCGTTCGTGGTTCGGCCGAGTTTTGAAGCGCCCCAGGCGGTGGGCCACCCCAGCGAGGCCGATGTTCAGGCCATCGCGCTGATCGTCGGCACCCTCATCGATGCCCACGGCGGGGGCGGGGAAGAGCCCCGGCTGCGGTACTGGTTGCGGGGGGCGGGGGTAGTGCGCGGACCGCATGGAGCGCTGCGGCGCGACGCGCGGGTCACGTTTCGGGACGCCCGATCGGCACGGCAGGCGCTGATGGCGGTCATCGGCAGGGCGGGAACGGCCGAGCCGCTGGCGACCTGGCTCAAGCGGGTGGGCGGCCATCTACCTACGGCGCGGGAGCGCGGGGTGGTGCGCGGTCAGGCCTGGGTCGCGATGGGCCGAGGGGAAGGGACCGCGCCGCCCGGCGTCGTGCAGGACGACCCGGCGCGGCGCTGGGTCGAGGGTGAGATGTCGCGCCTCCGGGCGGATGACGCAGCCACGATCAGCACTCGAGCGACCGACCAGCGGACCGCCGATACGCTCCGCATAAAAACCTCGCGAGCGATGCTCGCCCCGGCCGTGGTCAGGGTCGCGGTAACGCCGGTGCCGGCGCGCGTTCCGATGTCGCCCGCTCCGGCGCTGCAGACGTCGCAGACGTGGCAGACGTCGCAGACGTGGCAGACGTCGCAGGCGCCCCCGACCGCCCCGCCCGACGCCTCGGAGATCGCAGCGGCCGTCGCGTTGATCCCCCACCACTCGTGGGAGGCGCCGGACCCGCCGCCCAGCCTGCCCGGCCCGGCTGCCGCCCCGGCCCCGGAGGCCGCCCCCGCTCAAGACGCCGACGCCACCTCCGTAGAGGTCCGGGAAGAGTCGGACGAACCAAAGCGGGCGACCGCTCCGGCCGCCCCTCTGGACGTGCTGGCGGAGCCCACCGAGCCCGCGCCAGCCTCACAGGCGCCGGAGCACGTCGAAGCGCAGCCCGGGCCCGCCCAGATCTGGCGGGAGCCCGAGCATGGCGAAGCACAGGTCATGCCCGCCAAGATCTGGCGGGAGCCCGAGCCTGACGAAGCACAGGTCATGCCGGCCGTGCCGGTCGCCCACCTCGCAGAGGCCGTGGCGGTCCCGGAGGCCGTGGCGGTCCCGGAGGTCGTGCCGGTCCCGGAGGTCGTGCCGGTCCCGGAGGTCGTGCCGGTCCCGGAGGTCGTGCCGGTCGCACAGGTCGCAGAGGCCGTGCCGGTCCCGCAGGTCATGCCGGTCCCGCAGGTCATGCCGGTCCCGCAGGTCATGCCGGTCCCGCAGGTCATGCCGGTCCCGCAGGTCATGCCGATCCCGCAGGTCATGCCGGTCCCGCAGGTCATGCCGATCCCGCAGGTCGCCCCGGTCGTGCAGGTCGCAGAGGTCACGCCCCCCATGACCTGGCGAGAGCCCGAGCACGTCGGGGCGCCGCCCATCCACGTCGCCGCGAAGGCTCTGACCGCCCCCCCGCCCGATGACCCGGACGAATACCCGCGGCCAGAGTCCTCGTTCAACCGTCACCTGCTTGAAGAGCTGCACCGCCCAGCAGCGCCCAACTGGGACAACGCCGTGGGGGTCAGCGGGAACAGCGACCGGGCCCACGAGAAGGGGCCGGG
>SHYV01000160.1 GCA_009692605.1 Myxococcales bacterium
TCTTCCCAGCTGGGCTGGCGGAGAGAGCGGGATTCGAACCCGCGGTACATTGCTGTACACACGATTTCCAGTCGTGCGCCTTCGACCACTCGGCCACCTCTCCAGGGTGGGTCAGCTGGCCGCGCGTGAGGGCGCGGCGCTCGCCAATTTCAAAAAGGGTGGCGGAAAGGGTGGGATTCGAACCCACGTTAGGTGAAACCTAAAACAGATTTCGAGTCTGTCGCCTTCGGCCACTCGGCCACCTTTCCGCGGAAAAAACGTTCTCCTCTCGATCCCATCCGGCTTGTTCAGCGATCCCGCCGCGCCTGTCTCAAGGCCTGAAAGAACGCGCTGAGCTGGGCTGCAGCTTCGTCACCGAGAAGGCCGGCCACCACGTCAAAGTGATGGTTGAGCCTCGGGTGCTTTGACAGATCGCCGACCGTGCCGCAGAAGCCGCCTTTGGGGTCAGCGGCGGCGTACACGACCCGCGGGATGCGAGCGAGCACGATCGCACCTGCGCACATGGCGCAGGGCTCAAGGGTCACGTACAAGGTGGTTCCTTGGAGGCGCCAGTCACCAAGCGCTGCTGCCGCCGCGCGAATCGCGATCAGCTCGGCGTGACCGCAAGGATCGCGCGTATGCTCGCGGGTGTTCCGGGCTTCAGCCAGTACGTTTTGGGCTTGATCGACCACGAGGGCGCCTACCGGCACCTCGCCGTCTGCTGCGGCCAGCGCCGCAAGCTCCAGCGCACGTCGCATGAACCGGACATCGCCTTCGGCCGTGGGGCTGGTCGGCGTGTCAAGAGGAGAGTTGATGGGGAACATCAAAGAGCCGTGCAGCGGGGGGCCCGTACGCGTGCTCGCCCGCTAAGCGGGCCCTGCCCGCGCGTCAACCGCAGCCGCGCTGAACGAACAGGCTGGCGAGGCCGAGGCCGAGCAGGAGCGCCAGCACCCGGGGTGCCTTGCCCGAGGGTTCCGGGTGTTTAGGGCGGACTTGAAGCCGCGGCGTGTCAGGGTTGGTTTCCTGCCGTTTCGGGTGGGAGGCGGTCGGTTCAGTTGGAGCGGGGGGGGCAGCTAGGGCCGGGCTGTCGGTCTCTGGGCTGTCCTGCTCAAAACCGGATAGTTCTGGCGAAGCAGCCGGAAAGAACCCGCCCGGGAGCAGCTCCAGAGGTTCATCGGCGAGCAGCGCGGCGAGGGCGGGGACGTGTTGGGGGCGCTGTGCCGGCGTCCCGTCACCGGGCAGGCGGACCTGCGGTGGGGTGTTCGGGCGAGGGCGTCCCGGGTTGACAGAGAGCGTCGCGCCGATCCACGCCAGCACAGCCATCGGGCGCTCCCGCGCGGGCGATGCCGTGACATCTCGGCCCGCTCGCGCGCTGCTGACCTCCGGCGGGATGGCGGCCCGACCGGTGGGCTCTCCGCCACCGGTGACGTCCGGCGGGTCGAACAAGCCCTGGCCTGCGTCGGGCCCCCAGTCCACCACAGGATCGTCGATGACCGCGCGTTTGTCCCCGGGGCGAGCCATCAGCGCTCCACGTCGGCCGGCTCGATGCCCGGTTCGACGCCCGGTTCGACGCCGGGGTTGTCGTGATCTGCATCGAGGTAGCCGAGCGCAGCCAACGCCGCGGCGCTCTCGGGGTCGAAGCCGGTCAACTCGTCGCCGAACGGAGCGGGGATCTCGGCCCAGGTCGCCGCGTATCCGCGAGCGCCGCGAGAGACCTTGGCGAGGGGGCCGGAGCCGACGTCCGGCGAACGCCCCACCAGCTCCTGAGCCGGACCGCCCGGGATCGACAGGACCGCCCCGCGCACCGCCACAAGCGGGTCGATCTTCGGGAGCACGTAGACCTCTCGCTGCGCTGCGCCCGACGTCGAAAACTCCATCCGGACGGTGTCCGAAGGCGGTGCCCCGTCCACCGGATCGTTCGCAGTGATCGAGGTCTTGCATTTGGCGTGGTTGGTTGGTTCGTCTCCGAGCCAGACGCTGGCTACCCCACCGGGCACGGTGAGCTCGACCGTGCCGCTTCCCCGGCCGGAGGTCGACACCACACGGAGCACCAGCGTGGTCGGGACCTTCAGCGCCGCTGCCAGCGCCGCTCTGCCGGGCGCTCGGTTGGCGTATCCGTTGGGGTCCTTCTCCTGCGGGTCGCGCGTCAGGTCAAACACGACCTCGTCGCCCCCGCGGCTCACCCACTTTTGGTCACCGTGGAGGCTGCCCCAGGCGTTCGGGCCGTACAACAAGCGGCCGAAGGCCAGCGGTCGGTCGGCGAGCGAGGCGGACGGGTCCCCGCGCATGATCCCGGCGAGGGAGAGGCCGTCGTGGTCGGCGCCCCCAAGGCCCAGCAGGTCGAGCACCGTTGGGGTGATGTCGAGCAGGCTCACCGGGCCGTCCACTCGGCGAGCGGCGATCCCGGGTGCGGTCACGATCAGCGGCACTCGTAAGAGCTCGTCGTGCAGGCTGTGGCCGTGTTCGAGGTCGCCGTGATCGAAGAACTCCTCCCCGTGATCGCTGAAGATCACGACGACCGCGTTCGGGCCGGCAGCGTCGACCAGCCGCGCGATGGCGTGGTCCACGAACGCGAGGTTTTGATCGTACCTCTCCTGCAGGTAGGTCTGCACTAGCTCTTTCTTTCCGCGCCCCTTCGCATAGTTCAGCAGGGTAGACCGGTTGAACACGCTCCCGAGCGCGGGTAGTTCGGACGAGACGTAGCGATTCCGCCACGGCCAGACCTCCTTGTACGGCAGGTGCAGGTCCATGAAATGGACCATCACCATCGCGTCCTCGTCTGGGTGACGACCGATGAAGTCGATCCCGCGCTCGACCTCGTAGTCGCCGTAAGGCAGGTTCACGGCGTTGTGCTCGCCCCATCCAGCCGCCATGTCGAAGCCGCTGGCGAGGTAGACATTTCCGACGTAGGCCGCGGTCGCCCAGCCCCGGGAGGCGAGCACGCCCTGAATGCGAGCGGAGGACGACCAGTATTCGGGCTGCATTCCGGTCAGCACCGACCGTGCGCTCGGGAGCGTCCACGGGGCGACGGTTCGCGCGTCCTCAAAGACCACGCCCCTGGCGCCGAGCGCGTCGATCGTGGGCGTGGCGCCGCGCACGGCGCCGTAGGTTCCGACGTGGTCCCGCCGCAGCGTGTCGATGAACGCGAACACGACGCGCTGGGGGGTCGGGGTTGGGACCACGATGCGAGGCTCGGTGACAAAGGCGTAGTCACCGCCGGTCTCGTCATCCTCTATGCGGAGCTCAAGGCGCACCGTCGTGCCGCCCTCGCTGGTAAGGTCCACCTCGAAGGGCGAAAACCGCCGCGTGGTCAACCGGAAGCGCGCCCGCTCCTCGCCCGCCACGGTCACCAGCAGGGTGGTTCCATCGCTCGGTGGTCCTGCGGGGACCTCGGCGGGGACGACCCCGCCGTCAAAGCGCAGCACGCCCCCGGCCGGCACATCCACCTGCCAGGCGATGTGCGCCGGCGCAGGGAGGAGGATCCCGGTGCGTGTATGGGTGCCCACCTGCAGCGCTCGCGTTGGTCCGGGCGTGCCGTCATCGGGAGCGTCGAGCGCGTCCTGCCGATCCTGCGCGTCGGGCCAGCGCACGATGTAGTCCTCCGCTCGTGGTCTCGGAGCGTCCTTCTGCACCCGGATCACGAGGCCATGGGCGGAGTAGCCCCAGGTGCCCGCACGCTCACCCCGCAGGGAGAACGGTAGTTTGCGCGAACCTTTCCGCACCTCCATGCCGGGAGGCATGCTGGAGAGGAACATCACCCTCGGCCGTACGGGCAGCGGCAGTTCGTAGCTCCGTACGCCGCCTTGCACCCCGATCAAGTGGGCGTCTCCGGTGACCGGGATGTCCACGGGGCGGGCGTCTACGTGCGTTGCCGGGACGGAGAGCTCCGCCGGCGTGAGCTCAGCGAGGCCGAAGCCAGCGGAGCCGGCGGCGAGCGCCGAGCCCACGACGAGCAGGAAGGACCACGTCACCGAGAGCGGGACGGATCAGCGCCGACGACGGCGGATCAGCGCGGCACCGGCGAGCACACCCAGCGCGAGCCCACCGGAGGAGGCGGGTGAGGTGGCGCATCCACAACCCGCGTCGCCCTCGGTCACTTCCACGGCCAGGAACCCGGCGCGCACCCCTGCGGCCCCGCCGACGTTCATGAGCACGACGTAGTTGCCGCCCGCCGGGAACGTGATCTTGGGAGACCAGGCGCCGATGCTGTCACCGCCTTCAGCGTCGCCGTTGAAGTCGACAAGGTTGGCCTCGGTGATGTCGGCCTCGCCGGTGCCTTTGTAGACCTGCCACCCGATGGTGTCGACGCAGCCGTAGGTCGAAAGGTCGGTGTGGTTGATGGTCTGCCAGATGAGGCCGTCGTGCGGGACGACCTCGAAAAAGCCGTCAGCTCCTTCTTCGGGGGCGGGCGCATCGCACGCGACCACGTAGCCAAGCTGCGTGGACTTCACCGACTGCTCGCTGCAGACCTCGCTCGAGATGACGACGTTCGCGGTGACGCTGAACTGGCCGACGGCGGTGTACGTGTGGCAGGGGTCGATCTCGTCGCTCTCTGTGCCGTCGCCGAAGCTCCAATGTTCGGAGACGATGATCACCTCATCGGAGACCTCGGCCGTGAAGCAGATCTCCCAGGGCAGGGCGCCGGTGCGGTCGGTGCCCAGATCACCGTTGCTCTGCTTGTGGCCTCCGGAGATGAGCACGCTCGGGCCGTAGATCGAGGTGATGGACTCGACGTCGTCGGCGTTGGGGATGACCTGATGGGCGTCGCACGCGGACGAGGTCCAGAACATCGTGGCTTGCTCGAGCAGCGGGTCGGTGCACGACTCGTTCTCGTCGCATGAGTGGCCGAGACCCCAGGAGTGCCCGATCTCGTGGGTGGCGACCGCCTCGATGGAGTACTCGTTGCTGTTGCAATCACCGGCCTCGAGGTCGGAGGTCACACCCCAATCCGTGTTGTTCTGGAAGATGATGTTGGTGTAGGCGAAGTGCGAATAGCGCTGGTCGTTCCAGATGACCGTGGCGCCGTCGCCCTGGTAGACGGTCAGGCCGAGCACGCCGGTGCCAAGGTCATCCCCTGGGTCGTCCCAGAAGATCTCAGTGCCTTCGCCGGGGCCGGGCACGCCGAGGTCCGAGGTGCCCTTGTAGGCATTACCGATTGCGGCGCACTGCGCGGTCTCCTCCCAGTTGTCCCAGGACGCCTGCATCGACTCCAGCGGGTAGCCCTCCGGGAGCGAGTCCTCGATGTCGTCGTCCATCAACCAGTCGCGCGTGAGCAGCCCAGGCGTGTCCCCGTTGTCATCCGAGGTCGACCAGGCGTAGCCGGTGTGTTTCCATGCGAGCGCGGGCTGGACCACAGCAGCGGTCATGAGCGAGAGAGAGAGCAACATTACCGCACCCCAGTCTGAAGGCGATTGATTTCGCGGAGGTGATCGAGGGAGATACCGGGGATGGCCTTGCCGTCCCAGCCGAGGGTCACCCGGTCGGTGAGGCGGGTCTCCATGGCGGAGAGCGAGATGCGGTCGGCCACGGCGGGGTTCGGGATGAAGCGGTGGTCCCAGGCCCGATCATAGGGGACGAAGAACTGCACGACCATGTCCGACCCGTCCGCCGGGTTCTGCCGGATCGTGTATTTACCGCTCGCCATCGCGACGTTGAGGTACGTGCCGTCGCTGCGGGCGTTGAGGAGCAACAGCACGTGCTCGCCTACGCCGTAGCGCGGAGCACCGTCGACGTAGCTGGTCGAGCCGTCGATCGTGCCGCCGGGGACGACGATCTCGATGTCGGCCGCAGCGGTGCCCTTGAGCGTCTTCTCCACCCGCACGAGGATGTGCGTGGTGAGACCCATCCTGTCCGAGCCGGTCCATACATCGGTCACGTTGCCGCGCACGATGAGGTCGGATCCGTCCACCAGCTGCTCGAGGCTGAGCGGGGCGATCGAGGTCGCGTGCGCGGTAGTGGAGAGCATCACCGGGGCCGCAAGAAGCGCACTTGCGCCCAGCAGTATCCCGAGCGGGAGGGTGAAGAAGCGGTTCGCTGCGGCCATGCGTGTACCTCTACGGAAGGGGCGGGCGCCCAAGACGGGCGCCCGCAAACACACAGGATACCCGGTCTATGGCCTCCGCGTCAAGCCCGTTCGGCGGGGTCGCGGCGATGTCGTCGTGTCAGCGCGGCGCTCGCCAGCGTAGCGATCGCCCAGAGCGCCAACGGGGATGTCCCCGCCCCGGTCCCGTTGGAGCAGCCACACCCCGGCTCCGGCTCTCCACCGGCGCTGTCGCGGAACGGGTCCCCTGTGTCGGGGGGGGGCAGCACATCGAACTCCACCCTCGTCCATCCCTGCACTTCCGGCCTCGGCTGCTGGTTGGGCTCCGGCCAGCCTATACGCGTGACCGGCGCGTCCATCGCGATGGCGACCGCGACGACGTCGTGGACTTCCCCTGCGAAGCCCGGGATCACCACCGATGCCGTGTCGGACAGGTCGCCGCCCACCCAGACCCCGTCGACATAGACGCGGATCTCGGCGATGCCGTTCGGGTGGCTCGCGGTCACCTCGACCGGCTCGCCTGCCGGCGCACCCGCCGAGGAGAGGCTCACCAGCGGGCGCTCGGCGTACGGGGTCGTCAGCGGGTCCCCGAGGAACAGGTTCTGCCAGTACAGGTAACGAAGCGCGAAGAGCTGGCTCTCGCCGAGGTTGTAGCCGAAGGTGTAGAAAAGATGCGCGGAGGCCAGCGGGAACACGTTGTTGAGCGGCTCGTTGACGGTGCCGTGGGCTCCGGTGGCCCCGGCGCGGATGTACCGGGCGATGGAGGTCTGGGACTCGGCTGCCGGGCATGTCAGGCCGTCGGCCGAGCAGACGAAGTTCTCCGGCACGGCGCCGTAGGAGGTCAGGTTGTCCGTGATCGCGCCGGGCACGTAGGTCTGTCCAGCGATGCCGGTCGTCAAGCTCGCGGCCCCGGTGAAGTAGGTGGCTACGGTGTGGCCAGAGAGCGCGGCGTCATGGGGCGAGAGCCAGTAGCCGTTGAGGCCGGCGGCGGCGAGCATCCGGGCGGTGAACTCGCACTCGGGGTCACGCGCCCCTCGGGCGTCGTCCGCGCCGGCCATGCAGAGGAGCTCAGCGTCCGGGAAGGTGCCGTCGGCCGACGAGCCCCGGTCCACCAGATCGCGCGCGTCGTCGTAGTCGAACCCATCGAGCCGCGTCACGACGGTGAGGTGCCCGGTGAGGTCCAGCGTGCGGTCCAGCCAGTCGTCCGACGCGCGGAACGATCGCGGCTGCTTTGAATCACGTACGACGGCGGGGGCCGACTGGTAGGAGCCGCTGTAGGGGTTGGAGACGGTGAAGTCTCCGTCCTCAGCCCGGCCGTCGACGAACGCCGGATTCTTTACCGATGCCTGATAGTATCCGGACGTGGTGCGCTGGGCCTGCCCGGCGATCTCGAGCCCATCGCTGTCCACGCCGCCGTCCACCTGGAGCATCGCCTCGAGGCTGGCCGTATACCCGCCGGCGATGTCCACCCGGTAGGGCAGGCCGCGGACAGTGACGAGGTAGTCGATCTCGTCGGCTTGCGGCACCGCGCCGAGGCACTCGCGGAAGCGGGGCTGGACGATCGCGGCGTAGTCCTCGAACGTGATGCTCAGCGCGAGCGGGTCGACCCCGGCCACCCCGCAGAGCTGTGCGTCGGGAATGGAGCGCGCGTCGGCGTAGTAGCGCGCGACCCCGGCGGCGTCCGGGTCGGCTGCGTTGTACAGCACGAGCACGTTCATCGGGCCACCGCCCGCCCGCACCGTGGGGACGGACATCGGAACGACCGTGAGGGAGAGCACAAGGGCGAGCGCGATGCGGCGGGGTAGCCCTTTGACGATCCGGGTCGACGCCGCCAGAATGCCGACTGTGCTGTCGTGGACGCTGCTGTCGGAGGTCATCGGGCCCCCTAATCGGTGAGCCCAATCCGGTACACGCCCTGCTCGAAGACCGTGGCCCACGCGGTGGAGCCATCCGCCCCGATCGCGATCTGCGCCAGAAAGCTCGTCGGATTGGCCGATAGGCCGTCGTCCAACTGCCGCCAGGTGTCTCCGCCGTCGTCGGTACGCCAGACGCGGCCATCCTGGCCGAGGACCAGCCCGAGATCGCCATGGAAGTCCGCGGAGAGGAGGAACCCCTCCGGCCCGTCGAGCCGCTGCCAGCTCACCCCTTCGTCGAGGCTTCGGTAGAGCCCGTCTTCGGTGGTGGCCACCATTCCGCCCGGACAGGGCGAGACCCACGCGATGTTGACGGCGGGCAGCGCCGCCGCGGTCCAGGTGGCGCCGCCGTCGGTGGAGAGGAAGGCGCCTTCGCCGTCACCGGAGAAGTGTGACGGGTCCTCGCCTTTGTAGGTGCCGAGCAGGACGACGTCGCTGTTTCCGGGCCAGTAGGCGATGGTGTGGGCCGACGCAGTGCTGGTCGGCAGGCCATCGCTGGAGTCCACCCACGTCTCGCCCCCATCGGTGGACGCGTACACCCGCATGGAGGTGTCGGCCCAGTTGCCGCTGCCGACGCTCCCGAGCAGCAGGGTCTGCGAGTCGCCCGGATCGATCGCAAATCCGTGAAAATGATATATCATCCAACTTATTTCCCAACTGGCTCCGCCATCGCGGGACACGTCGAGCCGGTCGTCGGAGACCGCCCAGACGGTGCTCGGGTCGGAGGGGTCGTAGTGGATGCCCATCACGTAGTGGAAGTACCGATCCACATGCGTCCAGCTCGTTCCGTAGTCGTCGGACGCGTACACTCCCCCTGAGCACCGGCTCGCGACGTACACCCGATTGGGGCACAGCGGGTGGGGGGCTGCGACCGACATCCCTGGATCGACAAGGCCGGTGGAGCTGTCCGTCCAGGTCTGTCCCCGGTCGTCCGAGACCACCACGCCGTTGTCCCAGGACATCACAAGGCGGCCATCCGCGCCGGCACCTACGATCGCGAGCGCCTTGGTCTCGATCCAGTCGAAGGGCCGACCGATGAACGTCGCCCCGCCGTCTTCGGAGACGTAGAGCGTGTCGGCTGACGCAACCGCGAGCCAGCTCCCGTCTTCGGCCCAGGCGGCGAGCGCGATCCCGGCGCCGACGTCGCGCAGGGTCCACGTGTCCCCCTCATCGAAGGACTCGAGCAGGCCGTCGTTGGCGCCGATGAGCAGGTGGTCGGGGTTTGTGGGGTTTCGGCGTAGGGAGTGGCCACCGAGGGCGCTGGTGAACCGTGACTGCCACGTCGCGAGGCCGTCGTCCGAGGTGTAGAACGACTCCCCGTCGGTGAAGCTGACGCGCCCGCCCGGGCTCGCCTCGGGCAGCAGGGTCCAGGCGTGTGAGTTGTAGGGGTCTAGTCCGCCGGTCATCAGCATGACCGCGAGCTGGCCCATCTCCGTGAAGGTGTCGCCCGCATCGGTGGACACATAGGTCTGGCCGCTGTCGAGGACCCCATAGACGCGCGACGCGTCGTGCGGGGTCACGGCGAGGGCGAACACCGACGCCGCGCCCTCTGGTGTCACGTAGCCGAGCGGCAGCGTGGTCCATGGGCTGCCGCCGGTCTCGCTCCGCTTGAGGACTCCCCCTTCGGACCGGTAGATCACCTCCGGGTCATCCGGGGAGACCGCGAGGTCGGCGAGCGTATGCGTGCCCTGGACGAGCTGGCGCATCCAGCTCTCACCGCGGTCGTCGGAGGACCAGAGCCCCGAGTTGAGGGATCCGGCGTACATCGGGACGCCGCCGGGGCCTTGGACCAGAGACAGGATGCCGCCGCCGGGGACCTTCGCCGCCTCGGTCCACGAGCTGTCGGACAGCTCAGGTGGGCCGGCGTCGCCGCAGCTGTCCGCAGGCTCGCCCGTGTCCCCGGTGTCCTGGCTGTCTCCAGTGTCGGCGCTCGGGTAGCAGTTGCCGTCGTCCCTGCGCTCGTACCCGCCGGCGCAGGGCTGCGTGGTGGAGTCGTCAGGTCCGCTGCATCCCGCGATGCCGGCGACGATGGCGATGACGGCGATCATGCCGCTATGGGTGGACGGGCGCATCTGTGTGCCGCCAGACGTTCAACGCAGGCTCGGCGGAGGTGGCACCACCGGGGTCAGGTGGATGTCCGTATAGGTACCGCCGGGTGCGGCTGAGAACGGGTTCTCCGGCGCGCCGCTCTCGGCGTCGGTGGTGTCCGGCGTCCCGTTGGCGTCGATGAACCCGGTGATCCCGATGCTGGTGGAGGTGCCGATGGACAGGTCCACCGCGTAGTCGACGGCTACGCCGCTGGTGGTGGGGCAGGTGATCGTGGCGATGTCGATCTCGGACGCGTAGCGGTCCCCACTGCCGTCGGGCAGAAGATCGTCGGTGTCCCACGTCTTCACGTTGCAGATCGCGCCGGAGGTGATGGTGCCGACGTAGGTGAACGTGCCAGAGACGTGGATGTCGCTCCCGGTGTCGGTGTCGGTGTCGGTGTCGGTGTCGGTGTCGGTGTCGGTGTCGGTGTCGGTGTCGGTGTCGGTGTCGGTGTCGGTGTCGGTGTCGGTGTCGGTGTCGGTGTCGGTGTCCGCATCTGCGAGCAGGTAGCAATTCCCGTCATCGGCGCGGCCGAAACTATCTCCGCAGGGTCCGGGTCCGGTGTCGCTCGACCCCGTGCACGCCGCGAGGGCATAGAGCAAAGGGGTGAGCGGGAGGGAGACGTTGAACTTCATGGCGAGGCTCCTGAGGCGGGCGGTCGTTCAAAGTGTAGCAGGTTTGTTGCGATCGCCTCTCCCGCGAGCAGGTTGCCTTCGCGGGTCAGGTGCCCGGGGTCGTCCGCCAGCACCAATCCGACCCTTCCGGCGCAGCACTGGCTCACGTCCACAAGTTCGCTGCCGTGAGCCTCGCCCCACGCCTCGGCCCAGCCCCGCGACGGCCGCTGCATGCCGGCCCTGTCCTCGATGTCGCCCTTGAACGGCAGGTAGCCGATCCGGAGCTCGCCCCCCCAGTTGGCCATCTCCCGTTGCATGTCGTCAAGTGCCGCCCCGCGCTCCGCGTCGGAGACGCGCGGGACCCGCGGCTCGGTCGCATCCTGATCGGGTAGGAGCCATGCCTTGTCGGTGTAGTCGAACAGGAACCCGCGAAGCGCCTGGTAGATCCGTGATTGTTGCGCCAGACCGACCCGCACCCGCGCAAAGAGCGTCGCCCCCCCGTTGAGCACCTCGCGGTCGCTCACCAGCACCAGGTTCGTATCGTGCATGGGGATCAGCACCACGGTGACGTCGGGCTGGTAGCCCTTGAGCACTTCTCCGAAGAACCAGCCCATCATGGTGGTGGAGTAGCCGGGCTGCCCGGCGTTCAGCACCTCGGTGCCTGCGCCTACAACGCTTTGGAGCCCGTCCGCGACTGTCTCCCCGTCGTTCACCCCCCAGCCGAACACCGTGCTGTCGCCCATCACCGCGATGCGTCGTACTCCCGGGGTTCGGGCTCTACGCACCGTGGTACGCAGGCCGTCGGCGTTGGTCGACACCGCGAAGGTGTGGCTGTCGCGGGGCCCGTTCGTGGGGTGGTTGACGAGGTTCGCCGCGACCCGCCATTGGCCCAGATCCTCCACCCGGTAGGCGGGGCGCACGCCCGCGATCTGCAGCCCGACCTCGGCGATCGCCAGCAGCACCACCGCGAAGGCCAGCCCGAGCGCCGCGCGGACGGCTGTGGGGCGACGCCCCCGGGTCATCCTGCCGCTCGCTCGCGCCGGTCCCCTGAACGCCCGTCCGCTGAACCGTGAGAGTAAGCCTGAACGCACGCCGCATTGGAGCACGTTGGTGGGCTGCCGTCCAGCCCTATGTCGGCAAGTTTTAGATTCTTTTCGAATCGGAACTATGTTAGTTCTGCGTCCGACTGAGGATGCCCTCTTGCCAATGGCCCGCCTGCTGCTGACCCTCGCCGGTTGTACGGTCGCTACCGTGTTGGGGATGTCTGCGAGCGTGGCCGCCCCTG
>SHYV01000161.1 GCA_009692605.1 Myxococcales bacterium
CGCCCCGGCCCGTTTTCCCGCGTCCATGCCTCAGCTCATCGTCGTCAGCGCAGAGACCGGGCTTCTGCTCTCCCGCTACCTCCTGGAGATCGCGGCTGGCGTTGTGGACGCGGCGGGCCAGCCCGACGCCTTTCTGGGCGTGGTGCAGACGTTGAACCTCGCTCGTCGCCGCCGCACGGTGAGCTGCGCGGTGGTCGCGTCCTCTCTCGACGAGCTCGGGGACCGCTTCCGCTCCGCCGCCGCCGCCCTCGCCGCCAACCCGCTGATTCGGGGAAACCTCGATCGCGACACCGTCATCGGGCCAGCTGCACGCTCTGCGGATCTCGCGGATCCCGTCGCCTTCTTGTGCCCGGGCCAGGGCATGCAGAAGGTGGGACTGCTGCGGGACTGGCTCGAACTTCCGGTGTTCGCTGCGGCGATGCAGGAGATGGAAGCGGCGGTGCGGGACATCACGCCGCGTCCGCTGCTCTCCTACCTGTACGCGCCCGACGCCACGGAGGACGCCCTCATGGACACCGCGATCGCCCAGCCGGCGATGTTCGCGATCGGTGTCGCGGTCGCCCGGGTGCTCACCAGCTACGGCGTCCAGCCTGCCGTGGTCCTCGGGCACTCACTCGGCGAATTCACCGCCGCCGCGCTCTCGGGCGGGGCCGACGCGGTGGACACCATTCGCTTCGTGGCGCGGCGCGGCGCGGCGATGGCCGCGATGCCGGGCGACCATGGCGCCATGGCTGCGGTGATGGCGGTGCCCAGCGATCTGGCCCCGCACCTGCCCGCGAACGTGGTGATCGCGAATCGCAACCACCCGCGCCAGAACGTGATCGCCGGCCCCACCGCCGCGGTCGAGGAGGCGGTTCGTCGGCTCGGCGAGGCGCAGATCAAGGCCCGGAGGATCCCGGTGTCCCATGCCTTCCATTCGCCGATGCTGGAGGTCGTGCAGGGCGACGTCGACTCCGGTCTCGCGGACGTCCGGTTCGCCGCACCCGCCTTGAAGATGGCGAGCTGCATCGCGGCGGCTGCCGCGTCGTCCGCCGATGACGTCCGCGCCATCTTCCGCCGGCACGCCACCAGCCCTGTGGAGTACGTCCGCGGTCTAGTTCAGTGCCGTGAGGCGGGCGCGCGCATCTACGTGCAGCTCTCCGGCGGCGCCACGCTCACCGCGTTCGCCCGTGGCGTGCTCGAGGCCGGCGAGGCCATCGTCTCCGTCGCGGCCGAGGCGACCCTGGATCCTCAGCGCGTTGAACTCGGGCATGACAATTGCCTCGGCCTCGTCCGGGTCCTCGCCCTCTGCGCCGCGCACGGCCACGCGGTCGACCTGTCGTCCTTCGGGTTCGGGCTGGCCAGCCTCCCGCCCGTCCCGCTGCTGACCCAGGAGTACTGGGGTGTCCAGGCCTCCGCGCAGGGCTCAGGCGCCGCCATGCAGCTCGCCGGGCTGGCCCAGACCGACGCGGCAGGCCAGTCATCGGCCCAGCCTGACCTCCCCGCGACGGGCCAGGCCTCGGCTCACGCGGAGCTGCTCCCGGAGGGCGATGTACGCGCTCGGGTGCTGCGGGTGGTGGCGAGGGTGTCGGCTTTTCCGGTCGACGCGCTCAAGTCCGAGCAGCGTCTGCTCGACGATCTCGGCTTCGACTCGCTGATGGTGAACGAGCTCGCGGGGAGGCTGACCGAAGACTTCCCGGGCTTTGGCGGGATTCCCCGCTCTCTCTTCGCGAAGAACCCGACCGTGCTCGACCTCGTGAACCACGTGGAACGATCGACCGCAGAGCAGGACGTACCGCTCACCGACCCGTCGCGCCCGATGGAGATCCTGGCGGTCACCGCGGCTGAGGCGCCGCTCTCGGGGCTGACGCTGCCGGCGCCAGTTCGCGTGCTGGACCAGCCATCCCTCGACGTGCTACGGGCGTTGAAGCCGCAGGATCTCGTTGTGCGGGTCAGGACGGAGCAGGCCATCCACGAGGAGTCGCGCCCGTGGGCGTTGCGAGACGAGCTTGCCGCCGCAGCGGGCACCATCGGGTTCGTGAAGGCGCTCGCGCGCGAGTGGCCACAGCACAAGGTTCAGGTTGTCTGCGGGGAGCTTCACGACGCCGAGGTGGAGGCGGGGGCGGTAGAGCGGGATCCGGAGGTGCTGGTCCTCTCTGGCGTGCGGTTTGTGCGGGCGCTCACCGGCGCCGCGCTCGATGCCCGGCCGCTCTCGCTACACGGGGAGCGTGTCCTGCTCACCGGCGGCACCGGCTGGCTCGGAGGGGTGCTCGCTCGAGCGCTGCTCTCCGCCGGCGCGGACGAGGTGATCCTGCTCGGCTCGCGCCCGGACGCCGGGGAGGCCCTCGCTGAGCTCGGCTCGCGCGTTCGCTACATCCAGGCCGATCTGCTGACCGATGCGTCGCTCGATGCGGTCAAGACGCTTGGCATCACCCACCTCGTCCACGCGGCCGGGAGTCTGGCCGATGGGCCGGTCGGCACCGTGGATCGGGCCCTCCGGGACCGGGCGTGGGCGCTCAAGGTCAGCGCGTTGGGCAACCTGCTGCTCGCCCTGACCGAGAACGGACACGGCAGGCTCGGCGTCACCGCGATCGGCAGCTACGCGGGCTTCTTTGGAAACGCCTACCAGACCGAGTACGCCGCAGCCAATGCGGCGATGTCGGCGGTGATCCGGGAGAGCCGCGTTTCGGGCGGCGTCCAGATTTGGGGCCCCTGGGACGGCAGCGACATGGTCGGCACCATCCCCGCCGCCATGAAGCGCGAGATGCGCGACGAAGGCGTGTGGTTCGTTGACCGGGACCGGGGCGCCGAGGCCTTCCTCGCGGCGCTGCGAGCCCGCGGAGACGTGGTGATCGGCCTCGACCTCCCCCTCGTTCGGCGCGTGGTGGAGGTTCGGGAGACCTACACGCCCGACATGCCATGGCTCGTGGACCACGCGCTGTACGGCAAGCCCACCGTGCCGATGGCGGTCGTCGCCGATGATGCGCTGCGGCTCGGAAGCGCCGTGCTGGGCGCTGGTCAGGGTGCGTTGGAGCTCGTTGACCTCACGCTGTTCGACGGCATCACCGTGGAGAAGCCGGTGACCGTGCGTCGCCGGATCGACGGCGCGGTGTTCACGGTTTGGACGGGCGATCGGCTGGCGTGGAAGGCTCGCCTTCAGCCCAGCGCTGCGGCTGCTCCGGCGCCGGTTGGGGACACTTCCGAAGCGGCGTCGGCCTTCGACATCGCGACGTTTTACCGCGACCACACCTTCCACGGTCCGCTGCTGCAGGGCATGGTGGCGATCGAGGCGATCGGCGATGCGCACGTGCGTGGGCGTGTGCGAATCGGATCACCGGGAGACTGGGGTTTGTCGGTGGGGTGTTGGCACTTCTCCCCGCTCGCCGTCGACGCCGCCTTCCAGTTGGCCGCGGTTTGGGCGATCCAGAAGAAAGGCCGGGCGGGGTTCCCGGTCCGCGTAGCGCGTTGGACCCAGCGCCCGATGGACGCGGTGGTCTCCGCCGACGGAGCCCTCTCGGTGGTCGGCGTGTTCCGGGACGCTGACGCGGACCGCTTTCGCGGCGACGTCTGGCTCGTCGACGACACCGGCGCCATCGTCGCGCACGGCGAGGGCGTGGAGGCTGAGCTGCGGCAGGTGCCCGCCGGCCCGGCTTCCGCTCAACAAGCGCCCGCGAGCGAGCCGATCCCCGAACGTTTCTGGAACTTCGCGAAGTTCCCCGAGTTCGAGGACCTCGATCAGCGCCTGTCCGCTGCGCTCATGCTCGGCATCGACAACCCCTATTTCAAGACCCTCGACGGCTGCGCGCGCGACACGGTGACCATCGAGGGCCGGGAGCTCATCCACTTCTCCGGGTACAACTACCTCGGGTTCTCGGGACACCCCTACGTCGAGCAGCGGGTCATGGAGGCCGTCCGCCGGTATGGAACCAGCGTCAGCGCGTCTCGGGTGGCGAGCGGTGAGCGGCCGATCCACGCCGAGCTGGAAGCGCATCTGGCGCGGGCGCTGGACGTCGAGGCCGCCCTGGTCTTCACGGCCGGGCACGCGACCAACGTCACGACCATCGGCCACCTGTTCGGCCCGAAGGATCTGCTCCTGCACGACGAGCTGATCCACGACTCGGTGTTTCAGGGCATGAAGCTCTCCGGGGCGACCCGCCGCCCTTTCCCCCACGGCGACTCGGCCGCGCTGGGCCGCATGCTCGCGCAGCTGCGCCAACACTACGAGAAGGTCTGCATCATCGTCGAGGGCGTGTACTCAATGGATGGGGACATTTGCGATCTTCCAGCGTTTGTGGCGCTTAAAAAGCAACACCAGTGCTTCCTGATGGTCGACGAGGCCCACAGCTTCGGCGTGGTGGGCTCCTGTGGGCTCGGTGTGCGCGAGCACTTCAACGTGCCCGGCGGCGACGTGGACATCTGGATGGGCACGCTGTCCAAGACGCTGTCGTCGTGCGGCGGGTACATCGGCGGTACTCAGACGCTCATCACCCTGCTCAAGTACACGGCTCCGGGCTTCATCTTCTCGGCCGGGCTCACCCCTGCCAACGCCGCCGCGGCGCTCGCGGCGCTCGAGCTGATGGAGCGTGAGCCGGAGACCGTGAAGAAGCTGCAGACCAATGCGGCGTTCTTCTACGCCGAGTGCCAGCGTCACGGTCTCGACAACGGGCCGGCCGCCGGGCATAGCGCGGTGATCCCGGTGATCGTCGGGAACTCGTTCCACGCGCTCCTGCTCTCGGACGCCTTGAAGAAGGCTGGGGTCAACGTGCAGCCCATCCTGTACCCGGCGGTGGCCGACAATGCGTCCCGGTTGAGGTTCTTCCTGTCGAGCCTGCACAGCCCGGAGCAGCTTGCCCATACGGCAGACATCGTCGCGCGCGAGCTGCAGCGCATCCGGGCTGAGAACCCGATCTAGCTGTCGGCCGGATCACGCCAGAAGCACCATCCCGGGTGGGCCGCGCCCGAGGTCGACGCACCCGCGCTGCGCGAGCGAGATCCAGCGCCCACCCCCGACCACGATGTGGTCGAGGAGGCTGACCCCCACGATCTCGGCCGCCGCGGCTACGGCCTTGGTGACCTGCACGTCCTCCCGGCTGGGTTCGGGGTCGCCGGACGGGTGGTTGTGGGCCAAGACGAGCGCCGCCGCTCCCACCTCGATGGCGACCCGGAGGATCTGGCGGCAGTCCACGACGGTGTGGGCATCGTTGCCCACCGTCACGATGCGCCTGCACAGCGGGCGAAGCCGGCGGTCCAGGTACAGCGCGTGCAGCTCTTCCTGAGCGAGCCCTTGCAGGGCGGGGGCGAGCCAGCCCGCGGCGTCCTCACACGTACGCAGGCAAGCCGCGCGCGGGGCGGTGTCGACGTGCGCCCGGAGCCCAAGCTGCAGCGCCGCCTGCAGGCGGAGCGCGCGGACCATGCCCACGCCGCGCACGCGCGCCAGCGACTGCGGCGACACCCGGGCCATCGAATGGAGCTCGGGCCAAGAATCCACCAGCTCGGCGGCGATGCAGGTGGTGGATCGCCCGCCCGCCCCGGTGCCGAGGATGAGGGCGATGAGGTCAGTGTTGCCGAGCCCATCGGGACCGTAGAGAGCGTAGTGTTCGCGGAGCATGGCCACCGCCCAAGCACGCAGCATGCCGCGCGTCGGCTACCATCGAACGCCGAACATCAGGTGGACCTCGCGTGGCCCACTGACTGACGACGGTCGGTGACGGTCGTCCAACCGCGTCAAGGCCCGGGGTCGGGGAGCCTCAGTCAGCCCAGATTTTCAGGGTCTGTCCGATGTATTCCAACATCCCCCGGCAGACGTCGTAGTCAGGGTGCCGCACATGCAGCCATCCGTGGCCCATGTACCCGGCCCCGACGTCCGGCACTCTGGACCCGATCGCGGGGAGATGGACCTCGCCGAGCCACTTGCCGCAGGTCTCTTGAACCTTCTCCAACCCCGAATACCCGGTCACCCGGCCCTCGCGATTCGCTCGGATCGAGATCAGCCCCGCGGAGTATCGTCGGCTCGGCTGGGGTTGGGCGTGGCCGTATACCAGCGCTTGGGCCCAGTCCTTGTAGAGGTCCATGTCGTTGGCCCAGCAGTACAGGTCCCAGAACCGCACGCCGGGCGGGCGCGCGCCGATCTCGGAGAAGTAAAGCCCCTTCGGCCCGAAGAACCACTCCATGTGCGTCGGGGACGTCTGTAGACCCAGCTCGCGAACCACGCGCCGACCGAAGCTCTTGAGCTCGGAGTAGCCCTCGGAGTCCAGCCGGTTGGTCACCACGATGTAGGGCGACAGCGATCGATCGCGCATCGCCTCCAGCACGTTGGGGTAGTAGTGGCTGATCGACTCGAACACGATCTCGCCATTGCAGGTGAGCGTGTCGTAGAAACCCTCGTGACCGCTCACGAACTCTTCGATGCTCACGAACACCCGCGGGTGCCCGATGCCCATCTCCTGCAACGCCTTCACCAGCTGGTCGTCGTTGTTACAGCGGGACGTGCCGTGGGCCCCCGCGCCGTCGCGGGGCTTCACGATGACCGGGTAGCCGATGGAGTTCGCGTACTTCTTGCCCTCCTCGATGGTGCTGATCGCCTCGGTCTTGGCGCACGGGATGCCGCGCTCGCGCAGGTACTGCTTCATCACGTACTTGTCGCGACACACCAGCACTTGATCGACCGACAGGCCGGGGATTCGCGCTTGCTCACGGACCCGTGCGGTGGTGAGCATGATGGCCTCGACGGTGCACTCGAGCCGGTCGACCCAGCCCCGCTTCTGGATCCGGTGGACCGCGTTCAACAGCGCCCCCTCGTCCGCCAACGAAGGGATGTGCTCGTAGCCAGAGAGCCAGCTCTTCAGCTCGCTGTCGAGGTACTCGACCGGTGAGTCTCCGATCCCGGTGACCTTGGCGCCCACGGCGTGGAGCGCACGGACGAACTCGCGTTGGTTGGCCGGGAAGTTGGGGGCCATGAAGATGACGTGCATGGTGGACTCCGGAGGTTCGTTTTGGCTATTCGTAGTCGCTATTCGTAGTCGCTATTCGTAGTCGCTATTCGTAGTGTACGTGGACCGTCTGGATCAGGGTCTCCAGCGCATGCTCAACCACCGCGGTGTCGGGGTGCCGCAGGATGACGAAGCCGTCTCCCTCGTAGCTGGTGCTCTTCTCGCGTCCCACAACCGGAAGTTGGGCTTCGACAACGAGCTTGCCCATGAGGCTCTGGGCCTTGTCGATGTTGTCGACCCGGGCGACCCGCCCGCTGCCCGTGCCGCGGAGGAAAGCGACGCCCGCTGCGTACTTGCGCTCGAACGGCCCCTCGACCTTGTCGTCGATCACCGCCTGCGCCCATGCCTGGTACATGCTGCGGTCGTGGACGCAGCTCATGACCGATACGAACTGCGCTCCGGGGGGCCGGGCGCCGATCTCGCTGACGACAGGTGAGCCGTCGGGCCGGCGGAACCACTCCATGTGCGTCATGCCGGTGCGCAGGCCGAGCGCCTTGATGACCGCCGGGCCGACCTTTCGCACCGGGTCGAACTCGGCGCCGGAGATGTCGCGCGGCAGGACGACACACCACTGAATCCAGTCGTTGCGCGTGACGTCGAGAGGACCAGGGTAGTACCGACCGATGTTCTGGAAGACGGTCTTGCCGCCGATGGTGATCGTGTCGTAGCAGTGCTCTTCTCCCGAGACAAACTCCTCGGCCAGGACCACGCGGTCAGGGGAGGGGCGAATCTCGGCGAGCGCGGCGGCGAGCGCTTGCGCGTCCCCCAAACGGTAGGTTGCCTTGCAGCCGGCCCCAGAGGGTGGCTTCAGCACGATGGGAAACCCGACCTCGCGGACGAACGCGTGCGCGTCGGCCTGCGTGAACAGCAGCTTGTGGCGGGCACACGGGAGGCCGGCTGCGCGCAGCGCGTCCTTCATCACCGACTTGTCGCGAAACCGCTCGGCCGTCGCCACGTCGGGCCCGCTCACGCCAAGCGCTTCGCGGAGCATCGCGATTTGCTCCTGAACGTTCTCCAGGATCCCGATCACGCGGTGAATGGGACCGGCCTCTCTGGCGATCGCGCGGCCGGCGGCGATCAGTTGGCCGGCGCTGGTCGGGTCGGACACGTGGTAGTGAATGCAGCCCGCAGGGACCTTCTCCGCTTTGTCAGCGGTAAGTACGACGATCCGTGCATTCTGGACGGTGGCTGCGGCCTGAACAAACTTGAGCGTGGCCTCCATGAGGAACGGGGCGACGAACAGCACGGTGCGCATGTGGGGGGCTTATCTTAGGGGCGCTATTTGGGCGAGTGGGTTGATCAAAGCAGCGCTATTGGGCGTGCCGGGCGGGGCCTGCGGGAAACGATGCACTGCAGTACGCCGGCCAACGTCAAAAACAGGGTCCCGCCCGCGCCCGTCCCGCCCGTGGCTGGACTGGCGCAGCCGCACTCCCCTCCGCCGACACCGGTGTCGATCGTCCCCGTCCCGCCCGAGTCGCTGTCGGCTGTCTCCCCGAGGGCGCCGGAGTCGAGCGTGACCCTTAGGATGTGGGGGTGGAGATCGACATCGTAGCTGACCAACAGGTCATTGCCGTCCCGCACGGCCCAGGGGCGCATCGCGCCCTTGCCCGGCGAGTAGTTCGTCAGGTTCACCTGCTCGACCACGCTCCAGTCGGCCATCGAGAGGATGGTGAGGTAGACGTTGCCGGTGTCCTGATCCCACGTGTCCGATTCGCTGCGCGCCATGTGGATCAGGACGAAGTGGTGGCCCACCCGCAGAAACCCCTGGGGCCAGTAGGAATACTGGCCCGGGGGCGAGATCGGCGGGTTGTGCATTTCCACCAGGTTGAACTCAGCGTCGAAGATCGACAGCTCCACGCCGTTGGTGAACGTGGCGCCGACGGTGTAAAGCGCGCTGTCCTCCGCCTCTGCCCTGTAAAACTGCCCGCCTTGCATCTGCGGCAGGCTGGAGCTGGAGTGCTGGTCGGCCTCGGAGCCGTCGGCGTTCAACTCGAAGATGTACTGCAGGCCGTCATGTCCTGAAAAGCCGGTCAGGCGCTTGTCGCCGCACCAGAGCGGCATGTCGTTGTGCGCCAGGTCGGGGTTCTGCGCGTCCAGCAGGACCTCGTTGGTCTTGTCGAAGTTGGCGTCCAGCGTGTAGATGTAGGCGGTGTCGTTGGGGTCCACCACATTGGCCGAGGCGGCCCCCAGCCAGGTCCCGTCTGGGCACGGGCGGATGGCGTGGTCCACGAAGTCGGTGTGGCCGGTCAGGGCCACCCGCTCCTGATCGTTGTAGGAGAAGTCGGGGTCCAGCGGGATGCGGTTGTAGTCGCCGCCTGCCCCCCAGAACAGCGAGTAGCTGCCATCGTCTGCGACCGCCATGCGGGCGAAGTTGCCAGAGAGTCCGATGGTGACCTCCTCGCTGACGGCGGTGACGTAGGCCGCGTGGGAGGCCGGCAGATAGGCGACGGACAGGAGGAGCGCGAGGGGCATGCGGCGAGCCGTAACGCAGCGGCCAGATACGGCGGCCGCGGATACTCTGCGGGGGTGCCGAGCACTGGATGAGCCTCCGAACCCGCCTTCACGCCCGGCTCGCTGTCGGTGGCGCGGCTGGCGCTGCCGGCCCTGGTCCTGCTGGCGCGGCTTGCGCTGCCGGCCCTGGTCCTGCTGGCGCGGGCCGGCCCGGCAGGCCCCCGCCGGTCGGGCTGCAACAGGCGGTCCCGATGTCCCGGATCGCCGACCTTTGGGGGCTCACGTCCACCGATCTGGAGGTCGCCGCCGGGCTGCCGACCTGGGATGCCCACCCGCTCGGCGATGCGGTTGGGCTCGCGGCGACGAGGGTGCTGCAGCGTGTGTTGCCCAACACCGAACAATGGACGCGGTGGGCTTCGCGGGAGGAGGTCGATCGTGAGTTGGCTTCCGTGCTTGGCGCGTGGGGCGCGGCGCGGCGCTACACGCCGTGGGACGGTGACACGTCGGACGCCGCGTTCGCCCGGGCGCTGGTTCAGGGGCCGATGGCGCCCCTCGTCGAGCGGCGTGGCGAGGCCTTCGTGGTGGACGTCCGCGTGCTCGCCGGGCTGGACCGCCACCCCGGGACGGTGCCGCTCGGCTGTGTCGTCACCTTCGAGTTCGTCCACGCGGGGGCGGATTCGGATTCTAAGGCCCGGACTCCGGCGATGGTGAGCATCGAGCTTGAGGATGGCACGATCCGGCGCCCGGGGGAGGGCGAAGCATGGGAGGTCGCCCGGCTCATCGGCGCCGCCGGGATGCAGACCTGGCTCGCTATCGGCCCTCACCTCGTGCACACGCACACCCTCGCCGGGGGTGCGCTCGCGACCGCCGCGGTCACCGCCCTGGGGGTCGACCACCCAGTGCGGAGGCTGCTCGCCCCCCACATCGCCGGCACGCTGCGCGCCAACGACTGGCTCGGGAAGACCGTCTGGGGGCCTTATGGCACCATCCAGGCGGTGTACTCGTTCCCGTGGTCGAGCGTGCAGACGCTGATCGCCCGGGCGATCGCCCAGCTCGATAGGGTCCGCTTCGACCTCCCGCTCGACCTGGAGCGGCGCGGCATGACCGAGGCGTCCGCAGCAGGCGACTACCCCTACGGTGCCGACGGCCTGCTGGTCTGGAACGCCATCCACCTGTACGTTCGTGAGTACCTCTGTGTGTATTATCCAGACGACGCCGCGGTCCTCGCTGACGCCGAGGTGCAGGCCTTCGCGGCGCTGCACCAGCGGCTCGCTCCCGGCCTCTCGGCGGCCACGCTGAACTCCTTCGCTCGCGGGCTCACTGCGCAGATCTTCGCGGTCACCGTGCACCACAAGATGGTGGGGGGCATCTCGCTCGAGCTCCTGACGCACCCGTACTTCTTGCCGCACCGGGTCGGCCCGGGCGAGACCGTCGAGCAGGTGGTGCCGTTCCGGGAGGAGACCGAAGCCAACCTCGCCGCGACCGTCGGGATGATCTCCGAGGGCGGGGGCCTGACCGACGATTGGGCCTCGCTGGCGCTCGACGAAGCGGGGCGGGCGGTGATGCGCGCGTTCCAGGACGACCTGCGCGCCGTGGGTGAGCACATCGACGCGCGCAACCTCCGGCGTCTCGTGCCCTTTTCCCACCTGAGACCCTCCGAGCTTGGGGCGAGCGTGTCGGGGTGATCGCGGGTTTGGCTTTACTTGAGTAGACCGGGCCAATGCTGCTACGTCCTCTCCGACTCGCCCTCGCCCTGCTGATGCCCCTTCATGTGCTTGGGGGCTGCCGCGCCTCTGAGGTGAAGCCGGACACGTCCACGAACATCGGGGATAGTGACGGCGATACCGACAGCGACGATTCCGGCGTCGTGGTTGAAGGCGACCTCTCCGTCAGCCCAGCGTCGATTGATCTCGCGATCCTGTTCGTCGGCCAGCAGGCCACGGCCGAGGTCACGCTGACCAACCTCGGCGCAGCGCCGATCTCCTCGAACTTGAGCTTCGTTGGGGGATGGTCTACGTCCTAAACTCTGGACGCGTACACCTCGTCGCTGCTCGCTGGAGAGTCGAGTACGCACATGCTTCGATTGACCCCCACCCTATGGGGCGATCACTCGGTTGGGCTGATCATCGACAGCGACACGGGCGTGCACATCGAGGTTCCCGTCTCCGCGACCGTCCAAGAGGACGTCGACGGGGATGGCTTCGGCAGCGTCGGCTCCGGGGGGGAGGATTGCAACGACGCGGACGCCACCGTCCACCCCGACGCGACCGACACCTGGTACGACGGCATCGACAGCGACTGTGCCGGCGACGACGACTACGATCAGGACGGGGATGGCGTGGAGGGCGCCGAGGGAGGTGGGGACGACTGC
>SHYV01000162.1 GCA_009692605.1 Myxococcales bacterium
TCGTACCAGACCTCGAGCGCCCCCTCGTACACACTGGGGTCGGCGTCATCGCAATCGAGGCCGCCCGAGCCGGTGGCCGACTGCCCGTCGCTGTCCTGATCGGTGTCGTTGCCGTCGCAATTCTGGTCGATCCCGTCGTACCAGACCTCCGTCGCGCTGGGGTAGACGTCCGCGTTGGCGTCATCGCAGTCCCCCCCGCCGAACGCGCTCGCGTCCGCCCCGTCCCCGTCTTGATCGTTGTCAGAGAGACCATCGCAGTCCTCGTCGACGCCGTTGTACCAGGTCTCGGCGGCGCCGGGGTTGGCAGCTGGGTTCGCGTCATCACAGTCGCTGTACAGGTCGTAGCCGTCCCCGTCGGCGTCCACGATCGCATCGGTGCCGCTGCAGTCCTGATCGACCCCATCGTAGGGAGTGTCGTAGGCCGCTGGGTTGGACAACGCGTCCGTGTCGTCGCAATCCGAGCCACCGGAGTCCACCGCGGTGTACCCGTCGAAATCCTGATCGGCGTCGTTGCCGTCGCAATTCTGGTCCACCCCGTCGTACCAGACCTCCCCTGCGCCCGGGTTCACGCCGGCGTCCCCATCGTCGCAGTCGATCGTGGAGATGTACCCGTCACCGTCGGCGTCCACCACGGAGTCCGAACCGTTGCAGTTCTGATCCAGCCCGTCGTAGGGGACGTCGTAGGCGCCAGGATTCACGCCGGAGTCGGCGTCGTTGCAGTCTCCCCCGCCGTACACGTCGGAGTCGTAGCCGTCGGCGTCCGCGTCGAAGTCGGAGTCGCCCGCGCAGTCCGAATCGACGCCGTCATACCAGCCATCAGGCGCCCCCCCGTAGATCGTGGCGTCCATGGGGTCACAGTCGTCAGTGCCAGTATGGCCGTCCCCATCGATGTCGTAGAGCTGGCTGACTGAGGACCCCGCGCCACCGTCCGCTGCGTTGTCAGGCCCGCTCCCTCCGCCGACGCTCGTCCCACACGCGCTGGACAGGGCGTTCCAAAATTGCTTCACGCGACCCCCGCCACCACCGCCCCCGTTGTCGTCGGTGTTCCCGCCGGTGCCGCCATCGGCAAACAAGGTGCCGGTGCAGTTGAGCGTGCCCGCCATCAGCATGATGCCGCCGCCCGCGCCGCCGCCCGTGGCATCGTTCGACGGGGTCGTCCCCGCGGAGCCAACCGCCTCGATCGTGCCGGCGACGACGACGCTGTCGGCCTGCAGCCAGATGCTGCCACCGCCGTCCGCGCCATACCCGCCGTCGTCGCGATCCGCAGCCCCCGCCGCGCCGCCCGCGGAGCCCATGTAGAGGTCGGCCCCAGTGTCCGTGCCATAGGCTGCGCCACCCGCTCCGTCCGGCGTTGAGTTGTCGTCTCCGACACCGTACCCGCCAGCACCCCCGTACGCCCCGCCGCCGCCTGCGTCCGGATACGATGAGCCACCCAGCCCAGGCCCGTAGCCCTGCCCGTTCGCGTTGTGCTGCCCCTGGTAGCCAGCGCCGTTTGCGCGGATGGCCGAGGTCGAGTCCACGTAGACCGTCGATGCGGTGATCGTGAGCGTGCCGCTGGTCCCCGACCCGGTGTAGTCGGTCACGGTGAGGACACCGCCGTTGATGACGTAGACGTTGTCGTAGGAGTAGCTGCCGTCCATCGTCGCGGTCGTCCCGTTGATGGTCAGGTCGGCCGCGTGCGCAGCGGGCAGGAAGGATGACGCAACACCGGACAGGACAAGCAGGGCAAGGGACATGGGCGGACTCCGGAGGCGGGGGTAATATCACCCGGGAAGCGTAGGCTACCCGCTCACTCCCTCGCGCGCCGCACGGCTGCTCGCTGCTGCCTGCGCAGCCGCGCGGACTCCTCGTACCCGCGCGCCTCGTCCACGATGGCGGCGCGCAAGAGGCTGCGCTCGAGCCCCGCCATGTCCTGCACCCGGACCTGAAGCGAGATGACCGCGATGTACAGGCTCGCGGCTTCGTCGAGGCGACCGGACAGCGCGAGGGCGTCCGCGGCGACCCGCAGCGACTGGGCGCTGCTCACATGCTCCCCCACGCTCGCGTACAGCGCCGCCGCCTCACGCGCGGCGCGGGCAGCCCGCCCATGCCCCCCTTCCCGGATCAACAGCTCCGCCCGGCGACGCACCAGGTTCGCGCGGGGGAGCGGGTCGTCGCTCGACAGATCCTGCAGCAACCGGAGCGCCTCGCCCGTCCTGCCCTCTCGGGTCAGGATGGCGACGCGCGTCAGCACCGTGGCTCGGGGCTCGGCCGAGGCCGGAGAGGTCCGGCCGCCGATGGCCATCACCGGGGGCACGCTCTCGATCAGCAGCTGGTCCGCCTTCAGCGTCTCCCCCATGGCGGCGGCGAGGCTCGCGCTCGCTCGCCAGCTGGCCGAAAGCCCACGTTCATCACCCGCCTCGCGGGCCAGCCCCCGCGCCCTGCCCACCAGCGTGCCCGCCACCTGCTGATGCCCCCGCAACGCCAGCTGCTCGGCGCTCGACAGGAGCAGCTCTACCCATCCAGACGCCGCGACTCCCGCTTGCGCGCTGCTCTGGAAGTGGTGCTCCGCCTCAGCCCACGCCAGGCGCGCCGCTGCGACATCTCCAAGCGCAAGCAGCGCATCTCCATCCACCCAGCGGAGCAGGCCCGCAGCCACGGGAGCCTTGGGCCTGACCACGCGAAGCATGCCTCGGGCCTCGCCCACCTGCCCGGCCCGGAGCAGCAGCCGTGCGCCCACCGCCACCGACCAAACCGCGACGTCATCGGGCTCCGCTCCGGGCGAATGCTGAGAAAGCAAACGCAAGAGGAGGATGTCGCGGGGGTCGGGAATGCCCTCAGCCGGCGCACCGTAGGCGGTGGCCCGGAGCGCCGCTCCCCGCGCGGGTGCTTGGGCCAGGAGCGTACGCACCCACGCCGCGCTCTCAGCGGCGCTCCCCCCGACCAACGCCGCGACCCCTGCGCGGAGGATGCGGCGTGCCCTTGCGTCGCTCCGGAGCAACAGGCCGGGCAGCGCGACGTCCACCCGGATCCCGAGCCCCATCGGCAAGCCCGCGAGCGGACGCGCCGCCCTCATGCGCTCGGGCAGCTCGGCGACCGGACACCCGTAGGTGACCGCGAGCAGGGCATGCAACGGGTTGCCCGTCGCGGTTCCGGGGGCGAACGTCGCGACCACATCGAACGGCAGGGGCCCAAGCTCGACGCACTTCACGCCCTCGCAGGGCTCGCCAGCCAGCACGACAGCCCCTTGCAGATCGAGCCCAAGCAGCGCGTCCACCGTGGCCGGGGTCACGTCGTCGGCCAGCACCCAGAGGCCGCCCCCTCCCGCTCGAACGGCGGCTTCATCGCCGCAGGGAAACACGCCCAGCGCATCCCCGACAGCCCGAACCACGTCGGCGCGCTCGCTGCACCCCGCCAGAGAGACCACGACGCCGGGCCCCGGCAGTCGCCCGGCCAGCGCGCCGGCGAGGTGGGTCTTTCCGATGCCCGGCGGACCCGTGATGGCGACCGTTCGCACCCCGTCGACCAGGTGCTGCAACGCCGCCAGCTCGGACTCGCGGCCGGCGCACTCGATGGGGAGCGGGGCCCAAGGCGTCACAGGAGCAGCTCCTGAGCGGCGGCCCGCGTGGTCACCGTGACGGCGGCGCCGCCGAGCATCCTCGCGACCTCTTCCACCCGTTCGGCCGCCGAGAGCCTGTGGATCCGGCTCTCGGTGCGCTCCGCTCCCGTGCCATCGGCCCCAACCACCACCTTGCGGACATGGAAATGATGCCCCGGCTGAGCCGCGATCTGCGGCAGGTGGGTGATGCAGAGCACCTGATGGTGTCGTGCCACCTCCACCAGCTTCTTGCCGATCGCGTCCGCGATCGCCCCGCCGACCCCGCTGTCCACCTCGTCGAAGACGTACAGCCCGACCGGTCCGGCGGCGGCGAGCACCCGCTTCACGGCGAGCAACGAGCGGGAGAGCTCCCCGCCCGAAGCAACCTGAGCGAGCGGACGTGGGGGCTCTCCGCGGTTCGTCGCGATCAGGTACTCCGCTCGATCCTGCCCCGAGGCCCCGAGGCCCGCCTCGGACACCGCGACGTCCACGCGCGCCTCGCCCATCCCGAGGCTCGCGAGCTCCGCCGAGATCGCCGCGCCCAGCGCGGTGCCGGCCAGGCGCCGCGCGTTCGACAGCAGCTCGGCGACCGCCAAGGCCTCCCCCATGGCCACGCCTCGGGCGACCTCCAGCAGAGCCAACCGGGCCTCCGCCCCATCCAGTCGCGCCACCTCGGCGCGGAGCAGCGCCGCCGCGGCCGCCAGATCCTCTCCGTGACGACGCCGCAGCCGGCGAAGCTCGTGGAGCCGCTCTTCCAGAGCCGCCAACCGGACCGGGTCGGCCCGGACGCCCCTCCGCCGCTGCGCGATCTCCCGTCCCGCGTCCTCCAGCTCAGCGGCGCTCCCCTCCACCCGCTCGAGCAACGGCCGCAGCGCCGGGTCAACCTCCGCAGCGGCGGCGAGGTCCCGCAACACGGTCGCCAGCCCGCCGGTGAGGCTGCGGTCGCCGCTCCACAGGAGCACCTCTGCCCTCTCGAGCGCAAGCCCGAGCCGGTCAGCGTGCCGCAGCCGCAGAATCTCCGCTTCCAACCCCGGACCATCCGCCACCCGGTCCAGCTCGGCCAACTGAAATCGGAGAAAGTCCCCTCGCCCCTCGGCCACGGCGCCGTGAAGCTGGACCAGCGCCGCGTCGGCGGTCGCAACCACCGCCCAGGCCGCCGCCATCCGGGCGTGGAGCCCCTGCGGCTCGGCTCCGCCACCCCTCGCCATGAACGCGTCCAGATAATGAAGGTGCGTCGCAGGATCCACGAGCGTGTGGTGCTCGTGCTGGCTTGAGATGTCCACGAGCCCACGCGCCAGCGCCCCAAGCTGCGCGACAGCGGTGAGCCGACCGTTCACGTAGGCGCGGCTCCGGCCTCCGGCGTCGAGCACCCGCCGCACCACGATCTCGGTGCCCAGCTCTTCTTCTGCGAGGCCCAGTACCCCGGCAACACGCCGAAGCGCTGCATCGTCGCCGGCGAGATCAAACAGCGCCTCGACCTCCGCCCGCTCAGCTCCGGTTCGGACCAACTGGGGTCGCCCGCGCCCACCAAGGACCAGCTGGAGCGCGGCGACGATGATCGACTTGCCAGCGCCGGTCTCCCCGGTGACGAGGTTGAGGCCCGAGCTGAACGCCACCTCCAACTCGGAGATGATCGCGAGCTGGCGTACACGAAGGTGAGAGAGCACGCGCGCAGTCCGGTCAGGACACCGTGTCGTCGTCGGCGCTGGCCGCCGACGCGAGCGGCAGCTCAAGCCGCATCAGGTAATACTCTTGACCGGTGTTGTACTCGTTCGGGTAGGTGGCGACGTGCTGGAACGTGAACTTGGTGCGGTAGACGGCGATCGCGCGGTGGTTGCCCGCCTCGACCAGCAGGGAGATCCGCAGCGTGCCACGCGCTCGGAGCCGGTCGATCACCCCCTGAAGGAACCGGGTGCCGAGCCCATGACCCCGCCAACCGGGCCGCAGCGCCATGTTGAAGATGATCACCTCGTTCGGATCGTCGAACCCGCGCAGGCAATGGCACGCGCCGATGATCAGACCGTCGGCGGTGATCGTGAAGATGCGGCCGTAGCGCAAGAGCGCGCCGAGCGTGTAGCGGCTGAATGTGCCCTCGGAGTACGTGAGCAAGTCGAGCTCGTTCAACACCGGGATCAGCAGCGGATCGTGACGATCGACCTCCTGAACCTCCAGCGCGTACCCATCCGTCGTCGTCGTGCGGGTCAGGTAGTATCGTTCCATGCCCGGAAGGTAACCGGGCGCCTGCCGCACCGACCGCCGGAGAGGGACCCGGGCACCCCGCAGGGGCGCGACGCGTGAGCTTCGTCAGGTGACCGGCATCGCCCCTAGCGCCAGCCGCGCCAGCTCGGTCTCTGCGGCGCGCTTGCTCTTCCCGCGAACCGGGCCGAAGGTCTCCTCTCCGAGCCGAAGCTGGACCAACCAGAGTTTGTCGTGATCCTTACCCTCGGTGCCGACGATACGGTATTCGGGCAGCGACCGCTTGGCCTTCGCCTCACGCTCCTGCAAGCTGCTCTTGTAGTTCCCGATAGGGACAGCCAGCGTGGCGATGCGCTCGGCGAAGATCGGGCCGAACGACGCGCGAACCGCATCCAGACCACCGTCTTCGTAGACAGCGCCGATCACCGCCTCGAACGCGTCTGCCAGCACGTTCAGCCGTCGGCGATCGCCGGTCAACGCCGCTCCCCTTCCCACACGCAAATCGTCGGCGAGCCCAAGCTCCAACGCGAGCCCGCCGATGTGGGCGTTGCCGACCAGAAAGCCGAGCGTGGTGGAGAGGCTACCCTCCGGCCAGTCCGGGAAGGCGCGGTACAGGAGCTCAGCGACCAGCATCTTCAGCACCGCGTCGCCAAGGAACTCAAGGCGTTGGTTCGAGACAACGCCGTGCTCTGCCGCGTAGCTGCCGTGGGTCAAGGCCGTCTGTAGCAGGGACGGGTCCTGGAATGGGTGCACGCTCACGCGGGAACCCCATCCGAGCGCCCCGAACCGACCCCACCCAGCGCGGTCGCGGCCCGCCGAATGGTGGCGCCGCCGAGCACCTCGTCCCCGGCGTACAGCACGACGGCCTGCCCCGGCGCGGCCGCCCGGGCGGGGATGGACAGGCGCACGACGAGCTTGCGATCAACCGGCTCGTCCACCGTGCACGGGATGCGTGCCCCGCGGTGCCGAATCCGCGCCTCGACCGCTTCGCCGGGCTCGGGCCTGCGGATCCAGTGAGCCCCGGAGGCCTCGATCTCGCTGTGCTCCAGCCGCTCGGAGGGGCCGACCACGACGCGCCGAAGCTCCGGATCGACTCGAAGTACGTAGAGCGGCTGCGCGGCTGCGATCCCAATCCCCCGGCGCTGCCCCACGGTGAACCGGTGGTATGCGTCGTGCCGACCGAGGACCCGACCGGCCTCATCCACCACGTCGCCAGCACACTCCTGACCGCCCGGGCCGGGCTGGCCGTCCGCGGTGTGATGCTGAACGAAGCGGGCGTGGTCGTCGTCCGGGATGAAGCAGACCTCCATCGATTCGGGCTTCTGGGCGGTCGCCAGACCCAGCCGTGTGGCGTGGGCGCGAACCTCCGGCTTGGTCATCGCGCCGAGCGGAAAGAGCGACTGCCGCAGCGCCTCCGCGCGGATCGGGTACAGGAAGTAGGACTGGTCCTTATCGAGGTCTACAGCGGTGAAGAGGCGCCCGTCCCGAGCACGCGCGTAGTGCCCGGTAGCCAGAGCATCTGCGCCTAGCGCCCGGGCACGCGCGAGCAGGATGTCGAACTTCAGGATGCCGTTGCAGCGCACGCACGGGTTCGGTGTGCCGCCGGCGAGGTAGGTCGCCGCAAAGTCGTCCATGACCGCCTTGCGGAACGCCGCCTGCAGGTCCAGCACGTAGAACGGGATGCCCAGAGCGCTGGCGACAGACCGAGCGTCGAGCGCGTCGTCCAGACCACAGCAATGTCCCGGTGCGGCGGAGGATTGCCCGGGACCCGCTGGCTGATCATGCAGCTTCATGTGAACGCCGATGACCTCGTGGCCGGCCTCCACCAGCAGGCCGGCGGCGACGGAGGAGTCAACCCCGCCGCTCATCGCAGTGACGATTCTCATGGCAGGGTCCGCATCGGGCCGGCGTGTAACCGGGATAGGGGATGGGCGATGACGAACACCACCCGTGGCGCGCTCGTGGCGTCGGTTGCCGTAGCCGCGATCGGCATGGCCCTCGCGCGCGGTCGCAAGGGTGACGACCCGCCCCCTGCTCCGGCCGGCACGCTGGCGGAACCGAACATCGAGCTGGTGACCGATCCGGAGGTCGCCGTCAGCCCAGTGGTAGAGGCGCCTCGCCTCTTCCCCACCCCTGCCTCCGGCACCCCCGCCCTCCCGGTCTCCATCGACGTGCTGCCCGCCGGCCTGTCCTCGCTGTCGGCCCAAGGCTGCAACGCCTGCCACGCCGCAGCCCACGACACTTGGGCCACCTCGGGCCACGGCAAGGCCTGGACGAACCCCGCCTTCCAAAGCGCGCTCGCCAGCGTCAACGACAGCACGCTGTGCCAGTCCTGCCACCTCCCCATCACCAATCAGCACGAAGCCGTGGCCAACGGGTACGTGGACGGCGCTGCGTCACGGCCCGTTCTGGTCGCGAACACGGCGTTTGACGCTGGGCTTCGCGCCGAGGGCGTCACGTGTGCCGCGTGCCACGTCCGCGCGCTCCCGGACGGGTCTGCCACCATCCTCGGCACCCACGCGAGCGCGAACAGCCCGCATCGGATCACCGTCACCGATGAGCTCCAGAAGCCAGAGCTCTGCGCGACCTGCCATGAAGTGACGTGGCCGGGCGCCGATCAGCCCTACTACGCGACCTACACCGAGTGGAAGGGCTCCGGCTGGGCGAGCGCAGGCGTCACTTGCCAGCACTGCCACATGGCGCCGACCACCGGCGCCATCGTCACCGGGACCAACGGCGTAGGCCCAGCGCACACCTTCGCCGCCAACCCTGCCCGCGCGCTGTCCGCGCTGGTGCGGATGCCGGGAACGGTCCACCGCAACGAGCCGTTCGACCTCACGCTCACCCTCCAGAACTCCGGGGCCGGACACAGCGTACCGACTGGAAACCCCGCCAACACCGCGACCGTCACCGTGGTCTTGCTGGACAGCAGCGGCAAGGAGCTGGCGGCCCCCTGGCGCCAGACCTACGCCCGCACGGTCGACGCGGCGAGCCCGTACCTCACGCGAGCGGACAACCGGATCCAGGCCGGCGGCCAGGCCGCCGCGACCCGCCGCTTCACCCCCTCGGTCAAAGGCGCCCCCGGGCTCGGCTACGCTGAGGTCCGGCTGGCGCTCGGCACCCCCGGCTCAACGCGCACCGTGGTGCTGGCCCGCGTGCCCGTCAGGGTGGAGTAAGCCCGCCGCGCAGGACGATCGCGACCACGACGTCGCCTTCCGCCACGTAGGAGTGAGTGACCGATGCGTCATGGCGCACCCGGTCGCCCGGGTACTCGCGATGCCCATCCCCGAAGCGCATCACGCCCTCAAGGACCACGTATTCTTCGGTGCCGCCGTGGGAGTGCGCCGGAAAGGTCTGCCCGCTCTGGATGCGCACGAGGCCGACATCGGCCCCAGCGGTGGCCGGCCCACCGACAAGGTGGAAGGCATCGACCATCGGCACGGGGGAAGGCGACCAGGCCGCTGGGAAGCCTGCGCTGCGAAACTGGCCCTCCACCTCATCGACGGGCAAGTCCCACAGGGCCGCCACGCGGTCCGTCCATGGCATCCACCCCGGCCGCATCACGCTGGCAAGCAGCCGCGCACGGTCAGGCGACCGAACGGGGCCGCCGGCGAGCGCGAGCGCCGACAGGGCGCGCGCATCGATGACCCGGCTCATGCGGCCCCCATCGCGACCCGCAACCGCGCCAGCCCCGCCGCCATCCGCGACTTGACCGTGCCCATCGGGACCCCGAGGCGCAGCGCGATCTCCGAGCTGGAGAGCCCGTCGAAGTAGGCGCACTCCATGACCGCCCGCTGTCCCGGTGACAGGCTGGTTACAGCCCTCCGCAGTCGCTCGTGGTCGGCCCCATCCACCTCAACCGGCTCGCTAGCCCGGGCTTCGGACCCTAAATCGAGCGGGACCGCGCGGACCCGCCCGGGCGACTTGCACCGGTCGAGCGCCCGGGAGCGCGTCCGGGTCACCAGCCACGCCCGCACACTCCCGCGGGTCGAGTCAAAATCCGCGGCGCGCCGCCAGGCCTCCACGAACACGTCGTGCAGCAGATCCTCGGCCTCCCGGCGGTCGTGGAGGATGCGGAGCCCGATCGCCATCAACAGGCCCGAATACCGGTCGTACAGCACACCGAGGGCCTCGTCCCGCCCCGCCACAAGCTGGGCCACGAGCGCGACGTCATCCAGGCTCTGCAAGCCGGGATCACTCGAAATCGGAGCGGTCGGTCGGGTCAATCGGGATCTCGCCAGAGGAACACCGGCACGGTAGCCCTTCGGTCCGGGACGCGCCAACCACCGGCACGGACGCCGGGCAGTTGGAGTCCGTCTCGGGATCGCGGGGAAGCACGGCATGCAGCGACTACGACTGGCGGCGCCGAAAGGATCAACCCGGACTGACCGGCGCAGCGCACGCCCTGACGGCCCGTGCCCCGCTCAAGGGATCGAGATCGTGTAGGCCTCGTCGAGGACCACCGTTGGCCAGGGGCCCGCGTATGTGCCGTCGTAGCAGGCGTTCGCCGGGGCGGACGAAAGGCAGAGCGAGTCGTTCAGCTCTTGCGAGCTGCCGGTGCCCCAGTGAAGCTGCAGTGCATCGACCGCGGCTTCGGTCTCCTTCGCATCGGTGACGACGATGCGCAGCTCATCGCCAATCACCGCGTCAAAGGCGATGGGCGGCAGGTTGGTCTTGGTGTGGTCCGAGTCCGCGTAGATCTGCGTGCCGTTCAGGTAGATGGTCAGGTCGTCATCGACGCCGATGTAGTCGAACTCGGTGGGCCCGCCGGAGATGACATACTGCATGGGCTCATCGTGCGGCCAAACGGTCAGCACGACGGAGTCCTCGCCCGAGTCGCGCGCGGCATCGAAGCATTCGAGCTTGACGGTGATGTCGCCCGACGGAAGGTTGCTGGTGGCGCTGATGTTGCCATCCACGTCGGGGTAGCCAAGGGCGCCGGACAACGGGATTCCATCGGCGGACCATTGGCAGATCAGCGTGGTGACATCGTCGTCAGGGTCGACGACGTGCCCGGTTAGGCCGGCCGGGACGTTGTCGACGAAAAACTCACCGTTGTTGGGCCCGGTGATCTGGACCTCAGGCGGCGTATTGGTGAACGGGTCGTCGGCGACGTTGCCGGAGAGGCGGACGATGCCGAGCGCGTCCTGGGAGTTGGTCGCGATTTGGATGTTGGCGTCCTGCTGAAGCTCGTCCAACGGCATGAAGGTCACGACGAGCTGGATGCACTGACCGTTGGACAGCGTGTACGGGGCCACGTAGTCGTCGGGCGCGGTGAACCGGTAGTAGGGGGCGCCGTCGCCGGTGACCACGATCTCCTGAATGACGAGATCGCCGGAGCCGACCGCGCAAGCAGTGACGCTCTGCGGGTCGCTCACCGTGGCGGGCGCGACGATCCCGAACGCCAAAGACTCCGGGTTGAGGTCGATCTCCGGCTCCACGCCGCTCGCCGTGAGCGGCAAGAGGTAGTCGGGGACATGGTCGGGATCAGTAGAACGGAGCTCGACGGTGCCGATGTCCTCACCCTGCGCGGTCGGCGTATAGCTGACGTAGAGTAAGCTCGGGTCGCCCGCCCCGAGCCCGGAGTCCGGGGCCTGCTCGATCACGAATTCCGTGGAGGTGAGGCCGTCCAGCACCACCTCGGCGAAGTCGAGCGTGCCGTAGCCGGTATTGCTCACCGTCACGCCGATCGTGGACTTGAACCCGACGGTGACCTCACCAAAATCGATAGAGGTCGGGCTGACTCCCAGCTCGGGGAATGCCTCGTTCACGTCGATCGCTTTCCCGGTGCAGCCAACAGCCCACGTGCCGCCAACGGCCAACGCGGCGAAGGCCACAGACCTCGCGGCACGCAGGGGGCACACGTTCGAAAGGCGCATCATTCTACCACTGGAGTGCCGCGTTCTACACGATCCGGAGCCCGATCGCCACTCCGGGGACCCGGCCTCCGGTTACCCCGCGCCGATGCCGCCCTCGTCACCGACTACCTCGATCCTGC
>SHYV01000163.1 GCA_009692605.1 Myxococcales bacterium
TCAGCCCGCTGACCGCCTGCGCGCCCGCTGGCCCGGCGGACCCATGGGCGCGCGTTCCGCTCGCTGACGGCGCGACCGCGGCGTCAACCCGCACCCCGCCGGCCGCTTTTCGCAACGCCGCCGGAGAGGTCGCGTGCCCGGTCATGGGGATGGCGATGGCGGGGCCCGACGCCGCCACCTCCTACGCGGATCACGCGGGCATCCGCTACTTCTTCTGCTGCGACAGCTGCGAGAAGCTGTTCCTCGAGGCGCCGGAGACCTACGCCAACGGCGCCTATCTGGACGCGCACGCGCTCGACCCGACGGCGCCCGCGAATTGCTCCGCCTCTGGATAGCTGCGGTCGATCCCGACGACGCCGCCCGGGTGTGGACGGTCAACCCGGAATCACCCTCCGAAGGTCGTGATGATCGTTACGCCGACGAGCACGTCACCGTCGACGAGCTCCCGCGCCAATCGCTGCCCCGACAAAATGCGCTCAACGCAGCCCCCCAGCACCGGGTTGGCCGGCTGGATGATCTCCACCTTGATGACGCCGTGGGACCCGCTCGCCAAGGCCTTCACCGACCCGGCAAGCTCGCCGTCGAGCGTCAGCGCGTCCTGATAGCAGGTCTCGATGGGCCGCTGCAGCTGCGGGAGGACGCTGGCCAGCGTGCCGGGCAACGGATGCTCGGTGAGCGCCTCAGTCGTGATCGAGACCGACCCGCCAGAGCCGCAGGCGCCGAGACACACCAAAAGCCAGCAGAAAGTACGCATACCTGGGAATAACCCACGCGGCTCTTAAGCGAACTGTCGCTCGACCAGCCGCTTGTACGCGCCGTCGCGAGCGACCAGCTCGTCGTGGCGACCGGCTTCGATGACATGGCCCGCGTCGACCACCGCCACCGTGTCAGCATCCCGCACGGTGGACAGGCGATGCGCGATCACCAGCACGGTGCGCCCGACCATCAGCCGCTCCAGCGCCTCCTGCACCAGATGCTCGCTCTCCGAGTCCAACGCGCTCGTCGCCTCATCGAGCACCAGGATGCGCGGGTCCCTTAGGATCGCCCGCGCGATCGCGATGCGCTGCTTCTGCCCGCCGGAGAGGCGCACCCCACGCTCGCCGACCAACGTGGCGTAGCCCTCCGGAAACTGCTCGATGAAGGTGTGCGCGTTCGCCGCTCGGGCCGCGGCCACCACCTCGTCATGGCTGGCCTGCATCCGGCCGTACCGGATGTTCTCCTCGATCGAGCAGGCGAAGAGCACTGGCTCCTGCGAGACCGTCCCGATTTGCTCCCGCAGCCAGTGGGTGTCGAGCGTGCGGAGATCCTTGCCGTCCAGCGTGAGCGCACCCCCCTGCGGGTCGTAGAACCGTGCAACAAGGCCCGCCACTGTGCTCTTGCCCGATCCGGATGGACCGACGAGCGCGAGGATCTTCCCAGGTTCAAGCACAAGGTTCATCCGCTTCATGACCGGCGCGTCCAGACGCGTCGGGTACGCGAAGTCCACGTTTTCGAGCACGATGCGCCCGGCAACGTTCGCTGGGCGCTCGCCTCCCCGCGTCTCGCCCACCGGCTCGCGGTCCATCAGCTCAAAAACACGGGTGCTCGCGCCGAGCGCACGATTGAAGTCAGCGTACAAGCTGGAGAGCGCCCCAAGCGTAAAACCGAGGACGATGGTGTAGAGCATGAACGAGTTGAGGTCGCCGAGCGACATCGTGCCGTCGATCACCTCGTTGCCGCCGAACCAGAGCACCAGGGCGACGGCCCCAAAGCCTGCGAAGCCCATCGCCCCCTGAAACGTCCCGTAGGTCAATGCCAGCCGTCGTCCCATCTCAAAGGCGTTGTTGACCTTGGCCGCGTACCGAGCCGTCTCAAACTCCTCTCGTGCAAAGCTACGAACCGTGCGGATGTTGCCAAGCGTCTCTTCCGCCACCGCGCTCGCCGCGGCCAGCGCGTCCTGCGTGGTCTTGGACAACGCGCGCACCCGGCGGGCGAACAGCATCGCCCCAATGGCGACAAAGGGCACGACCGCGAGCATGACGAGGGTCAGCTTCCAGCTGGTCCAGATGAGGATCCCGAGGCTGCCCAGCGCCGTCACGGCAAAGCGCAAACCCATGGAGATGTTCACGGTCACGCCGGTTTGGATCACGTTGGTGTCGCTGGACAGCCGGTTGAGCAGCTCGCCGGTGCGCTGAGCGTCGAAGAAGCCGATTTCCTGATCGATGATGCGGCTGTACAAGTCGCGCCTCAGCCGCGCAACAACGCGCTCCCCGGCCAGCGTGTACAACCAGGACCGCAAGAAGCCGAACACCCCTACGAGGACGAAGAGCACCATCATCTGGGCGACGGTGGTCTTCAGCACTTCGCGGCCGTTGGGTTGGCTCACCGCGTCGGTCAGCACGCGCACCCCCTGCGGACCGACCAGCGAGAGCGCCGAGCCCGCCAGCAGCGCGACGGTAGCGATCGCGAGGATGCCGGCCTCGGGCTTCGCGAGCGCGAACAGGCGGCTCCACGACGTGGTCTGGGCGCCGGTTGACTGCGGGAGGCTTGCGGTGGTGACGGGCGGCATGGCGGGAAGCGTTCACACCGAATCGGGACGGGCCAATCCTAGCGCATCAACGGCTTGTACTTGATGCGATGTGGCTGGTCGGCCTCCACGCCAAGCCGGCGCTTCTTGTCCTTCTCGTAGTCCTGATAGTTGCCCTCGAACCATTCAACGTGGCTGTTCCCCTCGAAGGCGAGGATGTGCGTGGCGATGCGGTCGAGGAACCACCGGTCGTGCGATGTGACGACCGCGCACCCTCCGAAGGCGAGCAGCGCGTCCTCCAGCGAGCGCAGCGTGTCGACGTCAAGGTCGTTGGTGGGCTCATCAAGCAGGAGGACGTTGCCACCGGTCTGCAGCATGGTCGCCAACTGGAGCCGGTTGCGCTCCCCGCCCGACAGTGAGCCGACCTTCTGGGACTGGTCCGTTCCCTTGAAGTTGAAGGCGCCGCAGTAGGCTCGGGCGTTGATCTCGCGGTTGCCGACCTTGATCAGGTCACGACCGCCGGAGATGATGTCGTAGACCGTCTTTTCGGGATCGAAGTTGCGCACCTGATCGACGTAGGAGAGCTTCACGGTCTCGCCGATCTGCAAGCTCCCATCGTCGGGAGTCTCCTGCTGGGTGATGAGGCGGAACAGCGTGGTCTTGCCTGCGCCGTTCGGCCCGATCACTCCGACGATTCCGCCGCGCGGCAGGTTGAACTCAACCTCGTCGAACAGGATCCGATCGCCGTACACCTTTCGCAGGTGCTCGGCCTTGATCACCACATCCCCGAGCCGCGGGCCGGCCGGGATGACGATCTCGTTCTTCTGGGCGCGCTCGTCCGGGCCGTCGTCCAACATCCGCTCGTAGTTCGCGATGCGCGCCTTGGACTTTGCCTGGCGGGCCCGCGGCGACATCCGAATCCACTCGAGCTCCATGTCCAGCGTTTTCTGCCTCGCAGAAGCGGTCTTCTCCTCCTGCTTCAGGCGCTTCGTCTTCTGGTCCAGCCAACTTGAGTAGTTGCCCTCCCATGGAATCCCCTTTCCCTGATCGAGCTCCAGGATCCAGCCCGCCACATTGTCGAGGAAGTAGCGGTCGTGGGTGATCGCTACGACCGTACCCGGGTAATCGTGCAGCCAACGCTCCAGCCACGCGACGCTCTCGGCGTCGAGGTGATTGGTCGGCTCGTCCAGCAGCAGCATGTCCGGCTTCGCAAGCAACAGCTTGCACAAGGCGACCCGGCGTCGCTCGCCGCCCGAGAGGACCTTCACCATCTGGTCGCCGGGGGGTACGCGGAGCGCGTCCATGGCGATCTCCACCTCGCGGTCAAGGTCCCAGGCGCCTGCGGCGTCGATCTTGTCCTGAAGGTCAGCCTGTTCGGCCAGCAGGGCGTCGAAGTCAGCGTCGTCCTCGCCCATCGCATTGCCGACGGCCTCGTAGCGGTTGAGCAGCGCCCGGGTGGAGGCGACCGCGAGCTCGATGTTCTGGAGCACCGTCATGTCGTCGTCCAGCGTCGGCTCCTGCGGCAAGTACCCGATGCGTACACCCTTCTGGGCCCAGGACTCGCCGCTGTAGTTGTCGTCGACCCCGGCCATGATGCGGAGCAGGGTGGACTTTCCGGCGCCGTTGTTGCCGAGCACGCCGATCTTGGCACCCGGGTAAAACGACAGCCAAATGCCCTTGAGGACCTCTTTTCCGCCCGGCCAAGCCTTGCGGAGGTTCTTCATGACGTAGATGAATTCGTGGGCCATCGGGCGCTCCTGCGGTGGGGAAAGGGACGGGCGCCCGCTTAATCAGCACAGGGCTCCGGTGGGGGTCACAACACCGTCGAGCTACGGCGCAGCGACCGGGGCCGGGTCCACTGTCGCGGACGGCACTTCGGCGGGCGGCGCGGCTGCGGGCGCCGCTGCGGAGCCGACCACCCAGGCCCGGTCCAGCCCGAGGGGCGACCGGTCCGTATCCACGCGCCAACCTTGCCCCACATCGTGCCAGTGCTGCGAGTGGTTCATTGTCTCGTAGCGGTTCTTCGCGAGATCGATGACCTCCAGCCGGACCAGCACAACCGCGTTTCGCCCGTCGTCACCCTTGACTTCATCCCCGAGCAGCGCCTGAAGCACGGTCGCGGCGGTGAGGCGAACCGTGGGGTCGCTCAGCAGCTGGGTGAGGGCGACGCGAACCTCCAGATCGGAGATGTACTTGGCGCATTTGCTGGGCGCATTCCACCGGACGCCCTCCCAGTATTCGGTCGCCGCCTCGCTGAGCAGCGTGGCTTGGTGGGTCTCGGTGCCCCGACCACCCGCCGCCAAGGCCCAATGCAGGAGCAACATGTCAAAACCTCCCTTGCAAGGAGAGCATCGCGTGGTACCCGACACCGGCAGCCTTGTACGGTGTGGCTCCGCCCACCTTTTGGCTGATCAGGGTGACGCCTTGCACGAACCCCAAGCCAAAGTTCGGCGTGATGTCGTAGATCATCCCGGGCCCCGTCCGCAGCCCTAGATCGCCGTGCGACCCGAAGAAGACGACCTGTGTGCTGGTGAACGGCTTGGCTCGGCTCTTCGGGTTCAGGTAGTACCGGACGCCCGCCGCGAGCTGCAAGTTGACCCCGCCATCGGTGGGCCCGACCGGGCACTCCACGATGGTGAACTCGGGCTCGAAGGCACCGCCGAAGTTGTGGGTGAACGTCGTCTCGACGATCGGCCCGACCTGGGCGCCGGCGTTGGAGTCTGCCGAGACGATCGCGACCTCCAGTCCGGCGTTGACCGTGACCGCCCACTGGCCTTGATGGGGGTAGCCAGTCTGGAGCTCACGGGTGATCGACATCACCTGCTCTTTGGGCACGGCGACCTCCGACTTGTCCAGCAGTCGGATGCGGTAGAGGTCGCCCTTCTGCAGCAGCTTGCCTCGCCAGCGTGAGCCATCGCGCGTGGTCAGGACGTCCTCGTAGCGGAGCTGGGTCCTCTTCGAGAGCTGATTTCCGGCCGCCGCCTCAGCGTCAGGGGCAGCGACCGCCACCCCAGCGGCGACGAGCAGGACGAGCCAGAGGATACCGGGACGGAAGGACAACGGCCTGTATAGGCTGGGCATGGTAGGCCAGTATCTCGCCCGCATCAGAGCCCGCTCGCCCAGAGTGTGCGCGCGGCGCGCTCGATGGGCCACGTCCCGACGAACGTACAAAGGGCGACCACCGCGACCGCGGCGGCACCGGCCCCTGCGTAGTTTCCAACATATCCAGCGTAGAACCCAACGACTTCGAGCGCGAGAACGACGAAGTTGAGCGTCAGCGCCAGCACCATGAAGAACACCGCGGCGGGGCCGGTGGACGCTCGCGCAGCGGTGTCTGCACGAAAGTCCGGCCAGATCGCGCCGAGGGAGACAGCCAAGCCGCTCATCGCGTAGGCCATGAACACCATGGTCACCGACTCGATGGCGAGCAGCCAGCCCGGTGCTTCCAGCATGAGCCCGCTGCCGATGGTCACGACTTGCCCAACGAGGAGCATGGGCACGAACCCGAGCACTGATTTGGCGCGCAACAGCGTGGCGGGGTCGATCGGGCCGGATCGGACCAGCCAGAACGCCCGCCCCTCACGCGAAACAGCGGCAAAGTTGAAGCGCGCCGCGATCGCCGCCATCACAAAGCCCCCCATCCCGAGGTTTAGAAAGCTCATCGCCTGCTTGATGCTGGCGAGCAGCTGGCCCTGAAACGCGTCGAGCGGCAGGGCGTGGATGCTGACCAGACACACCCCGCACACGCCCATGAGCAAGAAGATCTGGCTCCACTGGGCGGGGTCGCGGACGAACACTCGAAGCTCCTTGGAGAGGTGCGGCCTCCAGGAGCGTGGAACAGCCAGCACGAGCGTATCGAACACCTTGGAACGGTAGAACCGGGCCGAGCGGGCCTCCTGCGAACGGGACCAGCCGGTGTCGAAGCCCCATGCAGTGGTCCACCGCGCGATCGCGCTGCTCGCCAGGAGCCCCGTGAGCAGCAGCAGCGCCGACGCCCAGGGAAACGGCTGGTAGAGCATCGTCGCCGAGATCAGATCGCTGGCCCAACGGGGTGGGAACAGCACCGGCGCAGGGAGCGCGAGCTGGGCGACGTAGGCCGCGGCGTTCTCGAATTCTTGTGCGTTTACCAGGCGCTCGGGGCGCAGGGAACGAAGGAGCACAAACAGCGCAGCCATCGTCAACATCGCCAGCAGCACCATCAGCTCGCGAGTGCGCCGGGCGGGAAAGACGTTCACGAGGATGGTCGACACCGTGATTCCGATGTTGGTGGACAACATCAACAGGCTCGGCACGGCGAAAAGCAGCGCGGAGTAGTACGCGGGCCCAGCCTCACTACGTAGCCCATACGCCAGAAAAACTGGAAATCCGAACAACCCCATCATCCAGCTGGACTGCGTCAGCGTATCGACGAACCGCGCGTAATGGAACGTCGGGCGGCTGACCGGAAGCGAAAGGATCAGCTCGAGGTCCTCGGACAGGTAGTAGGTGGACAGCGCGGTGATGATGTTCGAGAAGGTCAGCATCACGAACAGGCTCGCCAGCAGCATCTCCATCAGCTTGCGCGCCAGAAACGGGCCGAACCCCTCGATGTCCAGAAACTTGCCGACAAGGAAGTATACGCTGCCGAAGATCAGCAGCCAGAAGGCGAAGCCGATGAGACCCAGACCGGCGTACAAGTCCCGCTGCTCACCCCGCGCCAGAACGTTGCGAAAACCCTGACCGCGTGGCGACAGGAGCAGGCGGAGTTGAGTGGTCGCGCTGGCGGGCGTCAAGATCACCGGCTCGGAGAACGGTGCACGCGCGGCTGTGGGCGCCGATTCCGCCACTCAGCGCCCGCCCGTCTCAGGATCGTCCGAAGGCGGCTCCCACTCCGACTCGTTCCGGCCCTTCGCGACGGTCGCGCGAATGTACGCCTTCAATAGGGCGTTTCGCTGGGCCCCGCCGAGCAGGACGCGCATGTCCTCGTACAGTTGGGGGTCCCGGACGAGCAGGCCGAGCGTTCCGTCGCCCTCATTCACGGCGTTGGTGAGCTCTTCGACATGCGCCATGGTCCGCTGCACGTCGTCGATGATCTTCGCCTTCTCCGGATCGTACAGCAGCGCGTGGGCCAGCGAGTCGCCCGTCTTGATGTCGCCCATCACCCCGTCGACCGCGTCCGCCATGTCGCCGAGCTTGCGGAACAGCTTTTCGCCGTTCGGAGAGTACACGATCTCGTGGGCGAGGCCCTTTCCGGTCCGCATCTCGGTGGTCAGCGCATGCACGTCGGTCACGATGCCGTCCACGTGCGCCAGGATGTCCTTCACCTTCGCGCCTGCGGACTTGTCGTAGATCAGGATGTGGAGGATGCCATTCCCTTCTTTCGCCTCGGCGAGCAACGCCTCGATGTGGGACAGCGAATTCGCCACCCCGGCGCCCGCGGCGGCCTCGTCGCTACCGAGCATCAGGTCGAGCTTTTTGGAGATCGACGAGGCGTTCTCCACGATCGAGGTCGCCTTGTTGGCGTAGGAGAGGTAGTCGACGCTCTCCACCGACGAGATTGTCGCGTCCCCGGCGAGCATTTCCTTCTCCGGAGAGCCGACCGAGAGCGAGATGTACATGTCGCCGAGCACGCCGATCTGCGAGATGTTTGCGCTGGAGTCCGCCCGCAAGCGCGGCTGGTACTCGCTTCGGATGGTGAGCTCGACCTCGATGGTCTTGGTGCCCTGATCGGACGAGAACTGGACGTTGGAGACCTCTCCGATGTCGATTCCGGCCAGCCGGACGACCGCGCCGGTCTTGAGCCCCTTCACATCGAGGAAGGTTGTATGGAGCTTGTACTCCTGAGCGAACATCTTCGAGGCACCGCCGAGCACGAACACCCCGGCGGCGATCAGCACCATGAACACCACCACGAAGATGCCGACCTTGATCTCCTGCGCGAGGTTTCTTTCCACCTCGGCAGCTTAGCCCGAATGTGGGCGGGGCGATGGCCTACCGGGCGCTGGAGCCGCCATCCGTCCCCTTTCTTGATACACGGCCGTTCCTTCTCACCCGGCGACAGATGACCCTTCTACAGGCATTGATCCTTGGCATCGTCGAAGGAGTCACCGAGTTCCTGCCGGTCAGTTCCACCGGCCACCTCATCCTCACCGAGCGCCTACTTGGCATCGAGCGGAGCGAGGCCGCAGATGCCTACGCGATCTGCATCCAGTCGGGGGCGATCGTCGCGGTGCTGGGCCTGTACCGTGAACGGGTCCGACAGCTGGTGCTCGGCCTCGCCGGTCGGTACCCTGCGGGGCGGCGCCTGTTCATCCAGCTGGTGGTCGCGTTCCTGCCCGCCGCTGTGCTCGGCCTGCTCTTCGAGGAGAAGATCGATGAGCTGCTGTTCGGGCTGTGGCCGGTGGTCGGCGCCTGGGCGGTCGGCGGCGGGGCGATCCTCCTGCTTCGCGGGCGGGGCGGCGCCCGGACCCTCGACGACATGGATGTTCGCACCGCTTTTCTGATCGGACTCGCCCAATGCCTGGCCCTTTGGCCGGGCACGTCACGGAGCCTCGCGACCATCCTCGGGGCGCTCGCGCTCGGGCTCTCCGTCCCGGCGGCGGTGGAGTTCTCGTTCCTTCTTGGGCTGGAGACGCTCGGAGCGGCCACCGCGTATAAAGGCCTGAAGCACGGCGGCGAAATGGTGGACGCCTTCGGCCCGGCCCCCTTGCTGGTGGGCTTCCTCGCCGCCGCGGTCTCGGCCGCGATCTCGGTGAGGTGGCTCGTCGGCTGGCTACAGTCGCATGGCTTGGAGGTGTTCGCGATCTGGCGCCTCGGCCTGGCCGCCATCGTCGCTGCGATGCTCGCGACTGGCATGCTCAGCGCAGCGTAGGCGGTGCGGGCCCTCAGTCCTCGCAGACCCCCTCACACCCCGAGAGATCGGGCGGAACGTCGCAGTCCCCCGCGCCCCAGGCCGCCACGCAGGCATCAGCAGCCTCCTCGTCGAAGCCGTCGCAGTTCATGTTCGACCGCTCGGACCGAGCAGCCGCCGCGAGGCCGGACCGGCAGTCGCCGATGTCCTCGAAGCCGCTCACCTCCAGCGAACCGCATCGCTCGTGCCAGGCGCAGATCGCCTCGATCCGGTCTTCGTTGAACTGCTCGACCGGATCGGCGGCGCACGCGAGGATCCCGAGCGCCAGCCCGACAGCGCTGGACCGGATTTTCACCCGCAAACGACCTTCGTGAGGTCCTTCGTGATGTTCTTCTGGTGCGACTCGAGCGTGCCGCCACCGATCTCCAGCAGCTTCGCGTCACGCAGCAGCCGCTCCACCGGGTACTCGGTGCAGTAGCCGGACCCGCCCATCACTTGCATGGCGGCATCCGCCACCTCCTTCCCGACCGGCGCGGCGAAGAGCTTGGCGGCGTCGGAGCCAAGCCTCGCCCGGCTGTCGGGCCCCACGGTCCGGGCGACCTGGTAGATGAGACACCGCGCTGCCTCGGTCTTGGCGTAGCCTTCCCCGATGTAGCGCTGGATTTGGCCGAATCGGTTGATCGAGTGCCCGAAAGCCACCCGCTGCGCCGCATGTTTCACCATGATGTCCATGCACCGGTCGGCGATGCCGAGGCTCATCGAAGCGAGCGTGAGCCGCTCGATCTCGAGGTTTCGCATCATGTGGACGAGGCCATTTCCGATGCCCCCGAGCACGTTCTCCTTCGGGACCTCGCACTGGTCGAACACCAGCTCGCTCATCGAGCTGGCGCGCATCCCCATCTTGTGGATCGGCCCGGACGTCGAGAAGCCCGGGCAGGTGCGGTCTACAAGGAAGCTCGTGAGCTTCTCGTCGGTCTTCGCGTAGACCAGAAAACAATAGCCCTCGGGGCCGTTGGTGATGTAGGTCTTGGTGCCGTTCAGCACGTAGTGGCTGCCGCGGTCGACCGCCGTGGTCGTCATTCCCAACACGTCCGTGCCATACCCGGGCTCGGTCATCCCCATTCCGCCAATCCACTCCCCGGACAGCACCTTCGGGAGGTATTTCGCGCGTTGGGCGCGGCTGGAGCAATGGTAGAAGTTGTTTACGAACAACATGGAATGCGCGAGGTACGCCAGACAAAATCCGGGGTCGGACTTGGAAAGTTCGTGATGGGCGATCACGGCGGCCACGGCGTCCATGCCCGCACCCCCGTCTTCGGCTGGAACGGTGATGCCGAGCAGTCCAAGCTCTCCGAGACGCTCGAATAGCGGGCGGTTCAGCACCTGCTCACGATCCTGCCGGTCGGCCTGTGGCTCCACCTCGTCCCGGGTGAACGATGCGACCATCTCCCTCAGCATCCGGTGCTCATCGGTGGGATTGAAGAGCGCGTCGACGGAGGTAAGCAGGGCGACAGTAGACACAGGTCTCCTGAGAGGACCGGTCACTTAACCGGTCCCAGCCGCTGCCAGCAGGTGTTCGCGCCAGGCTACCGGCTTGTCACCCTCTGGACGAGGTTCTTGAGAGTCTGCACGGCGCTGCTCCCTACGGCGGCGTTGATCAGCCGCTGAGGCACGGGCAGGCGAGGCTCGGACCGCACCTCGAGGGTCACCTGAGTGCCACCCGAAACCGGGCGGAGGCTCCATCGGGACGCCTGATAGTCGAAGTCATCCGTCTGTACCAGCGTCTCGACGAACCCGTCGGCGCTGGGGCAACGACGTGTCGTATACGTCAGCGGAGAGGTCATTCCGCGCGTGGTGATCTGGATGAGCGTGCACTCCCCGTGATTTTCCACCAGGGTGGCCTCCAAGACGTCCGAGGAGAGGTGGCACGCACGGAGCGGGTCCGCCAGCACCGCCCGCACCGTCGCCGGGTCGGCGGCGATGAAGATCGCGGTGCTCACCGTGTTGGCCCCAGCGACGGTTGGGGCGGTCGGCTCGACGGCGAGCGCGAGGTGGGCCCAAAGTGGCGTGAGGGTCAAAAGCGGGAGCATCGCCGACCGTTAGCACCATTCACCAGAAGGTGCGAATTCTTTTTCGCAGTGCGGCGACGAGCAGCAGGTCCGCTATTCCGGCAGCTTGCAACACCTGAATCCGGTGGAGTAGTCGTGGTAGCTGAACTCGTGGGCTGTGGTGGCGTAGCTGCACCCCGGTCCGTTTATGGAGCCGTCGGCGTAGAAGCCCCCCTTGAACGTGCCGCTGGGGGTGTCGATCCACTCGTGAAGGTTGCCATGCAGGTCGTAGACGGCCTCGGGCGTGACGCAGTCCGGGTTCGCTCCTGCCGCGGCGACCGTCCCGGGCTGCTGGTTTACGCCGGGGTCGTTCAT
>SHYV01000164.1 GCA_009692605.1 Myxococcales bacterium
CGGAGTTTCGGGCGCCGATGTCCATCGCCGTCATCGGCGGCGTCATCACGTCCCGGTGCTGACCCTTGTGGTCGTGCCGGTGGTGTACGTGTTTCTGGACCGGTTCACGGCGAGGGGGCGGGCCGAGCGGGCATCGCCGCAGGTTACCCGCCTGTCCCATGGACTCCCGCCCCTCCCTGACGGCTGAAGCGGTGTGCTTCATGCGCGCCGTGGACCAGCACACCCCACCGGCCGATCGGGTGATTGACGATCTCTGGGCCCGATATTTCCTGTCGCCCGGGTCGATGGCCCTCCTCATCTCGCCCGCCGTGGCGTGGAGCATACTCCCGGAGCTCAACACCTACGTCCGCGCGCGGCATCGCTACATGGATGATCGTGCCCGCGAGGCGCTGTCCAGTTCGCGGCCCGGTGGCCCCGTGGAGCAGCTTGTCATCCTCGGTGCCGGCTACGACATGCGCGGCGTACGGCTCGCCGCGGAGCTGGCCGGGCGACCCGTCTTTGAGGTCGACTACCCGAGCACAGCTCAACGTAAACAACGCATCCTAAGCCGCATCCCCGGCATGCCGGATCGGGCCCACATCCGGTACGTGACGATCGATTTCCAGACCCAATCGCTGGGCGAGGTGCTCCTGCCCGCGGGGTTCGACCCGAAGAAACCAACGTTCTTCACCTGGGAGGGCGTCTCAATGTACCTCTCGCGCGACGCGGTCCACGGCACGCTCGGCGCCCTCCGCGATCTGGCGGCGCCGGGCTCGGGCCTCACCATGGACTACTTCTGCTACCTCGATACGCACGACCGGGTGGCGTCGATTCGGCGCTTCTCCGCCGCGTTGCTCGCGATCATCGCCGAGCCGGTGACCTTTCCATCGCACCCCGAAGACGTGGCCGCGTTCATGGAGCGAGACGGCTGGGCGGTGACCGACGTGGCGGACGCTGCGGAGCTCGAACGTCGGTACATCCGGGACGGTCGCCCCTGCTACCCCGCCAATTTCGTGGTGAGCGCCGCGGTCGCCGCACGGTAGGCCCAACTCAGGCCCAGCGCAGGCCCAGCGCAGGTCCAGCGCAGGCCCAGCGCAGACCAGAGAGATCCAAACCGACCCAGCAGTCGGCAAAATTACAGGAAGATCCCTCTTGTGCAGGCGATTCGCATCATGTAGATCGCGCCCATAGCTAATCAACGAGCCCGAAGGAGTCCAAAATGCGCACAGGTCCCGAGCTGGTCCGCGCCTCCAACCCCTACGCGACGGAAGATCGCGGACGTACATGGCGACTTCTTCTCATCGCCATGGCGGTGTTCGCGTTTGGTCTGGCCGGCGTAGTCGCGACCCCCTTCACCGTCGCCTTGCCCGGCGTGACGCTCGGGCCGTGGGGCGGCCTTCTGCTGGGCGTCGCGCTCAAGCTCACGTTCGCGACGCTGGCGGGGCTCACTCTGGTCCGCCTGTTCATCTTCTACCACGACTACCTGCACGGGGCCGTGCTCACCGGGTCGAAGGTGGGCAAGGTGGTCATGCACATCGTCGGCTACTGGGTGCTCGCGGGGCCCAGCGTCTGGAAGCAGACCCACGACTACCACCACAAGCACACCGCCAAGATGGTGGGCGCCAGCATCGGCAGCTACCCCATCGTGACCGTGGACATGTGGGGCTTGATGACCGCGGCGCAGCGCCGAGACTACAAGCTGGTCCGCCACCCGCTCACCATGCTCGCCGGCTACCTCACGGTCTTCGTGCTCGGCATGTGCGTCTCACCCTACCGGCGGAACCCGGCGCAGCACAAGGACGGAATCTACGCCCTCCTCGCCCACGCGGTGCTGCTCTCGACGATCGGATTGCTCTTCGGCTGGGCGAACGCCTTCTTCGCCGGCGCGCTCCCTGTCATGGTCGCCACCGGGCTCGGGAGCTACCTCTTCTACGCCCAGCACAACTTTCCAGGGATGGCGATCAAAGGTCGGCACGAGTGGGAGTACACGTTCGCCGCGCTGCACTCCAGCTCGATGATGGACATGCCGGCGGTGATGCACTGGTTCACCGGGAACATCGGCTACCACCACGTGCACCACCTGAACCACCGCATCCCGTTCTACCGGCTGCCCGAGGCCATGGCTGGCATGCCCGAGCTGCAGCAGCCGCACACCGTGTTCCTCACGCCGTCGTCGATCCGGGAGTGCCTGACGCTGGATGTCTGGGATCCGTCGCTGGGCCGCATGGTGAGCTACGCCGAGGCGGACCGGATGGGACCGGCCTCGGCGTCGCTTTCCGGATAGCCGCCACGATGCCCGCACCTTCACCGCTTGCCCCCCAGCCCGGCCCCGCCCCCGCGCTCACCGACGCGCTGATCCGCGCACTGCCGAAGGCCGACCTGCACGTGCACCTCGACGGGTCGCTGCGCGTCGCGACGCTCATCGAGCTCGCGCGCGAGCGCGGCGTGGCGCTTCCCAGCACCAGCGAGGAGGGGATGAACGAGCTGGTTTTTAAGGAGAGCTACGCCCACCTCGGTGAATACCTGCAGGGCTTCGCCTGGACCTGCGCGGTGATGCAGGACCGAGAGTCCCTCGAGCGCATCGCGTATGAGTTCGCCTACGACAACTGGAACGAAGGCGTGCGCTACGTCGAGGTGCGCTTCGCCCCCCAGCTGCACCAGCACCACGACATGGACGGCCGCGAAGTGCTGATCGCGGTCAACAACGGAATGGCGCGAGCGCAGGGCGAAATCAACGCCTCCCTGCCACCGGGCGACCCCGAATTCCGCTACGGCATCATCGTATGCGCGCTGCGGGCGTTCTCAGCCGAGCTCTCGGTCTACTATGGCCAACTGATGCGGGCGCTCTCCAAGGCCCCGCGAAAGAAGGTGTTCGGGCTCGCCAGCTTGGAGCTCGCGCGCGAGGCGGTGTGGGCGCGCGACGAGGCGGGCATCCCCGTCGTCGGGTTCGACCTCGCCGGTCAGGAGGACGGCTACCCGGCCATCGATCACCTCGACGCCTACGACTTCGCCCACCAGCACTTCATGCACAAGACCGTGCACGCCGGTGAGGCCTACGGAGCCGAGAGCATCTTTCAGGCGATCACCAAGCTCCACGCCGACCGCATCGGCCACGGCTACCTCCTGTTCTCCCCCGAGCGCGTGACTGACCCGAAGGTCGACGACAAGACGGCCTATACAAACCGGCTCGCCGACTACATCGCGGACCGCCGGGTGACCATGGAGGTGTGCATCACCTCCAACCTCCAGACCAACCCGTCCATCCGCACCGCCGGCGAGCACGCCCTACGCAAGATGCTGGACGCGCGTATGTCGGTCGCGCTGTGTACCGACAACCGCCTCGTCTCCCACACCACGGCATCGAAGGAGATCCGGCTGGCGGTGGACAACTGCGGAGTCAACTCCCGCGAGCTGCGAGACATCGTCATCCACGGGTTCAAACGCAGCTTCTTCGCCGGAAGTTATGCAGAGAAGCGCCAGTATGTCCGTGGGGTGATCGACTACTACGACCGGATTGTCCGGTCGCACGGCGCGTAAAGGGGGGCATGCGGGGGGCGTGCGGCCGGGGGCGGGTCAGCGGGCCGATAGGCGGAGCCCGGCGAGCACCGGCCCGAGCCGCTCGGCGATCCGTGCGTGACCGCGCGCGTTGGGATGCACCGCCATCCCGCCCACCGGGAAGTCCCGCTCCTCCGGCACCCGTACATCGTCGCCCGCGTAGACGTCGGTCAGGTCCACGCTCACCACCTTCGCTTGCCCGAGCAGGAACCGAACCAGCTCATAGTCCCGGGGCAACCAGTCGCACATGCTCTGTGAGGCCGCGCTATCGCACTTTCCAGCGTCGATAGGGGGCAGCACGACGAAGAGCAGCGGGACCTCGTTCGCGACGGCCACGCTGGCCAGTCCGCTGACCGCGCCCACGAAGGCGGCCTGATCGCGCCGGGAGACGAAGCGACGGTCCGCCAAACCGACCCGGGCGGCCCAGCCAGCCCAGACGAAGTTCGCCGCCCACGAAGCGGTGACCAACGGCCGCAGGAGCGGCGGGGCGCGATCCGGAAAGACCACGAGCTGCCCGTTCACGGTGAGCTGATCGTGAACGGAGAGGTCGTCCGCGAAGAAGGCGACCAGCGCGAGATCCACGCTTTTATCGCGGATGCGGTCGGCCGCCGTGCCGACCGTCGAACACCAACTGGCCCCGGGCCTCGCGTCGTTCAGCTCAACCCACTGGTCGGTCAGGGTGCCCAGATCCCGAGCGAGCAGCGCACCGAACCGGGTGTTCGGCGGATCGTCCAGCCGCACGCCCGCGGCCACCGAATCGCCGAACACCCCAAGGGTGTGGTCCCGCGTCGGGAGGGACGCGGGTGGCCACGCCATGAGTTGCCCCTCCGGGCACTCCACTTGAGGCACGCTCCCGGCAGCGAACCCCCCATCGTCCAGCGCGGCGATGGAGGGAAGCGCATGAAAAGACAACCGGAAGGCAGACTCCGCTCCGGCCAACGCGACCGCCATCCCTATCAGGAAGGCAGCCGCCCGGTACCAGCGCCCCGCACGCCCGGGGGTCGCTTCAGTACCGGTAATGGTTGGACTTGTAGGGGCCGGCCACCGTCACGCCGATGTAGGCCGCCTGATCCGCCGAGAGGCTGGTCAGGTTGACGCCGAACTTGGCAAGGTGGAGCCGGGCGACCTTCTCGTCGAGGTGCTTCGGGAGCGTGATCACCTCGGGCTTCTTCCCGCCGGGGGTGGCGACCTGATTCACACCGTAGGACTCAGCGTTCTTGTGCAGCTCGATCTGCGCGATCGTCTGGTTGGTGAAGGATGCGCTCATCACGAGGCTCGGGTGCCCGGTGGCGCAACCAAGGTTCACCAGGCGGCCCTCGGCGAGGATGATGATGCTGCGGCCCGTGGTCTTGAACTTCCACTCCGCCACCTGGGGCTTGATGTCGATCTTCTCGACGAGCCCCTTCGCGCGCATGTCGTCGAGGCCGGCCATGTCGATCTCATTGTCGAAGTGGCCGATGTTGCACACGATGGCGTTGTGCTTCATCTTCTCCATCTGGGCGGCGGAGATGATGTCCTTGTTGCCGGTGGCGGTCACGAAGATGTCGTAGGTGGACACCACGTCGTCGAGGGTGACCACGTCTACACCCATCATGCACGCCTGAAGCGCGCAGATCGGATCGATCTCGGTGACCGCAACGCGCGCGTACTGGCCGCGCACGCTCTCGACCGAGCCCTTGCCAACGTCGCCGTACCCGCAGATCAGGACCTTCTTTCCAGAGAGCAGCACGTCGGTGGCGCGCATGATCGCGTCCACCAGAGAGTGCCGGCAGCCGTAGACGTTGTCGAACTTCGACTTGGTGACGCTGTCGTTGACGTTGATGCCGGGGAAGAGCAAGGTGTTGGCCTGACCGCGCTCGTAGAGGCGGTGCACGCCGGTGGTGGTCTCCTCCGACACGCCGCGGATGCGGGCGGCGAAGCCGTGCCAGTAGCGATCGCCTCTGGAGTGACGGACGTCGAGCAGCAGCTGGAGGATGATGCTCTCTTCGTGGCTGGAGGCCTTCTTGGGGTCGGGGAGCTCGCCCTTGACCTCAAGCTCGTAGCCAAGGTGGACGAGCAAGGTGGCATCGCCACCATCATCGAGGATCAGGTTGGGGCCGGTGCCGTCGGGCCACACCAGCGCCTGCATCGTGCACCACCAGTACTCCTCAAGCGTCTCGCCCTTCCACGCGTAGACGGGGACGCCGGTGGGGTTGAGGTGGGTCCCGTTGGGCCCGACCACGGTGGCGGAGGCGGCGTGATCCTGGGTGGAGAAGATGTTGCAGCTGACCCAGCGCACATCGGCGCCGAGGCAGACCAGCGTCTCGATGAGCACGGCGGTCTGGATGGTCATGTGCAGGCTACCCATGATCTTCGCGCCCTTGAGCGGCAACGCCGCCGTGTACTCGTCGCGCAGCGCGAGCAACCCGGGCATCTCGACCAGCGCGAGCTCCATCTCCTTGCGGCCGAACCGCACGGTCTCGGGGGAGAGGTCGCGCACCTTGAACGGCATGTCCGCGGCGAGCGCGAGGCCGGTGTTCATGAAGGTGGACTGGGCGTCGATGGGGGTGGAGATCATGAGATTCCTCGATGGATTGAAGTGAGGGAAACGACCCGGGGACGCATACGTGGAGACCGGATGTCCTGCTATATCCGCATGGACGGATGTAGCGCAACAAGATATTTGCGGAGACCATGACCGACCCCGTGTTTGACCGTCTGGCGCTGCTGTCCGAGCCGCTCCGCGTGCGCCTGCTTCGGATTCTTGAACGCGACGAGTTGGCCGTCGGGGAGATCGCGCGTGTGCTTCAGGTCCCCCAGCCCACGGCGAGCCGTCACATCAAGCAGCTTCAGGATGCCGGCTGGATCACGCTCCGGCGGGCCGGGACCGCGTCGTATTTTCGCCTCGCGGAGCTGGGCGTCGCCCGCGCGCTTTGGGATCTGGTGCGGCGCGAGGTCGATGACGCGGACAGCTCCTCGGTCTACTCGGAGGACCTGCGCCGGCTGAACGGGGTGGTCGCGGCGCGTTCGGGCAGCGGCGGCGAAGCCTTTCGGCGCCTTCGAAAGCAGCTGTTCGGAGAACAGTACGCGGTTCCGGGGCTACTGGCGATGCTCCCGCCAGATCTGGTCATCGCCGACCTTGGCTGCGGCCCAGGGTCCATCGTCGCCATGCTGGCCCCCATCGCGGGTCGGGTCCTCGGCTTGGACCGCGAAGAGTCCATCCTCCCGGTCGCCCGCGAGCGCACGGCGGGCATGCCCAACGTCGAGATCGTCGGGGGGAGGATGGAGTCCCTCCCCTGGTCGGCCGGCACCCTTGACCTCGCCATCTGCGCGCTGGTGCTCCACCTGGTCGATGATCTTGCGCCGGTGTGCTCAGAGGTCGCGCGGGTCCTGAAGCCCGGCGGGCGCTGGGTGATCCTCGATATGGTTGAGCACGACCGCGAGGAGTACCGGGAGACCATGGGGCACCAGCACCTGGGGTTTTCGCGCGCGGCGCTGGAGGGTCATGCGCGCCGGGCGGGCATGAGTGTCCAGAGCTGGCGCGTGCTGTCGGCGGACCCTGCGGCGCTGGGGCCGGCGCTGTTTGTGGGGGTGGTCGCGGCGCAGAAGGGGTGAGCGGTCAGGATGGGATCGGGTAGGATCCCCGACATGCAGCGCGTACTGCGCTGCCGGATGCTCGGCTCTCCCCTCCTGTGGTGCTCGGGCGTGGCGGCCTCGCTCGCCGGGGCAGCCGGCTGCGACACCGCCTCATGCGACACCGATGCCGACCAACCGTGCGACACGGCCTGCGGGCTGATCTGGTACGCGGGAGACGCCCAGACCAACGACGGCACCTTCGTCTCGGGGCACTTCGGCTACGTCCTCACCGACTCTCGGCTCAACGCCCTCTGCGCCGGCCTGTCCGAATGGTCCAGCCCGGCCCGGCACCCGAAGGCTGCCCCTCGTGTGACTGGGCGTTCGATCTGGCGCTGTCCGGGGGACCGCAACCGGAGCTGGCTGCGAGCAGTGGGGGATGGAGGGCACGGCGTGGGATGGCTTCACGGCGTCCTGAGGCTTCGCCGAGAGCTATGACTACAACGCCGAGATCTACACGTTCGACACCGTGGTGTTCTACTACTCCACCTACACCGGCTACCAAGGCTGCCGCCTCCGCGCCAACAACACCCCCGCCGCCACCAGCAACCCTGCCCAGGTCCCGCCCGACTCCCCCGCCGCGCGCTTCCCCGTCGCGCACGCGCACCCCCCGCCGCCCTTGATCGTGCCCGTGTCCTGAACCACTCCGGTGTCGTCGATGGTGCCCGTGTCGTCAACCGGGCCGGTGTCGCAGTCATTCCCGATGCTGGCATCAAGATCGTCGCAGTCATCGCCGCCGACATCTGAAGCGGCGTAGCCGTCGCCGTCCTGATCGTCGTCGTTGCCGTCGCAGTCCTGATCGGTGCCGTCGTACCAGACCTCGGAGGAGTCGGGGTTGACGTTGGCGTCGGTGTCGTCGCAGTCGTCGCCGCCGGCGACCTCGGCGCGGTGCCCATCGCCGTCCTGATCGTCGTCGTTGCCGTCGCAGTCCTGGTCGGTGCCGTCGTACCAGACCTCGGCCGCGTCAGGGTGCGTGTCGCTGTTGTTGTCGTCGCAGTCGTCGCCACCGAACGCGGTGTCGATGTAGCCGTCGCTGTCGCTGTCCTCGTCGGTTGCGAGCGCGCAGTCCGTGGTCCGGCCGTCGGTCGGATCATCAGGCGCGCCCGGGTAGGTGTCGGCGGCACCGTCGTCGCAGTCGGACCCGCCGTAGCTGGCGGAGTCGAAGCCGTCGCCGTCGGCGTCGTAGTCGGACCCGCCGCTGCAGTCGCTGTCGAGGCCGTCGTACCAGGTCTCTGCGATGTCGGGGTTCACGCCGCTGTCCCCGTCGTCGCAGTCGGTCCCGCCGTAGTCGGCAGAGTCATGGCCGTCGCCGTCCGCGTCGTAGTCGGAAGCACCGTCGCAGTCGGCGTCGATGCCGTCGTACCAGGTCTCGGTGGCGTCGGGGGAGATGAGGGCGTCAGTGTCGTCGCAGTCGGCCCCGCCGTAGTCGGCAGATTCATGGCCGTCGCCGTCCGCATCGTAGTCGGAGGCGCCGTCGCAGTCGGCGTCGATGCCGTCGTACCAGGTCTCGGTGGCGCCGGGGTAGGCCGCGCTGTTCGAGTCGTCGCAGTCGTCGCCGCCGTAGAGCGTGTCGGGATGGCCATCGCCGTCGAGGTCTCCTTCGTTAGCGTTGGCGCAGTCGGTGATGCGGCCGTCGGTCAGGTCGTCCGGGGCGCCGGGGTAGGTGTCGGCTGCGTTGTCGTCGCAGTCCGTGCCGGTGCCATCGGGGGTGGCGGACGAGGAGTCGTACCCGTCGCCGTCGGCGTCGTAGTCCGAAGCACCGTCGCAGTCGGTGTCGACGCCGTCGTACCAGGTCTCGCCAGCGTCGGGGTGGATGGCGGCGTCGCTGTCGTCGCAGTCGTCCCCGAGGCCGTCGGGAGAGTCGATGGAGTCGTGCCCGTCGCCGTCCACGTCGTAGTCGGACGCGCCGTCGCAGTCGGCGTCGATGCCGTCGTAAGACGAGTCGACCGCGCCGGGGTGGACGGTGGCGTCGTCGTCGTCGCAGTCGTCGCCGGTGCCGTCGGGAGCGGTGGAGGAGTCGTGCTCGTCGCCGTCCGCGTCGTAGTCGGACGCGCCGTCGCAGTCGGCGTCGATGCCGTCGTACCAGGTCTCCACCGCATCGGGGTTCACCCCGGCGTCGGCGTCGTTGCAGTCGGTCCCGAGGCCGTCGGGAGCGTCGGGAGCGTCGTACCCGTCGCCGTCGGCGTCGAAGTCTGAGCCGCCGTCGCAGTTCTGGTCGACGCCGTCGTACCAGACCTCGCCCGCCCCCGGGTAGCTGGCGGTGTCGGTGTCGTCGCAGTCGGTCCCCGCCCCGTCCGGGGCCTCCGCGTCGTAGCCATCCCCGTCCTGATCGTAATCCGAGCCGCCGCTGCAGTCCTGATCGACCCCGTCGTACCACGTCTCCACGGCATCGGGGTTCACCCCAGCGTCGGCGTCGTCGCAGTCGTTCCCGCCGGCCGCCGCCGCGTCGTACCCATCCCCGTCCGCGTCGTCGTCGCAGGCGTCGCCCGCCCCGTCGCCGTCGCTGTCGGTCTGGGCGCCGTTCGATGTCGCCCGGCAGTTGTCATCGACGTTGAGCACGCCGTCGCTGTCGTCGTCATCGGTGTACCCAATCTCAACCTGATCGAGGCCAACGGCCTGCGTGCCGTCGCCGACCAGCCACGCGCACCAGGAGATCGACGCGTTCCCGTCCAGCTCTCCGATGGCGCTGTCGATGGTGGCGGCGTCGTTCGCCTCGGAGCTCGACCCGTCGGCTTCGACCCAGGCGCCGCCGTCGTACCAGCTCCATGTCGCGCCCGCATCGGTCGTGATGACGTAGCGGACCTCGCCCCCATCGTCGTCTTCGGTCGTGGCGAACCCGGTCCAGGTGACCAGCGTGCTCGGCTCTACCGGCTCGTTCCCGCAGACCATGGACTCGCCCGCGTAGCTCTCCGACCACGCGTTGACCGAGCCCGCTGCGGGCGACCCCACCGACGAGACGGTGTCCACGAAGCTCGCATCCGTCGAAGGAACGCCGTTCACGGTGTTCGCGTCCACGCGAACGAAACCATCGCCCCCCCCGCCGCCCGATGAGTACCCAGCGTTCGACGGTCCTTCTGATCCGCCCGACGCCCCCACATCGCCGGTGACCACAAGGTCGTCGGCCGCGATCATCACCGTGCCCCCCGCGCCGCTGCCCCCGCTCCCGGAGCGGTTCGCGATCGTGACGGCCACGCCGTCCTCCCCATCTGCAGAGATCGAGCCCTCCACTCTGGCCCTCGAAGCCCATACCAGCACGACGCCACCGCCGCCCCCCCCAGCTCCACCCGCGTAGCCCCACGACGAACTGCCTCCCTCGCCGCCTCCGCCGCCAAAGACAACGCTGTCCAGATCGGCATCGCCGGCGATCCCGCCGCCGCCACCGCCACCGCCACCATAATCTCCACCACAGGTGCCGCCCCCGCCGCCCCCGGTCGCCCCCGAGCCTACGGTCCCGGCCGACTTGCTGGTGTCGTAGCAGCTCGTGCTGCCCCCCCCGCCGCTCCCCGCCGCGCCGCCCGCGCCGCCTGGGCACGACGAGAGCCCCCCGCCCCCCGCTGCGATGCCCGCCGCGCCGCCCGCGCCGCCCGCACCCCCCACGTCTGTGCCGCCCCCGGTGCCGCCGCCACCTCCGCCGCCACCGCCTGCGTGGCCTCCGCCGCCCCCGCCGCCGGCCCCGTCGTCCGCGTTCATCGTCCCGTCCGACCCGCCGCCGCCGGCCCCGTACCCGCCGGTGCCGCCGTAGGTCCCGACGCTGGACGATGGCCCTTCGCCGCCCCCCCCGCCTCCGGCCCCGTTTGTGCTCACCGCACCACCGGTCCCGTCCATGCCCCCGACGCTCTCGCCGCCCTCGGTGTACCCGCCGCTCGTGCTGCCGCCTGCACCGCCCCGATACCCAAGGTGGTCCGCGGTGATCGCAGAGTCCACGTCCACCAAGAGCGCGCCGTGCGCCCGGAACGCGATGACCCCACCCGTGGCCCCGTCCCAGCCCGACGCGGTGAGCGTCGCGCTCACCAGCGTGACGCTCTCGTAATTGGGCACTCGCTGGACGAGGACAGCGTGACCAGCGCCGCCGTAGCTGCTGGACAGCGCGGTCGCCAGGGCGACAGTCGTCCCCCTGACCCCCGCCACGCGCACCGTCTCCCAGCCGCCGGTGGCGGGGTTCGAGGCAGTGCCGCCGATGTCGATCACCAGCAGCTCGTCGCCGACCTCGAGCCCGGTGGTGAGATCGGAGAGCGTCAGCTCGGAGCCCCCCGAGCTGACCGCGCCGGACAGCGACCACGACACGCCGTCCGCGACCGTGCGGGCCCCGGAAGCGTCACTCGACAGGTCCCACGTGCTGCCGCTCACCGAGAGATCGCCGTCCGCACCGGTGCCGAGGGTGTCGCTGTACAGCCGGGCCACGCCGCGGGTCACGGTCACCTCCGCCGCATCGTAGGTGTAGTCGGCCTCAGGGGAGAGCGGCCAGGTAGCCGTCGCGGCCGTGGCGACAGCCGAGAGCAGCACTCCCAGCAGGGTCAGCGCGCGGACAGGGTGACGAACACGCTCGCCCGGAGAGGCGCGGAGGGTGAACGGGCGGGCGGGCGG
>SHYV01000165.1 GCA_009692605.1 Myxococcales bacterium
CCGCCGCCGCGGTGGCCGTGGACGCGTACTTGCGAGCGAAGAGCTCATTGCGCTTCTCCGCCACCCGCCGGTCGAGCTCACTCTGCTTCCGCGCGTCGTCGGTCAGCAGCTCCTCGAACAGCGCGAGCCGGTGGGCGTAGGTCTTCACGCGGATCTTGATGGACCCGCCCGGCTTGTTGGCGTCGATGTCGTGCAGCGCCGAGTAGGGGGTGACGCTGGCCTTCACGATGCTGTCGATGAGGCCGTACGTGGGCGCGTCATGGCCGCACTTGAAGCTCGAGAGATCGAGGATGACCACGTTCGGGTGATGGGCGGCGAATTTGGCGGCCCACACCTTTTGGACGGAGTTCGCGGAGAAGTTCTCCGGCCACACGTCGCGGACGTCAAACACGTCGTCGATCAGCGGGCTGCCGTCCGCCTTCTTGGCGGCGAGGTCGTCCTTGAAGAACCGGTGCAGCCACGCGGCGTCCTTCGGGATGGAGCGCATGGAGAGGATCGGGTAGCCGAGCACCTGAAACTCATCCGGGATGCCGTGGTTCAGACCGGGATCACTGTGGTAGGGGCGCCCGATCATCAGGATCGCGACGCGGTTCTCGCGCTCCACTGTCTCAAGGATGGCGCGGCCCTTGTCCTGAATCTGCTTGTCGAACAGGTCGAGCGCCTTGAAGCCTTCGACACAGGCGTGGTCGCACTCGTCGCGGGTGAGACCGAGCTTGGGGCCCCACGCGCGGAACATCTGGTCCTTGAACAGGTTGTGCTCGACCAGCGTGAGCGCCGGGTCCACGTACTGGATGCCAGCGCGCGCAAAAAAGTCGATCTCCTTGGTGAAGGCAGCCTTCATCACGTTCGGCGCGCCCGCAACGATCGGGCACGACGCAGTGTCCATCACCTGGCTCACATGGCTCGGGATGTGGGTCAGGCACGGGAAAAAGATGAAGTCCAGCGGGCCCGTCCTGGCCGCGCCCTCCTGCTTCTCGTGCTTGTGGAAGATCAAGTTGTGGATGTGCGCCTGAGCGACCTTCGACGGATAGCACGGGTCGATCGACCCGTATTTCCCGCCCTCCACCCACATCTCCTCAGAGGTCTGCTCGGAGAACACCACGTTCTCCTTCGGGATGCCGGCCGCCTCAAAGAACGTGCGAAACAACGGTCCAGTCTGGTAGATGTTGAGCACCCGGGGGATGCCCACCCGGCACTCCTTGCGCCACTGCTGCCACTCGGCGCTGGAGCGCTCGAACGGCCGCCCGATCGCCCGACGCTGGATGCGGCCCAGCAGGCCTTTCCGCACCTCGACGTCGGCGATGTAGGCCCCACGGGCAGGAAGCGCGGCCGGCTCGTAGAAGTGCGCGAAGGCCAGGCGGCTCTCCTCCTCCACGAGGTTCGGGAACTTCCGCTTGATCTCGTTGTTCTTCTTGGCGAGGACCTTGAGCGCGTCTTTGCTCTCGACCGTGCCCTTCTCGCAGGAGAACCCGGAGATGTAGCGACTGGTATCACCCGAGGGCGTGAGCGTATCGATGAACGTCCGCGAGCAGTTATTTGGGCAGAACGTACACTTTGTCGACTCGTCGTTGGTTGACGTGTAGGTGAGCGCGATGGCATTGTCGATCCCGATGAAGCGCGTCGAACCCTTTCGGCGCACCACGCGCAGCGTCTCAAACGCCGCCCCGATGGCGCCCGCCTCGCCGGTGTGCGGGTGCACCTTTACGATGCCGCCGGGCACGCGGTCCTTGATGTAGTCCACCTGCGCCTTCACCGCGGCGAGGTTGTGCTGGGTACCACCCTGCAGTACGAAGACCTTGCCGAGCTCGGCGAGGCGCGGGATCTGCACGACGTACTGCCAGACGTTCTTCGGGAGCACCTGCGCGAGCCCCGCCAGCAGTTCCTCCTTGGTGAACCCCTCCTTCTGGAAATTCACCCGGTCCGTGTCGAGGAAGACCGCGCAGCCGTAGCTAAACTTTGGGGCGAGCTTGGCGCCGAACGCGACGTCCGCGTAGTCCTGCACCTTGAGCCCGAACTGGTCGGCCATCGCCTGCAGCAGCATACCGTTGCCGGCGGAACACTGGTTCGAGAGCCGGAAGTTCTTGATGTCGCCGTGCTCAAGCATCAGCACCTTGATGTCCTGCCCGCCGATGTCGCAGATGACGTCGGCCTCGGGCACGAAATGCACCGCGCTCATCATGTGGGCGACGGTCTCGACGATGTTCACGTCACTCCGCACCGCCTCCTGGAGCACGTCCGCCGCGTACCCGGTGGCGCCAAAACCGATGACGTCCAGCACCGCACCCTGATCATGCACGTAGCTCTTGAGCCGGGCCAGGATCTCCTTGGTATCGGCGATCGGATTGCCCTTGGAGAGCTGGTACTCCTTGCGCAGGATCACCCCGCGCTCATCCACCAAAACCGCCTTGGAGCTGGTGGAGCCGCCGTCCATACCGATGACCGCCCGGACGACCTCGCCGGGCTCAAACGTCGCCGACTCGAAGTGCGGCACGCGGTACTCCGCGGTGAACTCCTCGAGGTTGTCGGTGGGCTTCATGAGCGGCGAGCCCGCAGACGCACCAAGCCGCGCGGCGCGGCCGTTCGTCATGTAGTCCTTGAGCCCGTCGAGCCCGCGGTAGTCCACCCGCTGGTCCTCGGTCAGACCGTAGACCACTGCGCCGAACGCAGCGTAGTACTGGGCGTTCTCCGGAACGAAGATCAGCTCGTTGATCGGGACGTCCTTCGGGTATTCGTGGCCGCGCTCGCCCCAGGTCTCCGGGATGCGCTTGCGCCAGCACTCGACCAGGAACGGGAGGTAGGTGTTGGGCCCGCCGAGCAGCAGGACCCTGTGCCGGAGCGTGTTCCCACGGGTCAGCACCGACAGGTTTTGGTGCACGATGGCGTCGGCCAGCGAGTTCATGATCTCGGGAGCGGGGATGCCCGACTTCACGAGGTTCACGATGTCCGTCTCGGCGAACACGCCGCACTTCGCCGCCACGTGGTGCAGCTTCAACGGGTCGAAGACGATCGCCCGCACGGCGTCCGGCGCCATGCCGACCTTCAACATGCACTTGTCGATGGTCGCCCCAGTGCCCGATGCGCACTTGTCGTTCATCGAGGTGCCGGCCTGCTTCTCCCCCGTCTCCTTGTTCTCGCGGAACATGATGATCTTCGCGTCCTGCCCGCCCAACTCAATGACGCTGCCCACATCCGGGTGCAGCTTCTCGACGGCGAGCGTGACCGCGTTCACCTCCTGCACGAACCGCGCGCCCACCGGCGCGCAGAGCGGGCCAGCGCCCGACCCGGTCATGAACACCCTGAAGGTCGCCTCCGGAAAAGCGTGCCCGATCTTGATCAGGAACTCCATCACCATCTCCGGCTGCCGCGTCTCGTGCCGGTGGTACTCGGACCAGAGGATCTCGAAGGTCGTCGTATCCATCACCACCGCCTTGACCGTGGTGCTCCCAACATCGATGCCCAGCGCGTAGGTGTTCATCTGGCGAGGGTAAGGGAGACCGCATCGGGAAGCAAGATCAGATAGGCAAATAGTGACGGAAATACCTATGTAGTTCGCCGACATTGTTGACGTGTGTGTCGGGAATGACGGGGCTGGCAATTTTGACGGGTGCCAACGGACGGCGAGCAGCGCGTGGCGCCAAGCCAGCCCGGGCCACGCGCGGCTACGACCGCACAGCGTGCCCGCAGAGCTTGTACAGCAGCCTCGCCCCTACGTTTCCGTCCCACTCGCCCGGCCCGACCTCGTTCAGGTCGAACCCGACGATCGTGCAGTGAGCGGCGACCTCCGCGAGCAGCACGCAGGTCTGGCCCCAGGTCAGACCGCCCGGGACCGGGGTGCCAGTACCCGGACACAGCGCCGGCTCAAGCCCATCAATATCCAGAGTGATCCAGATTTTTTTTGGCAATACTGCCACGATCTCCCGGACGAGTGAGAGCCACGGGGTCCCTTCGGCCAGCGCACGCTGGATCTGCGGGTCGGTGAACCAGAAGACCCGGGCGTCAGCCGCAGCGAACGCCGCCTCCGCGCTGCCTACATCCCGCAGGCCCACCTGCGCCACCGCGCCGATCCCCTCGATGCGCGTGAGCACGTTGTGGAGGATGCTGGCGTGCGACCAGACAAAGCCCTCGTAGGCCTCGCGAAGATCGGCGTGGGCGTCGATGTGCAGGATCCCAAGCCCCGGATAGCGCTCTGCCGCGGCCAGGATCGCCCCGAACGGCACCGAATGGTCCCCACCGACCACCCCAGGAAGTCGGCCCGCGTCCAGCAGCCGCGAAACCTCGGCGTGGACGTAGTCGTTCACCTGCCCGGACAGCGCGTTCACCCGCCCCAGCGCCGCCACCGTCACCAAGTCGCCAGCCTCGTCGCCGCCGGCGGCGATCACCGCCAGCGCGTCGCCCTCGGCGGCTTCGTCCCAAAGGCGTACCAGGTCGGACTCGAGCAGCATCGCGTAGCCCTCCCTCCACGCCTCGCCCACTTCCAGATCATGCAAGTCGACCTGAAGCGACGCCTCGCGGATCGCCCGCGGCCCGTCCCTCGTGCCGCGTCGGAACGATGTCGTCGCCTGCCACGGCACAGGCAGGAGCACGACGCGGGCGTTCTCGGGAGTGAACGGCAACCCGAAGATCTGCTCGGGGTTTCCAGGGGCGTCGGGGTTGAAGGCCATGGACCCGCCTATCCCCTTCCGGCCCCCCCGCTTCGCGGCTATACTCAGTGAAGGCTCTTCACCGAACGAGGTGGCCGTGGTTCCGTTCGTGTACTCCTTCGCCCTCTACTCCGCGCTCCGCGTGCTCGTCCCCAGCACCTCCGCCTGCGACCAGCCGATCTTCCAGACCATCGCCGCACCCATCCCCGACAGCTCGGGGCACGGCATCGCCACCGGCACCGCGACGGTCGATGGCATGAGCGTCGTGGGCGGGAACTTCACCCGGTACAGCGCCTTCACCATGGCCGACTGGCAGCCGGTCCTGCGCGACGCCGGAAGTCAGGACAACTGGGTGCCGGACCGCTTCGGCTACGACCGGAGCGAGTACATCGACACCTCACACATGTACCTGTCCTTCGACATCGGGTTCATCTTCGACGCCGTGCACGTGAAGCGACAGCTGGTCGCGCAGGTCCAGAACGTGGACCACGGCGACCGTTTCGACAGCTGCTGGTGGATGATCGACCCCGCGCCCTACATGTCGAGGATCACCCAATGGGCTTCCGACGCGACCTGGGAGCGAAAGATGATGGGCCGCTGGGAGGTGTCGTCCCGACCGGGAGGCGGCAGCCTCGTGAGCTACCAGTGGTGGGCCGAGTCAGGCAAGATCCCCACGTCTATCCAGCGTTACGCGGTCAGCCGGACCATCCCTGACCTGCTTGACGCCTTCGAAGAGCGGGTCGGACAGCTGCGAAAGTAGGGCTACCGACGCCGGCGCTTTCCCGGATAGAGTGTGGGAGAGGATCCCTGCCCATGCGCGCCTTTGTCCAAGTCACCCACGTTCTCAACCGCGTCCAGCTTGGCATCCTCGGCATCGCGCTCGCCGCCCTGCTCCCAGCCTGCCATGGCGACAAGGACTCGGCGACCGGGCCCGCACCGGACGATTCGGCACCGCCGGTGGACGTCGATGGGGACGGCTACGTGGCCAGCTCCGACGGAGGGGACGACTGCAACGACTCCGACCCCAGCGTGCATCCGGACGCCGACGACCCCTGGTACGACGGCGTGGACTCTGACTGCCTTGGAAATGACGACTACGATCAGGACGGCGACGGGCAAGACGTTCAGCCCACAGGCCCGGACTGCGACGACCTCGACCCGGCGAGGTTCATCGGCAACCCCGAGGTATGCGATGAGGTCGACAACGACTGTGACGAGACCGTAGACGAAGACGCGACGGACACCGTACCCGTCTACGCCGACGACGATCTCGACGGGTACGGCCGGGACTCGGCGGTCACCACCGCCTGCGAAGCGGCCGAAGGGCAGTCCCTCGCGGGGGGCGACTGCAACGACGGGGACAGCGCCATGTTCCCCGGCGCAGAGGAAATCTGCAACGGGGCGGATGACGACTGCGACACCTACGTCGACAACGACCCGGTGGACGGGGCGGTCTACTACCCCGACTTCGATGAAGACACGTTCGGGGACGACAACGCGGCGACCCGCGCCTGCGCATCGCCCGAGAACTACGTGGACGTGGCGGGCGACTGCGATGACTCCGACCCGCTCACCTACGCGGACGCCGAGGAGATCTGCGATGAGCGCGACAACGACTGCGACAGCGAAGTCGACGAAGGCGCCACTGACCCCCGCATCTGGTACCCCGACGACGATGGGGACGGGTACGGGACCGACGGCGCGACGCTCGCGCAGTGCTCTACGCCCGACGGGTACGCCGACAGCAGGGACGACTGCGACGACGGCGACGGCGCTGTCAATCCTGGTGCGTTCGAGGCGTGCAACGACATCGACGACAACTGCAACGGCACCATCGACAGCGACTCCCCCGACGCCACCGAGTACCACCCCGACGCAGACGGCGACGGCTACGGCGACGCCCACTCCGGCGCCTCGTCATGCACGGCGATCAGCGACTGGACGACCGACGACGCGGACTGCCTCGACACCGACGCCACCGTGAATCCCAGCGGCTCCGAGGCCTGCAACGGCCTTGACGACGACTGCGACGGCACCACCGATCCGGATGGAGCCTCAGGGTCGGAGACCTACTACGAGGACGCCGACCACGACGGGTACGGCGGCATCACCACGCTCGACGCGTGCTCCTTGCCCGACGGGTACGCCCCCACAAGCGACGACTGCGACGACGCCACGGCCGAAGCCAACCCCAGGCAGCGCGAGGTCTGCGACAGCATCGACAACAACTGCGACCTCGCGATCGACGAGGATGACGCCGTGGACGCCCCGACCTGGCACGCCGACAGCGACTCCGACACCTATGGCTCAGACGTCGACACCCACGTCTCCTGCTCGGCGACGTCCGGGTACATCGAGGATGGCTCGGACTGCGACGACTCAGATCCTACAGTGAGCCCGGCCGGAACCGAGTCCGAAAACGCCGTAGACGACGACTGCGACATTCTGGTCGATGAGGACTTCATCTCCGCCGGCGACATCGTGATCGACGAGGTCGCCCGCCAGGTGTACACCGGGGGCGACGGGTCCTCGAAGAACGACAAGGCCCAGTGGTTTGAGCTCCACAACACGACTGCGGCAGACATCGACGTCTCGGGCTGGTACCTCGAGGAGGGCGATGGAGACAGCTTCTACATCTCCCCCGACGCCGCGCTCGTGGTGCCGGCCGGCGGCTACACGGTCCTCTGCTATGAGGACACCTGGTTCGCAGACCCCACCGTGTGCGACTATCAGTGGTCAGATACGTCGTTGGGGAGCGCCTACTATGACGTCACCTACTACTTCGATCGCGATGACGATCTGGCGGCGCTCTACCTGGCCGGAGACCTCGTGGACTCGGTCCACTGGCACTACGACGCGACAGCCGGATTCTGGCCTCGCACAGCGCACTACTCGATGCGGCTCGACGACGACACGCTAAACGCGACCAGCAACGATGATCTGGACAGCTGGTGCCTGTCCTCAGCGACGGTCTACTCGTCGCCGGCGTACGCGGGCCACCCGGACTACGGCACGCCCGGAAGCTCCAACGGATCCTGCGACTGACCCGAGCGTCACGCGAGCCGGACCGATGACCGAACGCGACTCCCAGAGGGTCTGCCGGCGCTTCCAGACCGGGGTGGAGTTCGTCCCGTACGTGACCTGGGCGGTGCTCTCGGTGCTGATCCTCGCCCACATCGGTACAGGACTGTGGGACGTGGGCCACAACCGCACCGGCTGGTTCGGGTTCTGCTTCGGCGAGCGGAGCAGCCCAACCCTGATCGCGTTCGGAGCCAGAACACGCTGGGCCTTGCAGCGCGATCAGCCCTGGCGCCTGTTGAGCTACGGGATGCTCCACGCCCACCTCGCCCACCTTGCTATGAATGGTCTCGCGCTCGTGGGGCTCGGGCGCATCATGGAGTCGGTGTTCGGCGGGCGCCGTCTCCTGCTGACTCTGCTGCTGACCACTCTCGCGGGTGGGGCCGCCTCGCAGGCAGGAGGTGCTGCGCTCTCGGTCGGCGTCTCGGGTGGTCTGTTCGGGCTGATGGGCGCCCTGATGAGCTACGGCTTGTGGCACCGCTCCCGCCTGCCGACCCCGCTGCGCGAGCTGTTTGGGCGGCGACTCGCCCCCTGGGTCGCCCTGAACCTGGCGCTGGGGATCCCGCTGGCAGGCGTGGTGGACAACACCGCACACCTCGGTGGCCTCGTCGCCGGGGTGGCCCTCGCGCCCACCCTGGCCGACCACCTGTTGGACAACCGCCGGCCCTCCGAGGGGATGGACCGTGTGGTGCTCGGAATGAACGCGGCGCTCGTGGGCTGGGTGGTTCTGGGGCTCGGGTTACCCCGTTGATGTGGAACGTTTTCTGGCCTACCTGCGCGCCGAGAAGGGTGCGTCCGAGCACACCGAGCGAGCATACGGCCGGGTGCTGAGGGAGCTTGGGGCGCACATGGGCGAGCGGCCGCTGCACGAAGCGACCCGCTTCGACGTGCGGGGCTACCTTGCCCGACCTGCTCCCGGGGCGACGCCGAAGGCCGTGAGCTCACCGGCCACCGTCGCCCAGCGCATGGCCGCGATCCGGGCTTTTTTTCGCTGGGCGATGCGGGAGCAGCTCGCCGACGAGGACCCGACCGTGCGCCTGGCCCGCCCGCGGGTTCGAAGCTCCCTGCCCCGTGTGCTAGAGGCCCCGGAGGCCCGGGAGCTGGTCGAGCACCCCGTGCTCCCCGCGCGGGGAGGCGATGGGCGCCGAAACGCGGCGATCCTCGAGCTCGCCTACGGCGCAGGCCTACGGGTGTCCGAGCTGGCGAAGGTGGACATCGGGGACCTCGACTTGGTGGCCGGGCTGGTGCATGTCCGCGAGGGCAAGGGGCGCAAGGACCGGCGCGTGCCGATGGGGCCGCCCGCCGTCGCCGCGCTCAGGGCGCACCTGGCGGCACATGAGCCCGCTCGGGGCTCGACCGCCGACTCAACCAAGGCTGTGTTCCTGAACCCGGCAGGAAAAAGGCTCTCCACCCGAAGCATCCACACGATCGTGCACCGCTCAGGGGTGACTAATGGGCTGGCCGGTGTCCACCCGCACGCGCTCCGCCACTCGTTCGCCACCCACCTGCTCCAAAATGGAGCGGACATCCGGAGCATTCAGGAGATGCTCGGGCACGCATCGCTTTCGACCACGCAGCGGTACGCGGCGGTCGATCTCGACCGGCTGCGCGAGACTTGGAACGCCTCCCACCCGCTAGGCGACAGCTCGGGCAGCCCCGGAAACACCGGCTCAGACCCGGAGGAGCGGGGAACACGTTAGAATTAGCGCAGGAGCAGGATGGAACGCAAACCGTTGAACGAGTTGGAGACTCAAGAGATTCTCCGCATACAGGCCGTGGCCCAGCGTGGGACCCACTACGACGCCCTTGGGCTCGATCTTTCCGCGAGGAAGGAGGACGTCGAGGGGGCGTACCACACCTACGTCCGGCAGTGGCACCCCGACCGGTTCTTCAATCGGGACGCCGGGGAGCTGCACGGCCAGATCGATGAGAACTTCGCGGCGGTGACGAAGGCCTTCCGGGTGCTCCGGGACCCCGCCCAGCGAAACGCCTACGACGCCGAGCTCCGAGCCTTCAACCGCGCGCCCACCAAGGCGGCACCCGCGGTTCGCGAGAGCGGACAGGAGACTTCAGGCTTTGAGGTCACCTTCCGAAAGGCGGACAAGGCGGGGAACGCGCTGGCAGCGGCCGAGGCCCTCGCCGCGGCGGCCGCCCCGGCGAAGGTGCAAAAAGCGCCGAACGCCGTCGAGAAGATCCGCCAGCAACTTCAGGCTCAGCTGGTACAAGCCCGCCGGTACTACGAGGCGGGGAAGCTCGACTACGACGCCGGGAATTGGGTCAAATCCGAAGGCAACCTGTACCTGGCCACCCGGTATGATCCGCAGAATCAGGAATATCAAGCCCTCCACAGCCAGGCGGCCACCAAGGGCCGCCACTTGCGGGCCACGGCGCTGGTAAGCCAAGCCGAGCAAGCGGAGGGCTTTGGCCAGACGAAAGAGGCGGTGGCCTACTACCGAAAGGCAATCCAGCTCGACCCACCCGACGGGAGGGCGTATTTTCGTCTCGCTCAGATCCTCCGGACGCAGGAGGACGACATGCGATCGGCGGTCGAGCTGTACCGGAAGGCGGTCACCAAGGACGCGCGGAACATCGAGTACCACGTCGTGCTCGCCGAGGTCTACGAAGGGCTGGGGCTCAAGGAGAACGCACGGAAGCTGGCCATCCACGCGAACGCGCTGGACCGGAGCCACGCCGGCGCGCAGGCCGTCTTGAAGCGCCTGAAGTCCTGAACCTGTAAGATCGCGGAATGCTCCTGCGTTCATCGTATGAGCGGCTCTGGAGGCGCTCTGACTGACGAAGCCGAGCTCGCACCGCTCCCTGACGAACGCGCCGTGGTTGAACGGCTGCGTCAGGGGGATCGTGCAGCCGCCGGCACGCTCTACGTCTGGTACGGCACCCCTTTGTTCCGCGAGGTCATCCTGCCACGTCTCCCCAACCGGGAGCAAGCCGAGGACGTCCTCCGCGACACCTTCCGCGCGGTGCTGGAGCGCATCGAGACCTACCACCCGGATGAAAACAAGAGCATCTACTTCTGGCTGCGACGCATCGCGATCAATCGCACCACCGACGTGCACCGAGCAAACCTTCGCACAAAAAAGCTGGAGGCGGCGATTGAGGCCGAGGCCCGCATCCACGGCGCCGCCTCCACCGATGCCGACCAGGGGCGAGGGATCGAGTCCGACGACACCCGTGAACAGATTGAACAGGCACTCCAACGCCTCAACCCCCGCTACGCGGAGGCCCTCCGGCTTCGGCTGCTGCGCGAGCACTCGCGCGAGGACTGCGCCGCCCGGATGGGCGTCACGGTCGGCAACTTCGACGTGATCCTGCACCGGGCCAGCGCCGCCTTTCGCAACGCGTACACCCCCACCACCGGCCACGCCTCCCGTGACTGAAGAGACCCAGGCATCGCTGCTCGCCCACTGGCTGCAAAGCCCACCGGGCACACTTGCGCCCGAGGGGCTCGATCCAGACGTGCTGGCGGCGGTCTACAGCCTCAGTCCGGACCGGGCGCCGCCGATCCGGCTCACCGTAGACGACATCCTCGGCAGCGTCCGCGAGGGCCCCCTCGCCGCGCCGACCGCCCCCAGCGTGGGCTCGTCAGAGCCCGTAGGCCCGGCGCGAAAAGACGCCGAGAGGACCAGCAGCGGCACGGCCGGCCGGGGCCATCACAGCCCCCCCGAGCGGCGCCCCCCCCTGAGCAGGGTGTGGTGGGCGGTGCCCGGAGTCGGGATCGTGGTGACGGCCGCTGCGGCCGCGCTCATCGTGGTCAAGGTAGGGGTGCTGAACGCGCCAGACAGCGTGGAGATCGCCCGTTTCTCTGCACCGACGGCCGCGCCGGATGAAGCGGCGCCGGCCGCCGCCGAGTCAGACCCTTCACCGTCCGGTGCGCCGGTCAGCGCCACGGCCGCCGCCCCCGCCCCGTCGGCCGCCCTCCCCCCCACCGCCTTCCCCCCCACCGCCCT
>SHYV01000166.1 GCA_009692605.1 Myxococcales bacterium
GCTCCCCCCCGCCGCTTCGCTCCCTCCGCCCCCTCCGATGGTCGTCGATCAGGCCCAGTTCGACGAGCCTCCGCGCGTGCTCGAACCGGGCCCCGGGGCCGCCATCGACAGCCCTCTGATGCAGTTCAACGAGATCATCGAGGGGCCGCGCCCGTCTCTGGTTCCGGCCGGTTCGGCGCCGGAGCCGTTGCCCCCGAAGGGCTCGGAGCAGGGCGTGCTCTCGGTGGACGAGGCGCAATGGCAGTTCGAGCTCTCCCGGCCCGGCAAGCTGGTGCAGATCGGCTGGATGGTGTCGGGTGAGGTGGTCGTCGGCAATCACCGGGGGTGCGGCGTCGTCGTCCCTGAGGTGCAAGCCTTCCCCGGGCAGTCGTTCGTCACGCTCGACTATTTCCGGCTGAACATCCGCGGCAAGAAGGGGCGCATCGAGCTCCTTCACGACGGTGATTGCAGGATGATCTCGAACAGCATGGAGGTCAACACGACCGATACGCTGGATGGTGTGCGGTTGGAGATCGTTCGGCGCGACCGAAACCTCGAGCCAGACTTCGACATCACCCTGGACCTCCGTCTGGATCCTGCGTTGCCCGATCCGCGCGCCCGGATGCTCACCGTCGACGTCTCTGACCGACTGACCGCCGCGCTGTTCACTACAGGGCTGCCGTTGCGGCGCGGTCGCCGAATCCGGCTGGGCTCGCTGGAGGTCACCGCGACCTTTGATGGCGAGCAGCTGGTTCTCAGCGACTACTTGACGAGCTACCGTCTGGCCGGCGGGGGGTTCCGCCCGTGTTTCGTCCGCGACGGCGACAAGCCCTACCGGACGCTGCCCGAAGATGGGGCTCCGGTCGTGCTTCGCGTCGGCGATACGCTCATCGCTTCACCCTGCGCATTCCGGTTCGAGCCCGCATGAACCCGAGCGAGATCTATCGCACCGGTGTGTCCTGCAACGTGGGGATCGGGTCGGCCCGTGGGGGGCGCGCGCGCAACGAAGACAACTACCTCATCGGGTGTGAGGGGCAGGTCCGTTCGCGACTGGGCGATCGGGAGCAGGTGGAAGATGCGCTCGATGACCCGACGGTCGTCCTCGCGGTAGCCGACGGGATGGGCGGGCACGAGGACGGTGAGACGGCGTCCACGCGCACCGTTCAGGCCATCTCGCGGTTGTATGGGTTGACCCGACCTCAGGACATCGAAGCCGGGCTTCGTGAGTTCATCCTCGAAACACACCACCGTCTTCGTCCGACGGTCGCGGTGAGCGGCGTGGTGAAGATGGGGACTACGCTCACTGTGGTCTGGATCGTCGGCGGGCGCGCTTACTGGGCCCACGTAGGGGACAGTCGCCTCTACTTGCTGCGCGCCGATGAGATGTCCGTCATCACGAAGGACCAGACGCGCGCGGAGTTCGCCCGGCGCGATGGTCGACCTGAGCCGCAGTATCCGAACCATCTGTCGCAGAACTTCCTGTATGGCTCCCGCGGACTTGGTAACGACGAGGGGCTCCGCGTAGACCCGGGGGTGGACACCGGCAACTTCGGCCTGCACACTGTTGATCGACTGCTGCTGTGCAGTGATGGTCTGCATGGCTTCATCAGCCAGCAGAGCATCCAGCAGGCGCTCTCCCGTGGGGATGCTCAGGAGGCGGCCGACGGGCTGGTCGCTGCAGCCATGAGCGCAGGGGGCGACGACAACGTGACCGCCGTCGTGATGGAGGTCGTCGGGGACCCTGCGGCGCACGTGGAGCCCGACGGCTCGGATGAGTGGGACGAGTCGATGGTTCCGGTCTAGCATGCGCGCCCGTTTCGGCATTTTTGCGGCGTGCGGCCTGCTCGGGACCCGTACCCTTTGGGGGTGCAGCCAACAGGGCGTCAAGGTCTCCAACAGCGCCCCGAACGTCTCGATCACGGCGCCCGCCAACGGCAACGTGTTCTATACCGGCTCCTTGGCCACGTTCTCGGCGCTCGTCGAGGATGGTGAGGACAGCCCGGAGGAGCTCAAGGTCTACTGGACCTCCGACGTTGCGGGTTCGCTGGCCGAGAGTACGCCCGACGCCGATGGCCGGGTCACCTTTGTCACGGATACGCTGGCGGTCGGCACCCACATCATCACAGTCCAGGTCGTGGATACGGCGGCCGCGAGCGAGAGCGAGAGCGTTACCATCGGCATCAGCGACTCGGCGGAGGCCCCCACGATCGGCTGGGTGCACCCCACCAGCGTTGAGGTCGGGCATGAGGGGAACCCGTTCCCCTTCGTCGTCCTCGCGGGGGACGGTCAGGATCCGCTGTTGAGCCTGATGGTCGAGCTGGGCTCCAGCATCGATGGGCCCTTCTGCAGCTTCTCGCCGGACGCCGCCGGGTCGGGCACCTGCGACGCCGACCTCTCCGTCGGCCCCCACTCCCTCACCGCGGTGGTCACCGACCTCGACGGCAACACCGGAAGCGCCACCGCGCTGTACGAGGTCGTCGCTGCGTCAGCCACCGATGACGATGCCGACGGCTGGACCGAGCAGCTCGGCGACTGTGATGACGCCGACCCCTCCACCCACCCTGACGCCACCGAATACCAGAACGGCGTCGACGACGACTGCGACGGCATCGTCGATGACAACACGCGCGGCTACGATGACGACGGCGACGGCCACACCGAGGACGGCGGCGACTGCGACGACACCGACCCGTCCGCCTACCGCGGCGCCACCGAGACCTGCGACGGCATCGACAACGACTGCAACGGCATCATCGATGACCATACTCCCTGCTACGACGACGACCTCGACGGCACCTCGGAGGACGACGGGGACTGTGATGACACCGATCCGTTGAGCTACCCCGGGGCGGTCGAGCTGAACGACGGCAAGGACAACGACTGCGACGGCGTTGCCGATGAGGGGACGGACGCCTACGACGACGATGGCGACGGCATGACCGAGGCGGGCGGGGACTGTGATGACACCGACGTCGAGGTGTACACCGGCCACGTCGAGGTCTGTGACAGCAAGGACAACGACTGCAACGGCATCGCCGACGATGGCACCGAGTGCTTTGACGACGATGGCGACGGATTCTCTGAGGACGGTGGGGACTGCGACGACGGCGACAGCTCGATCCATCCGGCCGCGACGGAGGCCGCGGACGGTGTCGATGAGGATTGCGACGGCTCGATCGATGAAGGCACCACTGCCTACGATGATGATGGCGACTGCATCTGCGAGGTCGGGCCCTGTCAGGGCAGCGTGGACGACAGCTGTGCGTCGCTCGACGACGGGGACTGTGACGACGCCGATGCCGGCGTCGCCCCGGACGCCACCGAGCGCTGCGACGGCCTGGACAACGACTGCGACGGCGCGCTCGACGAGCCCGACTCGGTCGATGCCGGGCTGTGGTACCGGGACTCCGACGCCGACGAGCACGGCGACGTCTCCGTTACCTCGGCCGGCTGCTCACAGCCTGCGGGCTATGTCCTCGACGACACCGACTGCGATGACGCCCGCGACGACGTGAGCCCGGCTGCGCCCGAGGTCTGTGACGGTGTCGACAACGATTGCGATGCCGTCGTGGACGAGTCGGATGCCGTCGATTCAGAGACCTGGTACGCGGACCGCGATTCGGACGGCCACGGCGACTCGGCGGACGGGGTCAGCTCGTGTGATCAGCCTTCTGGCTACGTCGCAGCAGGCGGGGACTGTGACGACGCCGTCTCGGACACCCACCCCGCCGCGCTCGAATACTGTGATGGGGTCGACAACAACTGCGACGGCGACGTGGACGAGGCCTCCGCGGCCGACGCCATCGTGTGGTACCGCGACGCCGACCGTGATGGCTACGGCGATGTCACCGACTCTGCCGCGGACTGCTTTGCGCCCTCCGGATACGTCGCCGACCCGACCGACTGCGACGACACGAACTCCCGTGTCAGCCCGGTTGACCCTGAGACCTGCAACGCGACCGACGACAACTGCGACGGAGCGGTCGATGAGGGGCTGCTCATCGAATGGTACGAGGACGCGGACAGCGACGGGTACGGCAACCCCGTTGCCACGCTCGCGGCCTGCTCCGTGCCGTCCGGGTTCGTGGCGACCGCCACCGACTGTGACGACACCGATGACGGGGTCAGCCCCGCGGATCTGGAGGTCTGTGACGGTGTCGATCAAGACTGCGACGGCACCGTTGACGACGGCGTGGGGTCCGTCTGGTACGAGGACTACGACGGCGACGGCTACGGCAACGCGGCGGTCACCCTCGAGAGCTGTGATGCCCCGCTGGGCTACGCGGACAACGGTGAGGACTGCGACGACGCCGACGCCAGCACCACCATCACCGCCGACTGGTACGAAGACGCGGACAACGACGGGTTTGGCGACCCCACCAGCCGCCGGACCGCGTGCGATGCGCCCGCTGGCTACGTGGCTGACGCGACGGACTGCAACGACGCCGTCGCCAGCTCCAATCCGGACGGCGTCGAGACCTGCGACTACGTGGACAATGACTGCGACGGGTCGACCGACCCGCTCAACTCCCTCGGATGCACCACCTACTACACCGACGACGACTCCGATGGCTACGGGGCTTCCAGCCCGTCACAGTGTGCGTGCGCGGCATCGGGGACCTACTCATCCACTCTGAAGACCGACTGCCTGGACTCCAGCTCGAGCGTCCATCCAAACGCTTCGACCTACCATACTACCGACCGCGGGGACGGCTCGTTCGACTACAACTGCAATTCGTTGGAGAGCACGGAGTGGGATGACGTCTGGACGCCGACGACGAGCACGATCCTGGGCCTGACCTATTGCACTGGCGCGACCGCCGGCTGGGTGGGGTCGGTGGCCGCGTGCGGCGCGACGGCGGACTATGCGACGGGGTGCAACCTGTACCCAGTCTCGCCGGCGACCACAGTGAGCCGCACGCAGGGGTGTCGCTGAGCGATCACGCCTCCGAGCGACCTCCGCCGCCCATCCTCGCGAACACGCGCGCCGCCTCCTCCTCCGTCAGTTCGGGCGTCTCTAGTCTGGCGCCCGCGACCCAGACCTGCACGCTCCACAGGCCGAACACGCGTTGGGTTGGCCCCTGCACGATGTGCACCGACTGAACCTTTCGCCGCGGCAGGAGGGTGGTTTGGCGGGAGAGGAACCCGCGACGTACGACCAGCAGCTCGCTGGAGAGCTTCCAGCCCGCTGTGCCCCAATCGCGCCAACCGGTCCACGCCCCGAAGAGGGTGCCGATGCCTGCGAGCTCGTCCATTCGCCCCAGCCCGAGCGCGGGCAGGAGGAAGTGGCCACCGAGCCAAAGGAAAAGGGTCCAGCGGAGCACCCCGCGGATGACGGCGGGGATGAACGCCAGCGGTGCGGACGGCAACCAGGGCAGCCTGTCGGACTCCGCCACGCCGGGGAGAACGGCGTCCAGCGTCTCTGGGAGCAGCTCCTGCGCGACCATCGGGATGATGGCTTCGCTCGATGTACTTTGCCCATCGTCCGGGTCACCTCCAGCGCCGTTGGCGCCGGCGGTCTCGATGTGCACGGTCGCGTAGCCCATGACGCGGCGAAGCACGCTCTCATCGAGGCGGAGCAGCTGAACCCGGCCGGCCGGGATGTGCACGCGCCGGCGGGTGAGCAGGCCCGACTCTGTCCGGAGCCCGTCTTGCGAACGAAGCAGCCGAAACCCATGGTATCGGACCAGCGCACCGCCGACCGACCACACGTACCCAAGCGACAGGAACACCGCGAGCAGGACCGCACCGGCGCCATCCCGCTCCAGTGTCTCGGCGAGCGCCTCGGGCCAGAACTCTCGCGCGATTTCCTGCGCGACCCCGTAGACGATGAGCGCCGCACCCGCCCGTGCCTCGGCGACGCCGTGGCCGAGGACCTCGATGACGCCGTTGCGCTCAAGTTCCTCGCCCCGGTCATCGGCGTCATCTACGGAAGGACGCGCTCTGCGCCGTCGCAGGGCGGTCTGCAACGCCTTGGCTTCGCTGGCCGAGATGGCCGAGAGCAGGCCCTCGGCCCCGCCCTCTCCGGCGGTCTCGAGCCGAAGCTCGACCAGCCCGAAGAGCCGGTGGAGCGGATTCTGGAGCAGCTCGATGTTTTGGATGTGCGCCGGATCGATCACCCGGTTCTGGCGTCCGAAGAGACCGCTCCGGATCTCCAGCTTTTCCGCCGCCATCCGGTAGCGCAGGGTCAAGAAGTGCACCGCGGTTCGAGCCAGCGAGACCAGCAGGAAGAGGAGCACCACCAGGACGTCTCGCCCGATCTGCACCCCGCCCCCGAGCACGAGGGCGAGCAGCAGCGGCCAAGTGGACCGCAGGGTCCGCCACAGGTTCGGTACGAGGTTGATCGCCAGCGAGGCCGGCTCGAGGCGCTTCCATTCGTCCGCCCCCCGTTCGAGCCCCGCCTCCCGCCCCCCCGCCCGCGGGTCAGACACCCCCGTCGCCTGGCTCGGACCGCTTCAGCAGCTCGTCGCGCAGCTGCTCGGCGACATCCTCATCCAGCCCCGGGATCCCGGCATCGGCCACGGTGCCGGCGGCGGTGTAGAGCACCAGTGAGGTCAGGCCGAACGCTCGTTCAACGGGTCCCTGCCGCAGGTCGGCGTGCTGGATGCGGTGGCGCGGTACGGCCACTGTGTGGTGAAAGAGCACGCCTTGCCGGACCAGCAGCGCGTCGTCCCGCACGGAGTAGCGAAAGGCGCGCCATGCAAGGGAGGGCCAAACCAGCGCCTGCAGGAACGACAGCGCCAGGAGCGACAGCGACACGATCGACCCGGTCCGCCAACCGCCGAGCAGGCTGACGCCGAAGCCGAGCCCGACCAGCAGCGGCCCCAGCCCCACGATCGAACGGATGACTCCTTGAAACCGCCACAAGAGAGCCGCTTTCGGATCGACGTTTCGCCACTCCGGCTGGGTGACCCCGCTCACGTCGGCACCTGATCGGGTGTGGGCACCTGCCGCTTGAGTCGGTCCCAGATTCGCTGCAGCCCCCACGCGCCCCGGGCGAACGCCACCGACGCGAAGCCGTGGGCGAGGACGGCCTGCATCGGCGGGATCTCTCGGGTGTAGTACGTCCAGCAGTGGCGGCTGGTCCCCCAGTATTCAAGGAACCAGCCGAGCATCGCGCCCCCCCAAAAGATGCAGACGTCTTCGCGGTGGTCCTTCGGCAGCGCGAGCACCATGAGCATCCCGACGAACGCCAATTGCGTCGCCCAATCATGGCCGGTCGGCAAGACGAAAGCGGTCATCCAGGCGACGAACGGGGGCAGGGAGACCCACCAAATCAACGCTGTCCATCGCGCCGACAGCGCGGGCAGGGCCTTGTCAAGAAACCAGGCGATCCGGTCGATCGCCAACGCAGCGATCGGCCAGGCCGGGAGGATCCAGAGCGGTGGGCGCTCGGCCGTGTAGTAGTGCCACAGCACGGTGACCGTGCCCCAGGACTCAATCAGCAGGCCCCCGACGAAGCCGACGAACGCGCGCATCAGGTCCCGCTGCGGCACGATGCGCCAGCACAGCAGCGCGGACATGAACATCCAGATCGCGGGGAGCAGGAAGTCCAGCTTCCGCAGATCCAGCCCCCCCGGCTCCCAGGGCATCGGGCCTGTCCACTGGAAAATGAACAGGTCCGAGAACACGATCGCGATGGCGGAGTAAAGCACGAAGAGCACGCCGATTGCGTAGGCGCTGTGCAGCGTGTAGCCCTCGGCGATCACGTCCGCCGGCCGCAGCAGTTGGCGCGGAAGTCGCGCGCGCAAAGCGCCCCAGAGCCCCTCTGCGACCTGCGCGATCGCAGCGGCGATGGGGTGGATCGGGCGCTCGGAGGTTCGGGCCATCGCACCCGCGTCTATCCTCGGTGTGCTGGTTCTGCTTGATTTCTGGTCCCCCCTCCCGCATGATGCCGACGTTCCGGAGTTCCCCTTGCGTACGAGCCTGCTTCTCCTCCTTGGCGTTGCCCTCCCCGCTGCCGCCCATGCCGCCACATGGACGGTCGACCGTTACGGGAGCGGCGACTTTGTCAGCATCCAGCACGCGATCGACGTTGCCAGTGATGGCGATGTGATCTCGGTTTCCCCCGCCACCTACGCCGAGCAGATCGACTTTTCCGGCAAGGCCGTCACCGTGGCGAGCACCGACGGGGCCTCCCGCACCGTGATCGATCCTGGGTCCGGCACGGCGACCTACGCGGTGCGCTTCATCAGCGGCGAGGGCGACGGCGCTACGCTCCAGGACATCTCGGTGCGCAACTCGGCGGGTTCGGCGATCGTCATCGAGGGCTCAAGCCCGGTCTTCGTGGACGTAGACATCTCCGACAGCGGCACGACCAGCACCTATGGGGGCGGCGTGTCGATCAGCGGTGGCGCCCCGAGCTTCTCTGGCGGCAGCGTCTCGTCGAACTACGGCTACTACGGCGGCGGAGTGTGGGTGTCCGACGGAGGCTCCGCCACCTTTGACGGGACCACGCTGTCGGGAAACTGGGCCTACTATGGGTCGGCTGTTTTCGCCGAAGGCACCACCGTGCGGCTGACCGACGCGAGCGTGGCCGGGAACTTCACTTACTACTCGGGCGCGCTCTACGCGAACGCGGCTGCGCTGTTGGTGTTGACGGACACCGATGTCACCGGAAACACAGGCTACTACGGGCACGGAGTAGGTATCTACGCCTACAACGGGGGTACGGTCAGCCTGAACGGCGGCACGGTCTCCGGGAACTACTCGTACTATTGGCACTACGGGTATTGGGGGGCGGTCTTCGCCCATACCCGCGCGGGTATCTCGGCCACGGATGTGACCTTCTCCGGCAACTATGGGTACTACGGTGGGGCCCTCGGCGCCTACGACAATTCGGAGCTTCGGCTGGATGGCTGTACGCTTTCTGGCAACGTCGCCTACTACGGCGGCGGGGCGAACGTGTACTCGGGGAGCTACGCTACCATCACCGACACGGAATTCACGGGGAATTTCGGGTATTACGCCGGCGGAGGGCTCTACAGCTACTACAACGACGGCCTCGACGTCTCGAATACGCGGTTTGACGGCAACAGCGCCTCGTCCGGCTCCGGCGGCGGCTGGTATGCCTACGGCGACGGCGAGATCGACTCCAGTGATCTCGTGTTCGACGGCAATGTCGCCTATACCCACGGGGGTGGGCTCTACGCCGCGGCGGTCTATGGGGGGGTAGCGCTGACCGATACCACCTTCTCGGACAACACGGCCTACTACAATGGGGGTGGGCTCTACGCCTACTACTACACGCCGGTCACGCTCACGGACGGCGCCGTGACGGGGAACACAGCCAGCTACATTGGTGGCGGCGTCTATATCTACAGCTACTCCGCTGCCTCGGTCTCCGGCACGACGTTCTCGGACAACTCTGCGGCGGCCTATGGCGGAGCCCTGTTCTTCCAGCCGGACTACTACTACGACCTGACCATCACCGATGCGCGGTTCACCGGGAACTCCGCGGCCTACGGCGGCGCGGTCATGCCCTACCTCGCCAACGCGGTGACCATCGACAATACCAGCTTTCAGGACAATTCGGCCTCGTATGGAGGAGGCGCCGTGTACGACGATGCGAGCGCGGCGACAACGGTGTCGAACAGCTACTTCTGCTCCAATACCGCGGGCACGGGCGGGGCCGTGTACAACTACTACACGTACGGGGGCACCGACGATTGGTCGAACAACGTGTTCCAGGAGAACAGCGCCACCGATTCGGGCGGGGCGTTCTACACCGCCTACGCGTATTCCATGGACCTGACGAACAATACCTTCGTTGGGAACAGCGCGGTGAACGGCGGGACGCTCTACTTGAGCCAGTACACCACCCTGACGATGACGAACAACATCGTCGCGTACACCGCTGGCGGCGACGGGATCAATGGGTCCGACTCCGCCGCGACCGCGAACTACACCAATTGGTACGCCAATACGACGAGCGACGATCCATTCGGCTTCGGCGTCACCGGAGGGACCAACCTCGCTGTGGACCCGGCGCTCGCGGCCTACACGCTGGACGGCGACTGTACCAACGACGACCTGACGCTCGCCTCCGGCAGCCCGATGCTGAACGCCGGGTCCGCTTCGATCTTCGATCGGGACGGCAGCGTCAGCGACATCGGGGCGTACGGCGGTCCCTCCTCCGCAGTGTACGACAACGATGGTGACGGCTACTACAACACCGTCGACTGCGATGACGCGAACGCCAGCGCCCATCCCGGCGGCACGGAGGTCGCGTACGACGGGGTGGACCAAGACTGCGACGGCGTCGATGTGACGGACGTAGACGGCGACGGCTGGGACGCCGTGGACGTTGGCGGCCCCGACTGCGACGACGCCAACGCGGCGATCAACCCCGACGCCGCGGAGGTCGCCTACGACGGCGTCGATCAGGACTGCGATGGCAGTGACCTCTCCGACGTTGACGGCGACGGGTTCGCTTCGACATCGAGCGGCGGCTCGGACTGCGACGACGCGGACCCAGCGATCAGCCCGGCCGCCTCGGAAATCTGGTACGACGGTGTGGATCAGGACTGCGATGGGTCCTCGGACTACGACGGGGACGGGGACGGTTTCGACAGCGCCAGCTACGGTGGGTCAGACTGCGATGACTCGGACGCCGCTGTCTACCCTGGCGCTCCTGATGATCCTTACGACGGCAGGATCACCGACTGCGACAACGCGAGTGAGGGAGACGCCGACGGTGACGGGTATACCAGCCGGGTGGTGGGTGGCGATGACTGTGATGACGCCAACGCCGATGTGAACCCGGGCATCGCTGAGACCTGGTACGACGGGGTGGACTCCGACTGCTCGGGCACCTCTGACTTCGACCAGGACGGTGACGGCCACGATTCGTCCTCGTTCAGCGGCGACGACTGCAACGACGTCGATGCGACGGTCTACCTCGGATCAGCCGAGGTCTGGTACGACGGTGTCGATCAAGACTGCGACGGCAACGATCAAGATCAGGACGGCGACGGCCATCCGGTGGAGACGGACTGTGACGACACGGACCCGGGCGTGTACCCGGGCGCCGGCTGCGGCGACACCGGAGACACCGACTCGGACACCAACAGCGATTCGGACACCAACAGCGATTCGGACACCAACGGCGATTCGGACACCAACAGCGATTCAGACAGCGACACGGGCACCGACACCGACAACGGCGTCGTCGATACCGGCGATGGCTCCGACAAGGGCGGCGGAGACTGTGGCTGCGCGACCAGCCCCGGCACCGGCATGGCAGGCGTGCTCTTCGCCGCGGCGGGCGTGCTCGCAGCGCGGCGCCGTAAGGGCAACGGGTAGGGACCTACCCGGAGAGGTGACGGCGACGTCACAGGGAAGGGTGCCGCGGGGGGGGGGGCGTCCGGCTTGTGCTTGCCGCTGGTGGCTACTGCCGCGAGCTCCCTGGCCGGGGCAGTAGCCGGGCCTCTGGCAGCGGACGAGGGGGAGCCGTAGAGGATAGTGATTGAACTACCCCAAGGATTTTTGGGGCGCTATTCATCGCGACGGCGGCGGCGACCAAGCAGGAGGCCGATGGTCAGGAGGCCTGGCACGACGGCGGCCACGTGCGGCGCCTCGGAGCACGAGCATCCGCCGCCGCCCTGGTGGGCGCCGGGGGTGTCGGTGTCGGTGTCGGTGTCTGCGGTGTCGCCCGTGTCGCCGGCATTC
>SHYV01000167.1 GCA_009692605.1 Myxococcales bacterium
GCCGTGTAGGTCGCGCCGCCGCTCTTCGCGAGCACCTTGGTGATGGCCGCGGTGAGTGACGTCTTGCCATGGTCAACGTGGCCGATGGTGCCGATGTTGACGTGCGGCTTGTTGCGCTCGAATTTAACCTTGGCCATTGCGATGCTCCTCGCCCTCGCGTAGGGCGCCTGACGGTGAACGACGGGTCGGCGCACCGACCTATGAAATGGAGCCCTTCTCGAGATTTGAACTCGAGGCCTCCCCCTTACCAAGGGGGTGCTCTACCCCTGAGCTAGAAGGGCCGATTGCGACGAACGACCGTGGGGACGGCCGCCTGAAAATGGAGCGGGCGGCGGGATTCGGACCCGTGACCCTCAGCTTGGAAGGCTGATGCTCTACCAACTGAGCTACGCCCGCGTGTGGTCCCGGCGCCCCCGTGGAGGGCTACGCGACCGGTTCTGGTGGTGAAAAGATCGTGATTTTCGCGCCCCGCGGGGCGTCAGAAACAGGGGGTGGGCAGAAGTGGATTTGAACCACTGTAGGCGTACGCCGGCGGGTTTACAGCCCGCTCCCTTTGGCCGCTCGGGCATCTGCCCGTGGATTGGAGCTAGTGGTGGGACTTGAACCCGCAACCTGCTGCTTACAAAACAGCTGCTCTACCAGTTGAGCTACACCAGCGCCGTGCCGGGGACACGGCCAGGGGCAGACTCCTCCGGCAGCCGCGCACTAACGCAGCGGAGCGACCTGTCAAGACACCGCTACGGCGCGAACTCCCCGTCGGGGGACTTCGTGAGCACCTCAAGCGTCTTCACCTTGACGGTCTCCCGGCGACCGTCGGCCCGCCGTACATGTACCTCCATCGGGATCACCACCCCGGGCGCGACCTCCTTCCAGCTCCGGAGGTCCCACTCGATGGGCCCACCGTTGGTGACCAAGCGCACCCCCTCAAGCAGGCTCGTCTCGGGGTCAATGTCGATCCAGGCCAGCCCGCTCTCGCTCTCGTCGCCCCCGGTGCCAAGCCGCAGCCCGTCGGCCCCCTCAAGTACAGTGAATCGTTGGACCTCGGACGCACGGAGCAGGTCATGGGCGCCCAGCGCCACCGTGAGCATCGACTCGGGCGAGAACGCATCGATCGTCCCCACCAGAACGCCAATGTCACGAGGGGTCACCGTCGCCCCGGTCCGGATCCAGGCGCTCGCCGCGGTGGTGACTGCCGTGCTGTCCGTGCCCCCGCCGAAGGTCTTCACATCCAGCCGTCGATTCGTGCCGTCACGCCAGTAGTCCTGCGAGAAGGTGACCTCCTTCTCGCCGACCCGAAGTGTGCGTTCAAACACGAAGTGAACCACAGCGGCCCTCGCCAGAGCGTCAGAGCCCCCGGCCGCGCCGCCTACAGCGGCCGACACGCTCGCCACCCACTGCGCCGCCGTTCGGGCTTCATCGGGCGGCTGGGCTGCCGGCGACGCCGGCCCCGCTGAAGACAGCACCACCGCGCGCTGGGCTGTGGCCGACTCCAACGCCGACGCGGCGATGGTCGCGGCAGCGGCATCGGGCAGGCCGTCCACAACGAGGACGAATTCAAAGCCCCGGTTCACCAGAAAACGCTTGACGACGCGAGGCGCGAGGCCCGCTTTCCGGGCGAGCACCGCCGAGGCGGTGGCTTCTTCCCTGCTCGTGAACGCGCCCGCCTCGACGTAGAACTCGTCGCTCGCGTCGCCCGCGAGCGAGACGGGGCCGAACGACAGCAAGAGCGCAAAGGACAGCGCGAGGAAGGAGCCCATCCGCCCGCTGTATCAAGGAGCGGCCCCGGCCGGCACGACTTCTGTCTCGATCGGCACAGGTTGAAAGGTGAGGACGAAGACGGCCGCGATCAGCGCCGCGACGCCCCAGGCTCTCGGTGTCAGCCGCGGGGCATTGGGAACGCGCAGCGGACGCCAGGCCCCCCCGAGCACAGCGACCAACCCGAACACCCACCAGCCCTGCCACCAGAAGCCAAGCACAGCCATCCCCGCCAACACGGTGACGGTCCGCACCACCGCGGTCCGGGGATGCAATGCGTTGAGGACATGCCCGCCGTCGAGCTGTCCGACCGGGACAAGGTTGGTCATGGTCAACAGGCAGCCCATCCACGCCCCGAGCGTGGCCGGATGGTAGGTGTCGTAGCGTCCCGGGATGTGGCCGGTAGTGAGCAGCCCTGCGAGCTTCAGGATCAGCGGGTCGTTGAAGACCATGATCTCAACGGGCGCGAAGGTCGGGCGGAACCACGGTGGCGGCGCCCCCCCGATCGCGTAAAAAACCGCGTAGATGAAGGGCGGGGGGCCGTGGGCTGTAGGCCCGAGCACCGGGGGTTGGCCGGGGACCGCCCAGCCCACGGTGACGATAGCGATGAGGAACGCCAACGCCGCCCCAGCCAGAGGTCCCGCCGCACCCATCTCAAGCAGCGCTTGCCGCGACCGCGGCAGTGAGCGAAGCCGAATGACCGCTCCGAGCGTGCCGAAGCCCATCGGGAACGGGATGAAAAGCGGAGGCGACAGCTGAAATCCGTGCCATCTCGCGACGACGTAGTGCCCGGCCTCGTGCACCGAGAGGATCCCGAGAAAGGAGAGCGCGAACCAGATCGGGTTCATCGCCGGCTCACCCGGCCCCCACACGGTCTGGTACGCCACGATGACGCAGACAAACGTCGCGGCGAACCAGAGGAGGGCCTGCAGCCACTCGGCCTGCGCGTCGGAGGGCGGGTCTACCCCGTCTGCCTGCGCGGGCCGGTGGCCATGGCGATCACGCATTCCGCACGGTCAGTGCTGGGTCTCACGCACGTTGATCTCGTAGATGCCGGTGTCGCTGCTTCCACCGACGACCAGCAAGTAACGAGCGCCGCCGGGAAGCTCCGCATGCACGTACCCTTCTTCGCCGGTCTCGTCCGACCGACCGCCGGTGTTGTTCTTGTAGTCGTGCGCCGGCCGCTTGTCAGAGTCCTGCTCGTCGGAGTCCATCCAGTCGAGACTGTACGTCGAGACGTAGGTCTCGTTCGTAGCGCCCTGAGCCGTGCAGTCAGCGACCATGATCTGCTCGAGCAGGTTGGACGGCTGCGCCTCGCTCTCGTCCGCTACGCCGTCGCCATCCCAGTCCTCGTTGCATTCAGGGTCGCCCGCAGAGTCCTCCGGGACAGTTCCGCACGGATCAAAATCCGATTCACCGTACATATTGGTGGAGACAAACTGCTGGTAGTAGAGGTACTCGAGCATGCTGCGCGGATAGTAGAACTCCGGCGAATCGGTGCAGGTCGGGTTCGTAGTCGTGCTCTCGCTGGTGGGCTGGGGCAGCAAGGCCTCGGGCACGATCGCCACCCAGGGGTCGCTGGGGCCCAGCTCGCCCGAGGTGTCCGAGAAGTGGCGCTTGAGCCAAACGGTGACGGGGACGGTCACGCTGCTGCTCCGGTCGGTCAGATCGAGCAGGAAGCGGTCGGTGTCGTAGATGTCCCCGCTGCTCGATTCACCGTTCACGATCTCGCAGTCGGTACCCTCGGTGATCTCCCCCTCGCCGGTGATGATGCCGCCGTCATCGGGCAGCGGCGGCAGGTCGATGTTGAAGACATCGGTGGGGGAGTAGCTGGCCTCGACCACGTAGTTCACCGTCAACGGGTCATTCCAGCGAATGACCGCACCCGAGATCGCACCGGACTCCGATGCGGAGATTTCCACATACGCCGAATCGTCGGTCACCCCGGTCAGCCGCACGATGCTCACCCCGTAGCCCGCCTGAGCGAAGCCGTTGAACTCAAACCCTGGGGAGTAGAGGTAGGCGAACTGGTTGGACGTCGTGATGAGATCGTCGGTCAGCTCGGAGGGGGTGTCGGTGGTGCCGCCCTGAAACGAGTAGTTCTCGCCGTTGAGGTTGAACCCGCTCTGGTAGCCATTGGCGCCGAAGTAGTTCCCCGGGCTCGAAGGCGGGGCCGAGATGGTCGTGGCCGCTGCCAGCGGGGGGTAGATCGCTGCGTCCACCATCGACGTGCCCCCATCGTTGACGATCCCCGTCGTCAGCATGCCGATCTGCCAGGTGAGCACGGTGTCGCCGATATCCTCGCCCGTACCTGCTTCGATCGAGTCCACACCCGTGGTCGACGTGGTCGCCCCGGACTGCATGATCGCAGCGAGCAGCGTCGCACCGCTGCCTGGGCTGTCGGCTTCGGCCCGATCGTACACCCACCTCATGAACAGGTACTGCGGGCCGTAACTAAGCGTCTCAAGGCTGCCGTCCGAGGATTCAGCCTCCAACGGGCCGAGGTGCGGCGCGTCCACGTACTTCCAGACGTCGTCGTAGTAGGAGGCCCCGAACCCGCAGAGGTCGGCCCCGAGCGTGCCCAGACCGTCGATCACCCAGTCCTCCTCCTCGTCGTACAACCCCGGACTCGCGGTGGCGGGGAGGATGACGTGCTGGTTGAAGGAGATCAGCTTCACGAACGACCGTGCGAACTCCCCCGCAAGCTCGTAGCCCGTGTAGGACTCGACGCTGGGCTGGGTGTAGCGGTTGTAGTACCCGTCGGGGTCCGGCGCGTAGACGTAGATGACCTCTTCGCCGTCGCTGCCCGGGTTGGTGGTCGAGTCGAACGGGCGCAGGTCCACATCGGGCTCGGCGTAGGAGGGCAGCACCGATTCGTCGTCGGTCTCATCGCCGCCCAAGGTGATCGCGTTCAGGGTCGGGGTGATGACCACGCTGACTCGACCGTCCGCGTTGACGTCAGACTCATCGCCGTACAGGGCGCGCAGGTTCGGGATGATGTTCTCGTCCATGATCGCAGCGACATCGGCCAGATCGCAATTGTCGAAGCCGGATGCGTTGTTGGGATCGACCTCATCCACGCTCCCGTCGCAGTCGTAATCCCAGTCGATGGGCACCGAGTCCACGACCCAGATCTCGACGTTCGTTCCGAGCGCCCACAGGGTGGCGTTCGCCGTGTCGAAGGTAGTCGTATCGGTGAGGTCGTTCCGGATGAGGAACTCATGGTTCGCCGAACCGATGTCCGCTTCAGTGAGCACATCGGCGGGAGGGAAGTTCGGGGTCTCCCAGCGCCGGGTGAACTCCGGGGTGGCCCGGGGGAGCCGGGGGGAGGTGCGCACCGCGGGGGGCATCGGGCCGCGGGTGGTGTCCGCGTTGTAGTAGCGGAGCCGGTAGCCGACGTCATCCTCGCTCGTGTTCACCAGGATGAGGTAGAATTCCTGATCCCGGTTGGAGGCGCCCGAGGCGTCCGTCAGGGTGACGTCGATGGTGCCTCCGTCCTCGGTGGCGGTGTCCTCGTAGCTGACGATGTCGCCGGGCTCCTCGAAGCCGACAGGGGAGGAGGTATCGGTGTCCGTATCGGAGTCCGTATCGGAGTCCGTATCGGAGTCCGTGTCCGTGTCCGTGTCCGCATCGGAGTCCGAGTCCGAGTCCGAGTCCGAGTCGGTGTCCGTGTCAGTGTCCGCTTCGCTGTCGGGGTCGCCGCTGTCCGGGCCATATCCGGACCAGTCCTTCGGATTGGTGTTGATGCAGGCGGTGACGCCGACCGTCAGGACCAGCAGCAGGGAAACGCGGTTCATGAAAATCTCCAGATGGCACGGGTGTGCACACCTCCACTCTACCACAGGGGCTTGACAAGCCACAAGGTCGTCGTGGGCACTCCCTCAAACGCGGGCTAGCTTGCGCCGTGCCTAAGCTCTTCGATGAATCGAAAATCTCCTCCCTCCGACAGCGCGCTGGCATCGTGCGGGCGTTGCGCACCGAGCTCGACGAGCGGGGGTTCATCGAGGTGCAGACGCCGGCCCTCGTGCCCGGGACCTGCCCGGATCGAGCGATCGCCTCGTTCGAGGTCTCAGGCGCGGGCTATCTGATCTCCTCGACGGAGTACCAGCTCAAGCGACTTTTCGCCGAGGGGCTGCCCGCCGCCTACACGCTTGGTCCGAATTTCCGCGCAGGCGATCTGGGGGACCGCCACAACCCCGAATTCACGATGCTGGAGTGGGGTCGCTCGGGGGCGACCATGGGCCAGGTGGAAGCCGAAGCGGAGGCGATGGTCCGCCGGGCGGGGGAGGCGGTGGCGCGGCCGGTAAGAGGAGAATTTCGCCGGGTGAGCGTTCGCGACGCGCTCCGGACCTCGCTCGGCCGCGCAGTACAGGACTGGGACGAGCTTGCGTCGTTGCCCGGCCCGTTCGCCGTGGCGCGCCTTCGCGCGGACGGACGACCGGCTGGACACCCGCATGGAGATGCTGACGCTCATTTTTCCTGGCTGATCGACGAAGCGCTCCACCGGATGGATCCCGAACAACCGACCTGGATCGTCGGGTGGCCGGCCTCGATGACGACGTCGGCTGGCCTCGACCCCCGCGACCCCTCGACTTCCCTGCGCAGCGAGCTCTACTGGCGGGGACTCGAGCTCTCGGACGGGTTTCCCTTTTGCGCTGATGCTGCATGGCAACGTAAACGGTCGGAGGCCGAGAACGCGGCACGCCTCGCCGCGGGTCTGAAGCCGGTGACCCTTGACGAGCGATTTCTAAGCTCGGTCGTGGACTTGCCGGCGGGCGCTGGGATGGCGATGGGCGTGGACCGGCTCTGCCTCGCCCTGCTCGGGAAGCACCGACTGAGCGAGGTCATGGCGTTCGGCTGGGAGTACAGGTGACAAGTCGCGTTGCAGCAATATAGATGTTGCGTTACAACATAAGCTCCCTTGTCCCCCTCTGGAGCCGTCCGCATGAACGTCAAAGCAGTCCGCGCCCTCGTTACCGGCGGAGCCCGCGGCATGGGCCGCCATTTTGTTGAAGCCGTCCGCGACGCTGGCGGCCTGGTCGCATTTTGCGACGTCGACCCAACCGCCGTCACCGAGGCATCGGCCACGCTTGGGGTTCCGGGCTTCGCCTGCGACGTCAGCCGCGAAGCCAGCGTGCAGTCGTTCTACGATGCAGCGTCTGCCGCGATCGGCGTGCCCAACGTCCTCGTGAACAACGCTGGGATCACCCGCGACGGGCTGTTCATGAAGACCCACCCGGAGACCGGGGAGCCGATCATGATGGACCTCGCCCGATGGCAACAGGTCTTGGACGTCAACCTCACCGGCCCGTTTCTGTGCGCGCGGGCGTTCGCCGCCGGCAGTCTCCGCGCTAAACAGCCGGAGTCCGTGATGGTGAACATCTCCAGCATCAGCCGCTCGGGCAACGCGGGACAGTTGAACTACTCGGCGGCCAAAGCCGGGCTCGTGGCCGACACTGTCGTCTGGGCCAAGGAGTTGGCGCGCTACAACGTGCGGGTGGGCGCCGTCGCGCCCGGCTTCATCCGGACCCCCATGACCGAAGGCATGAAACCCGAAGCGCTGGCGAAGGTCGCCGCCGGCATCCCTCTGAAGCGGCTGGGGGAGCCGGACGAAATTTGGCTGGCCGTTCGGTTCATCATCGAGTGCGGCTACTTCACCGGCCGCGTGGTCGAGGTCGATGGCGGGCTCGTGATCTAGCCGCCGACGTAGCCCGAGCCGCTTGACGACGGAAAGTTCGTGGTGCCACTGGTACCGGAGGGCGCCCCGATCGGGGTCGAGTAGGTGCCGCTCAAGCGGGCGAAGCCCGCGCGACTGATCGACACCTGCCACCACTCGTTCATCCCGTCGACAACCAGCGCCCGCTTGTTCAAGAACACGAAGTTGATCGTGCCGGAGCTGTCGAAGTCCGCGCTGCTGCTCTCAAGAAAGCCGCGACTGTCGAACACGATGGCGGCGACCCTGGGCTCCTGAAAGCTCACCCAGGGCATCCCATTGGGCGTGCCGCGCGTGAACTCGTGCACCCCCTGACCGTCATTCACCACTCCGCCTTCATCCACAGGAAGCGTGTCCCACACATCACTGCACGGCGTAGCGGCGCACTCGCTGGACCCCAAGTTCCCGCGCTGGACTTTGTAGCGACCGTAGCTCGTCTCGCCCCCAGCGGGATCGGTGTCCCAGGTGTCCACCAACACGCGATACTCCACTCCCTGAGCGATCGCGAGATCGCGAGCTTGTTGGCATTCTACCATGAACTCCTTGGCCACTCGCTTCACCCTCCACGAGGGCAACATCCCGCTCATCGACTGCGAGGCCATCGCCGCCATGAGGCCGAAGATGCAGACGACGATGCAGACCTCGACCAGCGACACGCCCGCCCGCCGATGAAGACGTCGAGCGAGACGAGATTTGCGTGCCTGAGCTGCCATTCCGACCTCGGATGGACTCAGTATACACCAACCTGCGGCGCCGGTTCGCTCCGCGCCCCCGCACCGTAGGCCACTGGAGCGAATTCCGGATAGCCTGCGCGCCCCAAGCAGGAGCCTTGATGCGCATCGGAGTGATTCTTGAACAATGGCCGAATGAGCGCCGGGTATCTGCCTCACCCGATACGGTAGGACGGCTTAGGGGTCTCGGGTTCGAAGTCACCGTCCAGGCCGGCTGCGGCGTTGGGGCCAGTTTTGCCGACGCGGCGTACGAAGCGGCCGGCGCCACCCTCGGGGATCCGCTTACCGCCGATATCGTCATCGGCGTCCGTCCGTTCCCGGTGGCGCTCGCAGCGGGCGCGCGGCCCGGCCAGGTGTGGATCTCGCACTTCTGGCCGGCGCAGCGCAAGGATGAGCTGCAGGCCTGGGCCGACGCCGGGGTCACCCTCGTCGCCATGGATCAGGTTCCCCGCATCACACGCGCCCAGAAGTTGGACGCCCTCTCGTCGCAGGCCAACCTCATCGGCTACCGGTCGATCGTGGAGGCCGCTAACCATTTCGGCCGCTTCTTCCCCGGTCAGGTGACCGCGGCGGGCAAGGTCCTGCCGGCCAAGGTGCTGGTCATCGGCGCGGGCGTCGCAGGCCTCGCCGCGATCGGGGCGGCACGGAGCCTCGGCGCGGTGGTCCGGGCGTTCGATACCCGGCCGATCGGGGAACAAATCCAGAGTATGGGGGCCGAATTTCTTGAAGTGAAGATGAAGGAGGATGGTGACGGTGGCGGCGGGTACGCCCGTGAGATGTCCCCCGCGTTCATCGCCGCCGAAATGGCGCTCTTCCTCGAACAGGCGAAGGAGGTCGACATCATCGTCACCACCGCGCTGATCCCCGGAAAGAAGGCGCCTTTGCTGGTGATGGCCGAGGCCGTGCGGGCCATGAAGAAGGGCTCCGTCGTGGTCGACCTCGCCGCGGAGAGCGGAGGGAACTGCGAGCTGACGGTGCCGGGAGAGGTGGCGGACGTCGATGGGGTGAAGATCGTTGGCTACACCGACCTGCCGAGCCGCATGGCGGAGCAAGCGAGCCAGCTCTACGGCATGAACCTTTGGCACCTGCTGGACGACATGACCCGGCCACAGGGCGCAGCAGCCAGCGCGGAGCAGGCGAACGCCTTTCGCGTGGACATGGACGATGAAGTGGTGCGCCCCATGACCGTCTGTCACGCCGGGGCAGTCACCTGGCCCCCGCCGCCGACCGCGGCAAAAAACCCCCCGCAGGTGGTGAAGCCCGCGGTGGCCACCTCGGCAGCACCCGCCGCTCGAGTAGCGAAGGCGCCTGCAAAGAAGAAGAAGTCGGGCCACGGACACGCCGCGCCGTCGGCCCCTCCCTCGAAGGCCGCGATGGCGACGCTACCGGTGGCCGCGCTCGTCCTGCTCGCGCTCGGGCCGTTCCTCCCCGCCGACTTCCTGTCCCACCTGATGGTGTTCGTCTTGGCGGTGTTCATTGGCTTCCAGGTGGTCTGGAACGTGACCCCCGCGCTCCACACCCCGCTGATGAGCGTCACCAACGCGATCTCAGGCATCATCCTCGTCGGCGGAATGGTGGCGATCACCGCCACACCTGACGATCTCCTCTCTCCGACCACGCTCGTCGCCGCTCTCGCGATCCTCCTCGCGATGATCAATGTCGGCGGTGGGTTTCTCGTCACCCGACGCATGCTCGCCATGTTCCGAAAGGAGGCATAGATGGACCTCGACGGATTGTCTACCGCTGCCTACATCGCGGCTTCCGCCCTCTTCATTCGGAGCCTTGGCGGGCTCTCCAACCCAGAGACCGCCCGGACCGGCAACGTTCAGGGCATGATCGGCATGGCGCTGGCGGTCGGCGCCACCGCGCTCCTGCTCCCGGCAGCTGCACTCCCCCTCCTCGCAGTCGTGGTCATCGTGGGGCTCGCGATCGGCGGGACGCTCGCCCAACGTGTCGCCATGACCTCGATGCCGCAGCTCGTCGCCATCCTGCACAGCTTCGTCGGTCTTGCGGCGGCCTTGGTCGGCTTTGCCAGCCAGCTCGGCGGAGAGCGACCGACCGGGCCGGAAGGCATCATCCACAGCGTGGCGCTGTACGCAGGCATTTTCATCGGTGCGATCACGTTCACCGGCTCCGTGGTCGCGTGGGGTAAGCTGGAGGGGAAGATCAGCTCGAAGCCGCTGACCCTGCCGGGACGCCACATGCTGAACCTCGGGCTGGTCATCACGGTACTGGTGCTCGGCGTCGTCTACGCGATGAACCCCGAACATGGCCTCCCTGTCCTGCTCGCCATGAGCGCCATCGGTGGCTTTCTGGGCTGGCACATGGTCATGGCCATCGGCGGCGCGGACATGCCCGTCGTCGTCTCCATGCTGAACAGCTACTCCGGCTGGGCGGCGGCGGCGGACGGATTCCTACTCCAGAACGACCTGCTCATCGTGACCGGCGCGCTGGTCGGCAGCTCGGGCGCGATCCTCTCGTACATCATGTGCAAGGCGATGGCCCGCAGCTTCTCCAGCGTCATCCTCGGCGGTTTTGGTGCTGAGGAAGGGGCGGCCCCGGCCCCACCGGCGGGAGGCCCGGTCGGCGAGGCTGTCGCGACGGACGTCGACACGCTCGTCAAGGAGCTCGCCGCCGCTGGAAGCGTCATCATCGTTCCTGGCTACGGCATGGCCGTGGCGCAGGCCCAGCACCCCGTCAATACGCTGACGAAGCTGCTGCGCGCGAGGGGAATCGACGTCCGGTTCGCCATCCACCCGGTGGCGGGCCGGCTTCCGGGACACATGAACGTGCTGCTGGCCGAGGCCAACCTGCCGTACGACCTCGTATTGGAGATGGATGAGATCAACGACGACTTCCCAGAGACGGACGTCGTGCTGGTGATCGGAGCGAATGACATCGTAAACCCGGGCGCGCTCGACGACCCGTCGTCGCCGATCTACGGAATGCCCGTGCTGCACGCGTGGGAAGCCGCGCGGGTCGTCGTCTTCAAGCGCGGCAAGGGCGCGGGGTACGCCGGCGTCGAGAACCCGCTGTTCGTGCGTGACTGCACGCGCATGCTCTACGGAGACGCGAAGAAGAGCGTGGACGCGCTGCTGGCTGGCCTCTCCGCCGAGTCCTGACGCGGGGACGGTCGCGGGCGGAAGGTCAGACCCGCAGCCTTAGGTCCAGCGTATGCACGTTGCGCCAAGGCGCGTCCCAGCGGACGCGGAAGCCATAATCGAGGTCGCATTTCTCGGACAAAAAGCCGAGGCCGCCCGTGACCCAGGAGAGCGTCGCATCGTTCGCATACCCCGCGTTAATCCTAATGAACTCGGCGATACCGACGTTCGCCCCCGCCCGCCAATTCACCCGCTTCCAGTCCCAGGTCGTGGTGACCGGCGCGAGC
>SHYV01000168.1 GCA_009692605.1 Myxococcales bacterium
GCGCCGCCTGCCGCTGCGCCGCCCTCCGCTGCGCCGCCTGCCGCTGCGCCCCCTGCCGCTGCGCCCCCCGCCGCTGCGCCCCCTGTCGCTGCGCCCCCTGTCGCTGCGCCGCCCGCCGCTGCGCCCCCCCCCACCCCGGTCGCAGCGCCCCCTCCGGCCCCTGCTGGGCCCCGCCCCGCGCGATCATCCGTACCCCCTTCGCTTGAGCGCGATCCCTCTGGCCTCGGCATCGGCGCCGCCCTTGGCCTCCCGACCGGGCTCTCCGCTTCGTGGAGGCCGAAGCTGGCCGGAGCTTGGTTCCAGGGCGGGCTGGGCTGGGACTTCAGCACTGGGACTCTGGCGGTGGGGGGGGACGTCCTGTACACTCTGGCCACGCTCCACGCCCCGGATATTCAGGAGTTCTCCTTCCCTGTTTACGTTGGGGCCGGGCCCCGATTTCGGCTTGGGACCGCCGTGAGCGCATACGCACCGCCCGTCGTCGCCCTACGCTTGCCGCTGGGGATGTGTTTCTACCACGAGGGCGTGCCCGTGGAGGGCTACTTCGAGATGGCTCCGGGCATCGGCTTCATCCCCCATTCCAGCTCCCCGGCCGACGTGCGTGGGACCTTTGATGTCGTTTTAGGGGGTCGGTTCTACCTTCCCGGGCTCTGACTGGCCGACCCGGGCGCCGACCTGCGTCACGAGGGAGTGCCCCGCCCGCCAGGCCGCTTCGGTCCAACTGGCGACTGGGTCGCCCGTCCACAACACCTCACAGTGGAAGCCGGCCTCAATGGTGTCCAGCAGGGCCGCGGCTTCCGGACCGCGTAGCCATTCCACGGCTTCAGTGAGGTCGCTCGCCTGTTCGGTTCCCGGGCCGTCGTAGAAGCTCCGGGCGATCGCGCCCGACTGCACGTCAAGCGATGCGCTGCCCACCACCTGCGGGCCGAGGTGCACCCACAGCTTTCGCGGGTCGACGTCGAGGGCCAGTCGGCGCGGCACGTCATCTTCGACTGGCCAGGTCGTCTCGGCGTGGACCGTCCAGCTCAGGTCTGTACGGCGCCTCATGGGAGTCGCGGCGGCGCTTCGCCCGGGCCCCGCTCGAAGATACCCATCACGTCGTCACCCTGATAGACGGTGATCAAACGCCGCATCACTGGGCCCAACCTTGGGTGCGAGAAGGTCTGGTGCCAGCTCTCGTCGCCGGCCAGAGCCCGAAACGAGAATCCGCCGCGCAGCGCTTCCGTGAGCTCATGCTCGAACGCCTGAGCGTCACCTGCGCGCCGGGCGATGTCGGCCAGCCGGAAGTGGCCCGGCCAGCCGGTGGGCTTCAGGCGCACGACGGTCTGGAATTCGAGGATCGCTGCGTCCACCTGTCCCCGGTTCAGCTTGATCTCGCCCCGGTCGTAGTGGGCGGCCACCATGGACGGGTCCTCGACGATCGCCCGATTCAACGCGGCGAGCGCCCGGTCTTCGTCGCCAGCGAGCCTCCACCCCAGCCCAAGCTCGTACGCGAGCTTGGCGTCGTCCTCCAGGCGGCGCGACCCCGAATCCGCGCCGATCCGCCGCCGCCATCGGTCGGCGAATTCCTCCGCGGCCCGCATCCCGGCGAACGGGTCGTCGCTGCTGGCTGCTTCCTCCGCCCGCCGACGGATCTCATCTGCGGCCGCATTGGCGAGCTCCGACCGGTAATCGGGCGGAGGGAGCTCTCCGTGGGCGAGCGCCGCCGTGAGCAGCAACCCGGTGATCATGGCGCCGTCTTGCGCTCGTCCGCGTGGGCTTTCTGCGAGACGCACGACAACTGGTGGTAGTAGGTGCCAAAGTCGAACTCCGGGGAGTTCGCGGGGTCGTGGCAGGTGAGGCATGTGGCCTCCGTGACCGCCCGCCCCGGGTTCGCCCGAGGTTCGGAGAGGTGTGCCGACATGGGGCCGTGGCACGCCTCACACTGCACGCCGTGCCAAGTGCGCATCACCGGCTCATCGACGGACGCATTTCCCCCGGGCTCGCCCCAGCCGGTGCTGTGGCAGGCGACGCACTCGGGGTCGGCTGTTCCGTCTCTCGGGACCAGTCCCTGCCAGGCCTTGGCGTGGTCGTTGACGGCCCATGCGGCCAGGTAGTTGTCATGGCAGCCCGCACAGGCTCCCGCAGCGACGTACCGGACGGTCCGGTCGAACGTCGTCCGGTCGCTGGCCGCACCGAGGCTGGCCGCCTGAAACTCGGATAGGGTGGCGGCGACCCTTCCCCCCGGCGCATCGAGATCGGACCCGAGCGGCCTGTCTCGCACTAACGCCACTGTTCGCCCTGCCGCCTGCGAGGCTACCTGATCCCAGGCTGCCGCGATGCGAACTTCTTCTGCGGCACGGGCCTTGCCCGACTGGAGGGGAAGGCGCTCCAGCGCGTCGTCCCAGGCCTCCCACGGTTGTGCCGTGGGACCCGTGACGACCGTGGCCGGGCCCGGCGCCGTACCAACCGCCAGTCGGACCACGCTCACGAAGCGCCCGCGGTCGGGCGTCTCAAGGATCGGCGCGCTTTTGGTGAGCCGGGGTGGGTCGAGGTCTCCACCCCGCGTGCTGAGCAGCAGGGCCAGAGCAGGAACTCCCTCGGCTACACGTATGTTCGTGCCCGTGTCGGCGTTGGAGAGCGCCACCCAGACGTCCGGGGCGGGGTTCGCCGTCGCCATCGACCTCCGGATGGCGTCCACGATCCGGTCTACGGCGCCATCCTCGCCGAGTGACCGCCCTGCACCCGCCCCGGTGATCCCGACCACACCCACCCTCACTCCGTCGCGCTCGATCACCGTGGTCGTCGGAAGCCCGGGCACGTTGGTCCCAATCGCGGCGTCCCAGCCAACATGGCGTGGAGACCCACCCGGCCACACCGTCAGGTCGGTCAGTGACGGGACCCATGCGTCCAGCCCGACCTGCAGCGACAGATCGAGGACCGTGCTCGCGCGGAGCCGCAAGTCGGGCGCTTGCTCCCCGTGCGCACCCTTCGTCAGCATGTCTCCGGCATCGAGCACGAAGACCGGGTCGCCCTGTTCGCGAAGCCGATCGAGGTATCGCTCCCTTCGCCCGAACCCGCCGTAGGGGACGGTCGGGCACCCGCATACACCTACTTCGCCGCGCACCTCCCCGGTCCAGGCGATGGTCAATCTTTTTACCGTGATGGCCGGGCCTGGCGGAGGCAGCCCCGCTCCTGCGACCCTTGGCGTGAGAGCAGGAAGGGCGAGCGGTGCGCCTGATCCCTCACTCCCCAAGCACCCAGCGAGCAGGAACGCGCCGAGCGCGCCGGGGCCGGCAGCCACGCTTTTGGGCAGGGGTGGGCTAGCGGGGGTTCGCGGCGGGCTGGGCACTGCAGGCATCTATCCCTGTCACGTTCCCGTGAATCCGGCCCGGTGGGAGCGGTGGGCACTTGGAGTCCCCAGAGGTCTGGGGCACACTACGACCGTTGGAGATCTCATGGTGCCGGTCTTACTTTCGTTGCTGCTGCCGTCGCTCGCGATGCGTGCCTTCGCCTTCGCACCTACGGACGGCGCGGGGGCGGCGCCGAACCGCATCGAACACAAGCATTTGCCCGAGCAGCTCCGGCTGCGCCACCAGCCCGCGTGGGAGGAATTCACCCTCGGGGACGGGCGCGGGCGGGATGGCAGCGGGGGCTGGACGGCGACTTGGGACGAGACCGAACGCACGCCCGTGAGAGCCACCGGCCCCGGCATCCCGCTCGACGACACCCGTACGGCGGCGTCGGTCGAGGCCTCACTGCGCATGTTCTTCGCAGCGAACCCTGGGTTGACCGGGGTTCCAGACTCCGAGCTGCTGGTCCGCTCACTTGGCTACTCGGCCGCGACGGGCATGTGGTACGTCGACTTCGACCGCGTGATCACCGGGGTCCCGATCTGGCGAGGGGGCGTGACGGCCCGGGTGCGCGCCCTTGAAGGGGACGCGAGCGGAGAGTTAGTCATGTTCGGCATCCGGACCTACCCGTCGGTCGCTGGCCTCGCCAAGGCGGCGGTGTCCAGGCAGGACGCCGAGGCGACCGCGCAGCTTGAAGGGCCTGCCGCGATGGCGGAGCACGTCGACGTCTCCGCTACGCTGGTCGCGCTACCGTGGGACCGGGATGGCGGCGTGGACGTTCGGCTGTGCTGGGAGGTGCACAGCCACACCATCTCACCGATAGGCGACTGGGTGACCCACGTAGATGCGCTCACCGGTGAGCGGCTCAACACCTACAACAGCATCTCCTTCTTCGATGCGAACGTCAGGGGCACCCATGACACCCGCACCGTCGACGGCAACACCTCCACGTCGCCGTTGCCGGAGATCAGGGTCACCGGGGCGGACGGCACCACGGAGTACGCCGACTCCACCGGGGCGGTGACATTGTCGGACACCACGACATGGACCACGGCCTTGACCGGCAACTACGTGGCGGTGCGGAACATGGCGGGCAGCAATGGCGCCATGGCGGTCACCGTGGACTCCCAGATTTGGACCACCGATTACGCCACTCAGGCCGAGATCGACACCTACAAGTTCGTATTGGACGTGCGCGATTGGGGCAACGACGTCGCCCCCGGCCTCGGGATGATGAGCGAATCCCTGATCGCCAAGGTGAACTCCAGCAGCAGCTGCAACGCGTTTTACGACGGCAATCTCAACTTCTACAGTGAAGGGGGGGGGTGCAACAACACCGGGCGCATCGCGGACGTCGTGTACCATGAGTGGGGTCACGGGTTCCACTACTACAGCTTGGAGGCGGGGAGCTACGACGGTTCGCTGTCGGAGGGGATCTCCGACTCGATCGCCACGTTCCTGACGCATGACTCGCAGATCGGTCCGTATTTCTACACCTCCGGCGGCCCGGTCCGGGATGTTTCGGTGACCCGAGTCTACCCGGAGGACATGAACGGAGAGGTGCACGACGAGGGGCTGATTTTCGGCGGCGCGGTGTGGGACCTCTGGGAAGCGCTCGACACCACCTATGGGGAGTCCCGGGAGGAGTCCGGCACCGCATGGCGGACGGTGAATACGCTGCTGGCCAACGGGATCAAGGCCGGTCCGACAATCCCCGACGTGTACGACGAGCTCCTCTTGGCGGACGACGACGACAACAACGTGGCCAACGGCACGCCGCACATGTGCGAGCTGATCGAGTCCTTCGGCGCTCACGGGCTCGGCCCCGGAGCGAACGGCGCCGTGATTGGGCTCGACCACACCGCGATAGTGAACCAGCCCGCCGGCGTGCCGGTGTTCGTCTCCGGCCTCGTGGTAAATCTGGCTCCCGGCTGCACGGAGTTCACGCTGTCCACGGCGACCGTGCACTACTCGAGTGATACCGGCGGGACCTGGTCCGAAGCGGTCGCGACCTTGGCGGGCGACGACTTCACCGCGGAACTTCCGGCCTTCCCGAAGGATTCTATTGTTCATTATTACTTGTCGGCCCTCGCGACGGACGGCACCGAGGTCACGCTCCCGGCGGGCGGCGAGATCGCCCCGTACACGTTTTACGTGGGCGGGTTGCGCGAGGTGTGGTGCGCCTCCTTTGACGAAGACGACGGTGGGTTCACGCATGAGCTGATCGATGGGCGCGACTCCGAGGGTGCGGACGACTGGACCTGGGACCGCCCGCAAGGCACGGCCGGGGACCCCTCCGATCCCTACACCGGGCGCCAGATCTGGGGGAACGACCTCGGTGGCGGCAACTACAACGGGGAATATCAGGCCGAGGTCCAGAACCGGTTGTCGTCGCCCGCGATCGACGTAGCCACCGAGACCCAGCTGATCCTCCAGTACCGCCGATGGCTCAACGTCGAGGACGGGTTCTACGATCAGGCCAGCGTCTTCGCGAACGACGTGGTGGTCTGGACGAACCACGGGACAGCGGAGCGCAGAGGCGACGAGCATACGCAGGACGCCGAGTGGATGCTCCACACCGTGCGCCTCGCGGACGTGTCCGGCCCTCTGACGCTTGGCTGGGACCTCACCAGCGATGCCGGCCTCGAGTTCGGCGGCTGGAACATCGATGATGTCTGCGTGTACGTGGCGGACAGCGGCGAGGACACCGGAGGCGACAGCGGCGGGGCCGACTCAGACAGCGGCGCAGACGACGGAGGGGCAGGCGGGGACGGTCCTGCCGATACCGGTAGCGGCGTCATCGAGATCGGCGGAGGCTGCTCTTGCGCGACTGCCCCGGCGGTGCCCTGGCCGGCCGCGGGCTTGTTCGTCGCGCTGCTCGGGCTGCGCAGGCGCCGGGCCTGACCCGCCGTCCTTACGGGACCCACTCCAGCTCGATGTGGTAGGGCTCCTCGCCCACAGGGCCGAGGTAGCCCATCGCCAACACGTAGTAGGTGGCGCCCGCCTCGAGAGCCACGACCGTCTCACACGCCTCAGGGTTTGACCCGGTCTGGCAGTAGGTGTCACCCCAGTCGAACCAGTCGAACGTCCCGTACGCCGGGTCGTTGCCCCAGATCCCGAAGTCGATGTCGGTCGCGACGGTCGGCCATGAAGCCTTCATGCGGACGTTCATCGCTTCGGGGACGGTGAAGCTGTAGACATCAATGTCGTTGCTGGCCGTGCCCTCCTCGCCGGTGAGCGCGGAGCTGCCGTCGATGGTGTCCACGTAGCCTAGGCCCGAGAGCATGCCCAAGTCCTGAGCGACCACCGTGGTCTCGTCGAGGTAGCCGACCGCGTCAAGCTGCGCGAGCGTCTCGTCTGGCAGCGTCTCGGTCGCCTCGATCCCGATGACCTTGGGGAACAGGGCGTCGAGCAGGATCGCGGTGTCGACGGCGGTGGCCGTGTCCGTCGCGCTGGTCTCGACAGCGACGGAGCTGTAGAGTGAGCCCGCGCTGGGCGTGCCGTTCAAGTTGCTGAGGGTGCCGGCCATCAGGTAGATCGGCCCGTCCAGAGCGTTGTCCACATCCGGTCCGGGGACCGCGGTGTCCGCGGTGTCATCGTCAGGCGGCATCACCACCGACATGAGGAACATGATCTCGTAGGTGCCGAACCAGCTGAGCGTCGCGTCGTCGAAGGCCCATGCGGTCACCGTGCTGCCGCCCACGGGGTTTGACGCGACGGCGGCGTCACTCTCCAGATAGGCGCCAACCAGCACGGTGTTGTCAACGGGCTCCGAGCCGGACAGCGTGACGCTGTATGGCACTTCGATGTCGCCATCCGCGTTGCTGACCCCGCCGATGACCAGCACGTAGGACCCGCCCGCCAGCACGTCGGCCGACAACGTGTAGCTGCCTGCGCTGCCGTCCGTGGCGCCCGTGCCTACTCCTGTCGCTACGTCCAGGGTGGCGGCGTCGGCGATGTAGATGTCGTACACCACTGCGTCCGCGCCTTCGGCGTCGGTCGTGGTGGGGAAAGTGACGGTGATGGTGAAGGTCCCGTCCGCCACCGGTGAGAAGCTGTAGAGGTCAGCGTCGCCGTAGGCCTCGTCGTCCTCGTCGCCTACACCGCCGCTGTCCGGCGTCCACGAGCTGGTCGAGCCGGTGAGGGTCACCGCGCGGTAGGTGAGGTTCGCCGAGCCGTCATCCCCGAGGGGCTGAGGGCTCGCGTCGTTCGGTGTGCCGACGCTGTCCACTTCATCGACAGCGGCGGGCGGGATGGTGACGGTGCCGGAGAGGACCGTCGTATCGTTGCCGGTCTCGGGTTTGCCGCAGCCGCCGAGAGCCGCGAGCGAGGGGAGGAGCAGGAGTACAGTACGCATTAGAATTCTCCACGCAGCCCGAGCTGAGCGTAGCGAGGGGATTGGCGGGCGGTGGGGTTGCCGAAGATGGGATCGCCGTCCTCATCGGTGTAGACACCGTCGCCGGCTTCATTTCCGTAGGTGAGCTCAACGCTCTGCACGGTCCGGTCGTTGAAGAGGTTGAAGACCTCCATCGTGATGTCCCAGGTGGTCTTCTTGACCGCGAGCGTCAGCCCGAGCTTGATGTCGAGTTGGCTCTCCGCGGGCAGGCGGTAGGTGCCGTCCGTGGGCTCCTTGTAGAGGTACCAGCCAGCGTCGTACTGGTCGTAGTAGAGCTTGTTGTACGGGGCGCCGGAGATGATGTAGAAGTTCCAGCCGTACAGGTAGCCGAGGTGCACGTCGTCGGAGATTCGGACGGCGTTGGAGTTGCGCATCGACCCCAGCAGCTTCACGCTGTGGGCGTGGTCGTAGCTCAAAAGGCCGGTCTGCTCGTCGACCTGTGTCGGGTTGTCGAACGTGGCGGTTGCGAACTGGTCGTCGTTCGTACCGTAGGCGCGGCTCCAAGTGTAGGAGCCGAGCACGGAGAACCCGTTGTCGAACTGGCGACTCAGGCTGAGCTCGACGCCGGTGTAGTCGGTGAACGCCTCGTCCGGGGTGCGGATGCGGTAGATCGCTTCGTTGCGCCCGTTCCGGAAGCCGACGACGTTGTCGCCGTCCGCGTTCCAGATCAAGTTCACCTCGTCGTCCTCCCAGAAGTTCTGGGCGTGCTCGTAGTTGCCGGTGAGGTCCATCGCCCAGCCGGCGCCGAGGTCGCGCGAGAGTCCGACGTCAAACTCGTCGGAGTGCGGGTTCTTCAAGTCGTCGCTGATCTCGTTGTAGGACGAGGCGGTGAACACCGGCTCGCTCCCCCACTCTCCCGCTTCCGAGTCCCAGGCGTACATCGAGTAGCCCTGACTCTGCCGGTGCAAGATGCTCGACACGGCGAGGAAGCCGGAGTCGTAGAACCGGCCGTAGAACGCATGGGCGGCCGTTCGGCCGTCGCCCGTCAAGTCGGCGGCGGCGCCGAGGCGCGGAGCGAGGGTCGCCTTCTGGAACGCGAGCTCGCCGATGTCGTTGTTGAGCCGCGAGTAGTCCATTCGCAGGCCGGGGCGGATGGTGAGCCTTTGGATCGGGTTCCAGACGTCCTGTAGGTACGCGCTGATCAACATGCCGGTGAGATGGACCTTCTGCTCGTTGTCGTACCGGATCTGGTACAGATTTTCGTAGGTGTCGGTGTTGGCTGGGTCGTCGGTGGCCGCCTTGAACGTCCAGTCGAGGATGCCGGGGAACTGGTCGTCGGTGATGAGGTACTCGCCCGACAACCCGAGCTTCGTCTGGTGCTCTCCGGCGAGGGAGAAGAACTGCGTCCAGGCGGTTTGCGCGGACATCCGGTAGCGGTGCGAGATTTCGCCATAGGGCTGGTCACCGCCGTTGAACTCGTCGGGGTACCAGGCGTTCCAAGGGTCCTCCAGCTCCGTCTTGATGCAGTTCGCGAGATCGTCGTCGTTGCCGGCGCTCGATTCGCAGTCCTTTGCGTAATAAAGAAGGTCAGACCTCTGGAAATAGGCCTGTGTCTGGATCAGGGTGTTGGCGCTCGGCGTGAGCAGGTGGCTGGCGGTGAGCGAGAAGCCCCCCTGCCGCCAGTTGTACTCGGCGTTCGGCAGGGTGTAGGGGTCTTCCGCGGCGTTGTCGATGTGAACCGGGTCTCCCTGAGCCTGCAGGCTAAGCTTGTGCTTCGACCCCGCCTGCCACGTGAGCTTTCCGAACCAGTAGAGGTTCTTCCAGTTCTCTGGCTCGGGAGGCTGGTCTTCCGGACGACCGATGGAGGGGTCGATGCCGACCGTGTTCACGCGCAGGTCGCCCTGAACGCTGGCGAAGAACCAAAGCTTGTCCTTCGCGATCGGCCCGCCGATGTTCAAGGCAAGCGACTGCTTCTGGTAGTCCCCGAACAGCTCTCCCTCGAGCGGCTTCGCCCAACGTAAGTTCAAGCCAGTGAAGTCCTTGGGGTCGGTGTTCGTGCCCGGCGCCGCCGAGTAGATCAGCTGGGCGTCGGCATGAAACTCGTTGCCGCCTGACCGGGTCACCACGTTGACCGCTCCGCCGAGGGCCTTGCCGTACTCCGCGTCCATCCCGCCCGTGATGATCTGGACCTCTTCGATGGCGTCGTAGTTCAAGTTCTGCGAAAACGTCCCGGTGATCGGGTCGGTGTTGTTCACGCCGTCGGTGGAGAACTGGTTCCCGCTGTCGAACGATCCCCGGACGTGTGGGTTTCCGTTGCCGCTGTCGACTACGCCCGGGGCGAGGGCGCTCAGCCCTTGGTAGCTGCGACCGCCGGCCGGGATGTCCCGCATCGACTCTCGGGTCAGCACGGCGCCGGAGGAGGTCTTGTGTGCGTCCACCACTGGCTTCACGGCGACGACGTCCACCACGGCTGACCCGGAGGCGGGCTGGAGGGGGATGTCCAGCTGCGCGGCTTGGCCGGTGATCACGAGCAGGCCCGTGGCCTTGTACGTGAAAAACCCTTCCACGATGACGGTGATCTCGTATTTCCCGGGAGGGAGGGAGGGGAACCGGTAGTACCCGTCGTCGTCGGTGGTCGCGGTGGCGATGCCCATCAGCGTTTCTGCCGAGGCGGACACCGTTACGCCGGGGACGCCGATGCCCGAGGGGTCGGCGACCTGTCCCCGGATCTGTCCGGTGACTTCGACTGCGTGCACGAAGGGGGATGAGAGCGCGAGACTGAGCGCCAGCAGGGTGGGGAGCAAGGCGAGGCCCTCGGAAAAATCGTCACTATCACGAATTGGCGCGACCGGGTTTGCCCCCGCCAGCGAGTTAGCCGCGACTATGCTCGTCCTGCCCCACACCATCGGTTCGCTCACGCTCCATCGTAAGCTCGGCACGGGCAGCGTGGCCGAGTCGTACCTCGCGACCCAGGGCGACGGACGGACGGTCATCGCGCGGCGTCTGCTCGCCTTCATCTCCAAAGACCCGAACCGCCTCGCGGCGATCGATTCTCGGGTGGCTGAGCTCTGCGGGTTCCGGCACCCTTCGCTCGTGCACGTCGGGGGGGCGGTGCACGAAGAAGGGGAGACGACGATCATCGAGGAGTTTGTGGACGGGGTCTCGCTCGATCGCGTCGTGGCGGCCGCGCGGCATCAGGGTGTGCAGCTCCCGCCCCACCTGTTCCTCCATATCGCCGTTCAGGCCTGCAACGCGCTGGAGGCGCTGCACAGTCGTCCGAGCACCGCAGGCGGGGAGAGCGTGTTGCATCTGGGACTGAAGCCGGGTGCTGTGTTCGTTGGGGTGGATGGCAAGGTGGTCGTCGGCTCCTTCGGGTTGACCCGGAGCCCGAGCGCCCTGCCGCAGGGTGGGGTCGCCGGCCCCGTCCCGATGAGGATGGAGTACTTGTCGCCCGAGCAGACTCACGCCGATCAGCAGCTGACCCCCGCCTCAGACCTCTTCTCTCTCGGCGCCGTGCTGTACGAGCTGCTCACGCTGGAGAGCCTGTTCCGGGCGGAGTCCAACCTTCAGACGATCCATCGCATCCGGCGCGGAGAGGTCACCAGTCAACTGCTCAAGGTCAAAGAGCGCATGCCCGGGCTGGACAAGGTGCTGTATCGCGCGCTGTCGGTGAACCCGAAGCACCGGTACCAGCGGGCTTTCGTGTTGCGCGAAGACCTTCGGGGGCTGATGTCGGGGTACAGCTTCGCGTCGGTGAATGAGGACGCTCGGGTCTGGTTTGCGCCGCTCTTTGAGGAGGGGGCGCGCGCGGTGGGGCTCGCGATGGCGGGAGTGGGGCGGTCCGCCGGACCGGCGCCCGCCGACCGAGCGCCCGCCGACCGGCCGCGGGTTGGGCTCGTTGGCCTCAATGATGCGGATTG
>SHYV01000169.1 GCA_009692605.1 Myxococcales bacterium
CGCCGTGACACCCATCATCGTGGCTTCCAGCGTGAGCTTCGCGCCGATGCCCGCAGCCCAGTCCTTGAGCGGCGCGCAGGCCTCGGCGGGCGAGCCGCTGCCCTGCATGGTCACGCTGCCGGTGCCGTCGGCATCCGCGCAATACAGCATCTTGAACCCGGAGGGACCCGGAAGTCCCCAGTCCTTGAACCGACCGCAAGCGCCCTCAAGGGCCGGACCAGCGACAGCGGGAGCAGCGCTCGGCGCGCCGTCAGCCGGCTTCTCCGATTCGGCCTCCACGGGAGCCTCGGTGGCCTCGATCTCCTGCAGCTTTTGAGTGAGCTCGTCCATGTCGCCGCAGCAGCAGGCACCGATCGCCCCGATGATTCCAGCGACGGGAAGGAACAACTTCATAAAAGACTCCGGTGGGGTGCCGCCGGAACAGCCCGGCAGGGCGGCGCCCTTGACCGGGATCCGCCGCGGTAAGCAACTACCCGATTTTCCGCATCCGCGCTATGGTCCCTCCATGCAGTTGCGCACCGTCCACGCTGTCGCCCTGACTGTGGCTGTTGGCCTCGCCGCCTGCAGTTCGACGTCCGGCGACACCTCCGTCGACAGCCCGCCTGCGGTCGGCGACGTGCCTTACGTCGGCGAGCACGCGGAGCTGACCACCCAAAGCGCGGCGGGCCGAGCGTGGCAGCGCGGGCTTATCCATGTCCATTCACCCTACTCGCACGACGCCTGCGATGGGACGGGCATGCCCGACGGCGGCATCAACGAAGAGTGCCTGCAGGACCAACGCGACGGCCTGTGCGCGACGCGCATGGACTACGCGTTCATGACCGACCACCCGAGCATGGCGGCGTGGCAGGTCTACGAGGAGCTGCTGCTCGTGCGTGAGGACGACGAGCTGCTGTTGGACGGCAAGCGAATGACCTGCCCCGACGGCCACGTCGTGACCCTGATGCCCGGCATCGAAGACGAGCTGATGCCCATCGGCCTCCAGCGACAGGTGGCCGACAGCCCCGAGGAGAACGATCGCATCTACAACGGCACCGAACAGGAGACCTTCGACGCAGAGATCGCGGCGGGCGCGATCGTGCTTCAGGCCCACACCGAGGGCCAAGACATCGACACCCTGCTCGCGCGGCAAGCGATGGGGCTGGCTGGCACCGAGATGTTCAACCTCCACGCCATGGTCGACCCCACCAAGCGGGAAGAGGACCTCGGCCTCGACGGCCTCGCCTACTTCGACCAGCTTGGCCCTTTCCTGACCGGGACGACCAACGCGGAGCCCGATCTCGCTTTCCTCGCGATCTACCAGCAGCAGGACGTCTCCGTGGAGAGGTGGGACGCGCTCAACGCGGTCGCCCCCATGGTTGGGACCGCTGGCACGGACGCGCACCAGAACGCCCTGCCGTCGTTGATGTCCGACGGGGAACGCGGCGACTCCTACCGCCGCATGATGATCTGGTTCTCGAACATCGCGCTGGTGGATGGGACCGAGCCGTCGGACTACCAGGACGCCATCGCGGCCGGCCGACTCTTCATCGCCTTCGAGATCTTCGGCGAGCCCGGCAAGTGGGATGTGCACTATGGGGACGTTGAGATGGGAGGAACCGCCCCGCTGGGCGACGATCTCGTGGTGAGCTGCCCGACGCTTTCGCCGGAGTCCCCACAGCAGGACACCCCGCCCGACATCACCGTGGCGATCTACAAGGACGGAGCGCTGTGGCAGGACTCGTGCGGCACGTACACGCCAACCGAGTCAGGCGTGTACCGCGCGGTCGCGACGATCACGCCGTGGCACCTCTCCGCGTTCCTCGATGATCAGCAGGCGCTCGTGAAGCCGGCGCCGTGGCTGTACTCGAACGCGATCCGCATCGGGCTGTAGGAAGGGGCGCGCGCACCGATAAAATTTATCCGCCCGCGCTCGGTGGGTATCTCCGAGGGGCATCCCGTTCCGTCTCGATGAACCCCTCGGAATCGATCCCTGCGTGGACGTCGTGTTCCTGTGGCTGTTCGGCGGCGAGCAGCACGAACACATCCGGGTTGATTTCCTTAACTCAGTGCTCGCACCGGCCTCCCGCACGCACCTTCCAGATCGAGATGCAGCGCCAGCGGCACCGCGGGCTCAATCAGCGCATGCTCCACGGATGGTCCCGGCTGTACAGCGAACAGCCCGGCGGTGGGAGCGAATACACGTCGCTCCGCCCCGTGGTGAGCGTGTGGGTGTGCGAGGAGGACGCGCGTCAAGGCCGCCGGGACCGGGCTGGACGATCCGAACCTCGGCGGCTGGTGTCGCCTGCTCAAGGAGGCGGCGTCTTGGGGTGAGGTCCCAGCCGTGCTGCACAATCCTGTACTGGAGAAAGCCATGAGCGTGTTCAACGAGTTTCGAACCGACACCCACCTCAACCAGATCTACCGGGGCAGGCAGGAGTACGAACGGGTCCGTGCCGTGGAGCTTGGTGAGCAGGAGGACACCAGGGCTGAGCGCGATGCCGAGCGCGCAGCGAAGGAGGTAGCGGTCGCCGCCGAGGAGGCTGCCCTCCAGGAGAATGCGCGACTAACGGCCGAGTTGGTCGCGCTTCGCGCGCGCGCCGGTCCCGCGAGGGGCCAAGGGCGCTCGTCCTGCTGGTCACCATGGAAGGCAGAGCACGTCGGCCGGGCGCTCGGAGCGCGCGCCGCCAAATCACACCGGAGCGCAGGCGCTGCTCGGCGGCGTTGTAGACCGACAGCGTGTGGCCTTGTCGATATGCCGTCAACCCTGTCGCGGAGCCGGGTGTCCGGCGCAGTCGCCCCCGCATCGGCATAGCTTCACGCCGTGCCCGCTAGACTCTCCCCTGCCTGCCGCCTGCTCGCTCTGGCACTGCTCCCTGCTTGTTCCTCCACCTTCCTCGACGGCCATCCTCGCCAGCCCTCTCGAGGGTCGGACGACACATCCGGCAACACATCCGACGACACGTCGGACCCGCGCGACTCCCAAGACTCCCACAGCGACTCCGTCCCCCCCGACTCCGACTCCACCTCCAGCGCGCCACAAGTCTACCCGGCCCACCGCGTCGGCATCTTCTACCTGGCCTGGCACGCCTACGCCTACGACGCGATCTCACGCATCGATCCCGCGTCCCGACTCACGGTCGAGGACGTCATCCGCGGCGGCGACCTGCAGTTCTCCGACATGATCGACGACGCCGGCCTTTATGGCGAGGCGCAGGCCTTCCACTGGCATCAGGAGCCCGACCTCGGCTTCTACAGCCTGTACCGGCCCCGTGACAGTGAGGCCACGCCCGCCGAACCCAACGGCGCCGTCGCCTACCCAGACACGGCGCACATCGCCGCGGTTCACGCGCAACAGCTCTGGGACGCAGGCGTTGACTTTGTCTACGTCGACCTGACCAACCTGCAGGCCACCGGGGACTTCGCAGACGTACTCGGTGTGCGCCCGCTCGAAGTGCTCATCGAGGAGTGGGGCGCCCTGCGACGCGCGGGCACCCCCACCCCGCAGATCGCCGCATGGCTCCCGCTCACCGACGTGGGCACCGCCGAGCCGATCCTTCGTCCGCTGCTTGCAGCCTACGCCGACGCCGAGCCAGACCTGATCCTCACCCACGGCGGGAAGCGCGTCCTGTTCGCCGTCGACAACAGCGGGATGCCCATCGACGCGGCGAACCGCGCCGAGGTGGAGGCAGCGAACGTCTTGATCGCGCCGATGTGGGGCAACCTCTCCCAAGGCGAGCTGGACGGCTCGGGCCCCGGTGAAGGGCGCGCCGGTTGGATGCAGCCCTGCACATCGGGGGGCACCTTCACCACCCTGATCACACAGGCGACGCCCTGCTCACAGGGCTACACCACCACCTCCCCGCTCGGCACGGTGCTCTCGGCCAGCCGCAGCTTCCAGATCGGCTACGCGAGCCTGCCGCTCCAGGCCGCCGGCCGGCTCGGCGGCCTGACCTTCCAGCGACAGATGGCCACTGCGTTCTCGGTCCAGCCCGACTTCCTGCTGATCAACGCGTGGAACGAGCACATCGCCCAGCCTCAGGCGAACCCCTACGACAGCAGCCTCGGCCCCCTTCGCCGCAGCATGGGCATGACCGATGCCACCGACGGCTCCGCCGACTGGCTCTGGGTGGACATGTACGGCTCCGACCTCGGCCGGGACTTTGAGCCCACAGTAGAGGATGGCGGTGCGGGCTACGCCCTCCTCCAGTCCTGCCTCCGGGTCTACCGCAGTCGGTCGGCCGCCTGCGGTGACTCCAGCGAGGCCTGCTGCCAGCTCGCAGAAGATCGCGTGCTGGTCTACAGCGTCCGGCAGTCCGGCGGGGCTACCGCCGGCGATCATGTCCCCACAGTCGAGGCTACCGAGGTCCGCGACCTCGTCGCCAACGGGGGCTGGGACGAGGTGTGCAACCCGCACTACGGCCCTCCGGGCCTCTGCGGCGGCGGAACCACCGCCGATGGCCCCTTTCACCTCTACGCGAGCGGCGGAGCCGACCGGACAGCGCTCTACCGCTGCCTCACGACGGCCGACCACTTCATCAGCCCCGATCCCGCGTGCGAGGGCACCACCCATGAGCGGTTGCTGGGGTACGCCGCGACCACGGCGTCGAGTGATGCCCCCCGGCCGCTCACCCGCTGCGTGACCTCGACCATCTTCCATCTGCACGCGTTGGACGGGCCCTGTCCTGCGGGAAGCACGGCGGAGAGCGTGTTGGGGTATGTCAGGTAGTTGACGCGGCCGGTCACGCGGTCCGGCCTACCCCGTGCTATTCTGCACGGATCTGGAGTCCCTGATGCGCCTCGCCCTGAGCCCCTGTCTGACGCTGCCGGTTCTGGCACTTGTAATGACAGGTTGCAACCATACCAAGACGACCGACCAGACAGACTCCACTCCGGGTAGCGACGTGGACCCGTACGAAGGCCACGATCTGGGAAGTTGGTTGTCGATGAAGGCGCTGCCGGAAGGCAAGCCCGCGATCGCCTACTACGACCGCACTTCCGACGCGCTCGGCTACGCGGTGGGCACCGTCGCCGGAACCACGGTGACCTGGGCCCGTGAAAACGTAGACAGCTACCCGGATGACAACGGCCTGAACCCAGGCGACGCGGGCAAGTACGCCTCCATGGCGGTGGCAGCAGACGGCACGACGTGGATCGCGTATCAGGACACCACGAACGGGACGCTGAAGTACGCCACCCGGACCAGCGGCGGCGAATGGACCACTGGCGTCGCTGATTCGGGCGGCGGTGCCCACTCCGATGCCGGCTACTGGGCATCGATCGCTCTAGACGCGAGTAACAACCCCGTCATCTCCCACTTTGACGCTGGCAAGCAAAACCTGCGCGTCGCGCGCTGGAACGGGTCGACGTTCACCGGGGACATCGCCGTCGAGGGCTCCCCCTACGTGCCCGCGGACACCGCTACAGCCTCCATCGACGCCCAGACCGGCGAATACTCGAAGCTCCTCATCGGGACCGACGGGAAAGAGTACCTCGCGTTCTACGACCGAGCCCACACCGCGCTCATGCTGGCGACCGGCTCCGGAAGCTCCTGGTCGGTCGAGACCGTAGACGATTCGGGAGACGTCGGCCAGTGGCCCGACCTCGCGATGGACGGCGGAACGCTGTACATCAGCTATCAGGACGTCGGTAATCAGGATCTGAAGCTCGCGCAGGGCACACCGGGCAGCTTCACCACTTCGACGTTGGACAGCGCCGACATGATAGGTGCCGACTCGGCGATCATCGCCAGCGGCGGCGTTCAGATCGTGTATCAGGACGCTCGGCACAACGACATCATGCAGGCCAAGCCTTCGAGCGGCAGCTACACGTACGCAAAGCTCAATGGTGACGCCGGGGCTCTGGGCTTCTTCAACGAGCTCATCACCATCGGCGGCACAACCTACGCCGCCTGCTACGACTACACCGCGCGCAGCGTGTGGTTCGGTTCCCTTTAGACCTGGCCCCGGCACCCCAAAGGTAGACTCAGGAACAACGAATGATCTTCGCGCTCATCGGTGCTGCGCTCGCTGGCGACCTTCGGGTCGACGTCCTTGACGTTGGGCAGGGCGACAGCATCCTCATCCGGACGCCGGCGAACAAGGTCATCTTGATCGACGCCGGAGAGTCCGGCGGCCATGTGTCCGAGCAGCTCAAGCGGGAGGGGGTCGATCACATCGATCTCGTCATCGCGACACACCCCCACGCCGACCACATCGGGGGCATGCAGAAGGTGCTCCATGACTATCCGGTCAAGCTGTTCGTGGACAACTCGCTGCCACACACCACCCAAACCTACGAAGGGGTGATGGCCGAGATCGAGGCCCGAAAGATCCCCTACCGGGCCGGTGTCAATGGCAGCGTATTCAACCTCGACGATGGAGCGAAGCTCGAAATCCTGTTCCCGAACGGCGCAGCGCTCACCGGCACCCGATCGGACTTGAACGCCAACTCGGTCGTGACACGTCTCACTCATGGCTCGGATTGTTTCCTGTTCACCGGAGACAGTGAGGAGCCCACCGAGCGGGCGCTGCTCGCTCAGGGCCTGACACAGTGTAATGTATTGAAGGTGGCCCACCACGGCTCGCTGTACTCATCAACCGGTGCATTCTTGGCAGTCGTGAAGCCGACGATCGCGCTGATCAGCGCGGCGGCTGGCAACCGTTACCACCACCCCGACCCTGCCACCATCGAGCGCCTCCGGGCATTAGGCACCGCCATCTACCGAACCGACGAGAGCGGCCAGATCTCGCTCACCTCCACGGGCCACGGCGTAACGGTGCGCACCGCGCATCCCCCCGTCGCTGTGCCGAGCACCGCCCCGCCGTGGTACCCGCCCGGCACCGCTCCGCCGGCCAACGCCCAACCCCTCGCACCTGCGGCCGTCGCAACCGGCCCCACCGTCCCGATCCAGACCGCCGGTCGAGTCGATCTGAACAGCGCCGATCAAGCCGCCCTTGAGTCGCTTCCGGGCATCGGTCCGTCCAAAGCCTCGGCCATCCTCCAGTACCGGACGGACCACGGCCGTTTCAAGAGCGTCGAAGAGCTGGACAACGTCTCGGGCATTGGCCCGTCGACGATGTCCGGAATCCGTGATCTGGTCACTACGGGCCAACCCTAATCCACCGCCGGGGACACATGCGCATCACCATCGACCGGATTGAAGGCGACCGCGCCGTTCTCGAGCTCAGCGGGTTTCCCGACGACGCCGGGCGGCGCGAGCTGCTCGAGGTCCCGCTGGCAGCCCTGCCCGACGGCGCATCCGAGGGGCTGGTACTCACCTTTCAACTCGGACCCGCGCCCACGGGCGATCTCGCGGAAGCCGAAGCACGGCTGGCGCGTCTGAAGGCACGGACCCCGCAGGGACCGGGTACGTTCGACCTCTGACCCCCGTCCCCTCACCTCCCGGAACGCTCATGCCAGTCACAAAGACCCTCACCTGGTTCGGCCTGACCGTCGCGCTCGCGCTCGGCGCGACCTTTTCTCCAACCGCACCGCAGGCCTGGGCCGGCGTTGACATCAACACGGCGGACGCCGCCGCGCTCGAGACCCTACCTGGGATAGGCGAGACAAAGGCCGCCGCCATCATCCAGTACCGGACCGACCACGGCCCATTCAAGACCGTGGACGAGCTGGACAACGTCTCCGGGATCGGCCCAAGCACGATGGCGAGCATCCACGATCTGGTGTCGGTAACCGCGGGCGCGAAGCCTCAGTCGGCCGAGTCCGCGACCAGCCCGAAGGCCACCACCGGAACGACGGCGAGCGCCACGGGGGAATCAACGGCATCAGCAGTCAGCGGCTCCGCCGGGTGCCCGGTGAACATCAACACATCCGACGCATCGGGTTTGATGAACCTCCCCGGCATCGGCGACTCGAAGGCCGCAGCCATCGTACAATACCGCACCGACCATGGTAACTTTGCGACATGCGACGCTCTGGACGCGGTCAGCGGGATCGGGCCCGCCACGCTGCAGAACTTCGCCGGGTGCTGTACCGTCAAGTAGCCGTGAGCTGAAGCTGGCTGAAGCCGAACCGCACCTTTAGTGTCATCTCCTCCTCGGAGATGTCCAGTGCGACGTCTTCGACGCCCATCTTGATCTTGAGTGGGCCGCCCGCGGGCGACACCATCTCCTCGATCTGGTCCCGCTTGAGGATCTGCACCGGGTTCACCTTGGGCGTCTGTTGGGCGATCAGGTATTCCGCACCGCGATTGAGCAGCTGCAAGATGATGTGCTCACCGAAGTCCACAGTGACCCCCTCCAGGGTGCCGACCAGCGCGCGTCGCTCAGCATCGTAGTGGATGTCCCCCAGCGATGCTTCTGCCCCGATGCGCTTCTCGAGCACGAAGGGGAATTCGATGTTCTCCCGCAAGAGGTACACCTTCCCGGTCGCCACGATCTTCACGTGCGCTTCGACTCCGAACCGCTGCTGCGAATACTTGAAGTCGGACCCCTCACGGTCCACCTCCACCTTCCAGTCGCCATTGACTCGGACCAGCTCGTTCACCAGCTGATAAACCTGCTCGCGACGGCTGTGCCAGACGTTGCCGGCCATCACTCGACCGCGCTGCAGCACCTCGGGAACCTGCCGGTCAGCGAGCAGGCCCTTCACCTTTTCACGTACTTCCAACTGTTTTATACCGGCACGCACATTGTCGACCAGATCGAAGCTGCCGTCACCCACCTTGTACGGCAAGCCGACCGAGAACAGGTCGCGCCAGAGCGCCTTTCCAATCGTGAACTTCAGGTGGTAGCCATCATTCGCGCTCGCCATGCAGAAACCTCAGGAGAAGCCGACAGCTTAGCCCGTCATGGGTCCAGATCGATCCAGCTCCGCCACCGGTTCCGCGGCGCACCGAGCCGCACCATGACCTTTCCCTGCAGCAGGTCGAGCGGAACCGGACCCCACCAGCGGGAGTCCAGCGCCTGATCACGGTTGTCCGCACCGAGCCAGGCGCTGTCGTCCGGCACGCCGCTGACTTTCACCGAGTATGACACATTTCGAGCCTTGTGTCGGGTCAGGTGGTGGCCCTCCTGAATGACAGAAAATCCAGCGTCATCCATTCCCATGTCGAGCAGCACCGGCTCGATGTCGTGCATGTAGGAGCCACTGGAATACTCGATGGCCCCGCCGATCGCCTCCACCCGTCGTAGGGTCCATGACGTCGGATCGAGCGGGTCGAGCACCGCGACCACATCCCCAACCTCCGGTGCGACGCGCCAGAGCAGCACCAGATCTCCGGGCAACAACGAGGGCGCCATGCCGTCATCCGAGATCAACGCAGCGTGCGAGGCGACGTAAGCCAACGCCCCGACCGCGGCGCCAGTCCCACCAAACGCGCAAAGCGAGCGGGTGCTTGGGGTTGGCAAGGGGGCGCGCACCCTATGGGCAGAGCTCGCCATCGAACAGGAACCCATTGTCCTCCTCGATGCACTCGGCGACCGAACCGGTGCCGGTGCCGTCGTCGTCCGCTTGGAACCACAACGACGCGACATCATCGAGGTCCGAGGTCGCCACCCTGAATTCCACCCCGGTGCTCGTCTTGCCGCTGGGGATCGGATCAGCGATGGTCTCGGTGCCGAGCAGAACATCGCCCGATGAGGTGCGTCCATAGAGGGCGACGTGCAACCCAGCGGGGATCTCGCTGCCGCCGGTGTTCCGGGGACGCGCGACCACAGTGAGGTACCCGGCATCGCAGTCGTCCCGGCACACACTCACGATCTCCGCCTCGATCTCGGCGTTCAACGCCTCGCCGGGCGGGGAGGAGAGCGCGGAGTGGAAGCTGTTGTAGACCGTGAAGTTGGTGACCGCAGTGACAGGCACCGACAGGTCGTCGTTGATGTTGGTGATCGTGTAGTCGTGCTGGTTCCAAACCTTGCGGGCCGGAGCCCAGGAATTGGTCTCGTCGCCGTACACCGACATGCCGGTCGAATAGCCGTCATGCACCACGACGATCTCGGCGTGGCCGTCAGCGTCCACATCCGCGATGACCGGGTAGTCGTACATCGTGGCGGAGGCGTGATCGTTGGTCTGAAACTTCACCACCCCGTCCGGACCGTTGTAGGCGACCACCTGACGCTCGTCTTCGTAGACCACCTCGGGGACCCCATCGGCGTCGAAATCAAAGATGGCAGCGCCGGTCGCCCCGCTCATGTCCTGAACGTTCGCCTGCCACAGAATGGAGCCATCCTCCGCGTTCATCGCCCATAGGATGTTGCCACCCGCGACGATGATCTCCGCTTTTCCGTCCAGATCGATGTCCCCGATGGCCGGGATCGGGAAGATATTGGCGCCGGGATTGGTCTTCGGGCCCCACATGGAGTGGCCGTTGGTATCGAACGCCTCGATGGTATTGCCGGAGACGATCGCGAACTCACCCTCCGGGTCCCCGTCAAAGTTTCCGACCGCAACCGCGCCCTCGTTCACGCCCGAGATGTGGGTGATCGTGTTGCCGTCCGCGTCGTAGATGCTGTCGCCGGCGATGACCTCCTGCTGGCCGTCGAGGTCGAGGTCGACCACCGCCGGCTGGGCTCCCTCCCCGTAGATCCCGAACCCAGTGTAGGCGGGGCAACCCCGGCCAGAGTCGCCGACACCCCGAATGGTGAGGTCGTTGTGGAAGATCGCTCGCCCGGCGATGATCTCGGGGGAGCCGTCGTGGTCCATGTCCGAGATGCTGATGCCGGTGGCGTAGTCGAACTCGTCGTCGCTGAAGGTGTCGGACTCGGCGACCTCCACGCCGTCCCAGGAGTACTGGACGATCGAGTAGACGCCCGCGCCGAAGGTGAAAAGCTCGCTCGCGTACTCCCGAACGATGAAGATCTCGGGCAGGCCGTCGCCGTCGACGTCCGCGAGCGCCGGATGCGCACCGAAGCCGGTGTCCGCTCCGGAGGTCTCCCAAAGCATGCCCGACCCATCCCCGTGGTAGGCGGCCAATTCGCCGGGACCGAGGAACGCCCAGTTCACGATGATCTCGGGGATGCCGTCGCCATCGAGGTCACCGACGACGGGGAGCGCAGTGGACGTCTTGCCGGGGACGTCCCATTCGACGATGGGCGTGAAGCCGCCGATGTCAAAGTGGCAGGCGTCGTTGAGGGCGACGTCTTCGGGCGGGAGATCGGCCGCGGCACAGGCGTCGTCGCTGCTGGTGTCGATGCCGGAGGTGTCGTCGTCGTCGATGCTGTGACCGGTTTCGTCCTCGCCGTGCTTGAGCTTGTAGTCCTGACAAGCGCCGAGGCCCATCAGTACGAGGGAGAGGGCCGCGGGAAGGGTGAGGACAGAAGGGCGCATGGCGATCCGGGGGGCAGGGGGACGGGGCAGGGGGACGGCGCAGGGGGGACGGCGCAGGGGCACAGCGCGCCGCGCGCGTAATTCGAAACCCGACGCTGCGACGCATCACCGGATCAAATCACCGCCGTCCGGCGTTCAACGTATGATTTCAGCGCCGCTGACCGTGTTCCGACCGTCGCAGCGCGACGCAAAAGAGGCCGAAGAGCAGGAGCCAACGCGCGGGCGCCGCGCGAGCCGTCGCACAGCTGATGTCGGCGGAGTCCTGAGTGCCGGTCGGGCTACCCGACACGGTCACCGTGGTGGAGACA
>SHYV01000170.1 GCA_009692605.1 Myxococcales bacterium
GTCCAAGGATCCCGATGGGGAGGAGGAGGTGGGCCGCGATCCGCGCGAGGTCCGCGACCGGAAGGATGCGCCCTGGCACGTGCGGCGCGGCGGCTGGATCCTGGCCCTCTACGAGCACTCGCTCTGGCTCGCCTTCGCCGCGCTGTTCTTGCTGTTGTTCGCGCTGCACGCGCCGGGCAGCATCCTGGTCTTCAACGAGGACCAGGTCGAGCATGGCGCGGCGCCCGTGGGCTGGGGCGAGTTCCTGAGCGGATCCCGCTTCTGGTTCGAGTCTTTCCAGAACTGGCAGGGCGAGTTCCTGGCCATCGGCTCGATGGTCGTGCTCGCCATCTTCCTGCGGCACCGGGGCTCGCCGGAGTCCAAGCCGGTGGACGCGCCGCATGGGGAGACGGGCGACTAGCGCCTCCTCAGATCAATCCCTCGGCCGCCAGCCCATACACGACCGCGCGCCGCAAGATCTTTTGCTCCAACCCGTCGGGCTCGGCGAGCCCCATGCGCTCGAGGTAGGGAAGCGCCGTGTCCGGAATGTGCACGGTCTTCTTGAGGGCCCCGAGCTCCGGGAGGTGCAGTCCGCCCGAGAGCGTCCGCTTCAGCATGCGCAGGCAGCGGGCCAGGGCCTGCTCGGCCTCCGTCAGATCGGTACTGAACGGATACTCGGGCAGCGCGCCGCTCGCGTGGAAGGGCGCGTGCGTGTCGCGGATGAGCTCGGGCACGTTGGCGCGAAACGACTCCGGGATCTCCCAGGTAGGGGCTATCTTGCCTGCATCATGCGCCTCCCGCAGCAGCTCTTCCTGGTAGCTGGAATCCGCCACCTGCAGCATGGCGGCCACGACCTCCTCGTCGGTTTTCCCGCGCAGATCGGCGACCCCGTACTCGGTGACGACGACATCGCGGAGATGTCTGGGGATGCTCGTGTGCCCGTAGGCGAAACGAATGTTCGACGACGCCTTGCCCCCGCTCTCCCGCACCGCACGCACCATCAGGATCGAGCGCCCGCCCTCGAGCTCGTGCGCCATCGCGACGAAGTTGTACTGGCCGCCTACGCCGCTGACCACGCGGCCGTCCTCGAGCCCGTCAGACGCGACCGCCCCGAGCAGCGTGGCCACGAGCCCGGTATTGAGGAAGCGCGCGTGCACGCGCTGGCGGCGCTTGCGCTCCTCGTCTCCATAGAGCTGGTTCACGAACGAGATGCGCGTCATGCCGATGCGGCGACGCCGCTCCGGCGTCATCTCGCTCAGGTCGCGGTAGAACGCCCGCGTCCCCAGGAAGAAGCAGCCGTGGATGGCGTGTCCGTCCGCCTCGCGCCGGACCACGCCGCCCTCGAGCAGCTCGAGCAGGGCCGGCATGACCATCTCGGAGCTGGCGTACAGCCCTTCCGTGAACGGGCCCGTGCCCCCGAGCTGCGCGACGACGTCGGCCTGACGCGCCAGCAGGCCGCTGGCGGTGGCGAGCCTGGCGTAATCGCTCCCGCATCGGTGGCGCATGAGCAGCAGGTGGCTGACGGCGTCGCCGATCGCGCCGATGCCGAGCTGGATCGTGCCCCCGTCTCTGACCAGCGCCGAGGCGTTCAGCGCGAGCGCGTATTCGGTGTCGGTCACTGGTTGGTTCGGAGGAGCGAACAGATCTAATTCGAGCGCCGGGTCGTCGAGCACCAGGTCGAACGTGGAGCGCGGCACGATCGCGTCCCCGTACATGAAGGGGAGCTGCCGATTGGTCTGGGCGACGAGCGCCACCGGCGCGCCGGCGGCGCGGCGCGCGAGCAGGTGCGGCAGCAAATCGAGCGTGAGGTCGGGATTGGAGCTGAGCGACAGCCCCTCGGCCTCGCGCTCGTCCGGGGGCGGTGCGGCGACCAGCTGCGCGAGCACGTTCACGCCGTCCGCGATCAAGTCGCGTACCACGTGCGTGTAGTTCGTGCTGACGTGGCTGCGCTGCGCCAGCGGGCTCGAGAGCACGCTGCCGGGCGAATCGTAGAAGGAGGTCACGCGCACGTTGGCGGGCAGCGTGCCCGCGAGCAGGTCGCGCTCGAACAGGGGATCCGGATAGCTGCCGAACACGCGGTCCAGGATCGGCTCGAGCAGGCGCCGCTCCAGGTCGCTCGACCAGCGCGGGCGGGCGAGCGCGAGCGCGGTGAAGATGCGCAGGTCGATCGTGGGATCCGCCTGCGCCCGGCGATAGAAGGCGTCCACCAGCGGGATCGGCTTGCCAATGCCGAGCGGCGTCGCGATGCGCAGGGTCGAGCCGACGCGCTCGATCACATCGTCGACGACCTCTTCCAGCGGGGCCCGGTCGGGCACGGGGGAGTCGCGCATGGACGCGCATACCACCGTATCTGATGGGTTCCCCCGGACGACGCCGGTCGCGCCCGTCGGGAGCCACCGCTACGTTCGTCACCGTGAGCCGCCGCACTCGCCCGGAAGGCGGGGATCCAGGGGATACGCTCGAGCGGCGGATGACGCAGCGCATGCAGAGCCTGGCATCGGCCCCGGAAGGTTGACGTGGCGACCCGCCTCTCGCTCGAGATCATGGCCCAGCCGGACGACGTCACCTGCGGGCCGACGTGTCTGCACGCCGTGTATCGCTACTGGGGCGACGACCTCCCGATCGAGCAGATCATCCGTGAGGTGCGGCCCCAGCAGAGCCGTGGCACGCTCGCCGTCCTGCTCGCCCAGCACGCGCTCGAGCGCGGCTACAAGGCCACGCTCTGGGTCTACGCCCTCGACATCTTCGATCCCACCTGGTTCCGCCCCGGGGTGGACGTGCGGGCCAAGCTGCGCGACCAGATGGGGGTGAAGACCAACGAGCGGCTCCAGTTCGTGAGCCGTGAGTACATGCGCTTCCTCGACTTGGGCGGCCAGCTGCGCTACGAGGAGCTGAACCCGGACATGCTTCGGCGGCTGCTCGAGCCCGGTGCGCCCATCCTCACCGGGCTCTCGGCGACGTACCTCTACGGCTGCGCGCGCGAGGTGGACGACGGCACGCGCGCCTACTACGACGACGTGCGCGGCACGAACACCGGCCACTTCGTGGTGCTGTACGGCTATCATCCTGACACCCGCGAGGTGCTGGTGGCCGATCCGCTGCGCGAGAACCCGCGCTTCGGCGACCAGCACTATTCGGTGGGTGTGCACCGTCTGGTGGGCGCCATCATGCTCGGCGTGCTCACCTACGACGGCAATCTGCTCTGCCTGGAGCCCCCGGCCGACCGGCGCCGTCCGGCGCCCGACATCACCCCTGCACCGGGGAAGATTTGATCCCGCTGGTCGTCGTCGAAAACCCGAAGCGCTGGCCGTTCCAGATCGAAGGCGTCGAGGTGGTACCCGCGAAGCAGTATCTCGTGGAGCGGCGCTACTCGGACCTGCGCGGCGTGGCCGTCTACAACATCTGTCGCAACTACGGCTATCAGAACGTCGGCTATTACGTCTCGCTGCTGGCGCAGGCCCGTGGGCACCGGCCGCTGCCGTCGGTGTCCACGCTGCAGGCGCTGGGCGAGACCACGCTCGTTCGGATGGCCTCCGAGGAGCTCGAGGATCTGATCCAGGCCAGCCTGGGCCGGCTCCAGTCCAGAGAATTCCGGCTCTCCATCTACTTCGGGCGGAACACCGCGAAGAGCCACGACCGGCTCGCGCGCGCGCTCTTCAACCTGTTTCCGGCGCCGTTTCTGCGCGCGCGCTTCGCCTGGGACGACGACCGCTGGAAGCTGCAGAGCCTGCGGCCGATCGCGACCTCCGAGATCCCCGACGAGCACCGCGAGTTCGTGATCGAGCAGGCGCGGCAGTACTTAGCGCGGCCCTCGCGGGCGCGCCGGCAGCGCGCGTTCCGCTACGACATGGCCATCCTGTGGAGCGAGCAGGACGAGACCGCGCCCTCGGACGAGCGCGCGATCCGGCGCTTCCAGCGGGCGGCCGCGTCGGTCGGCATCGACACCTACCTGATCGACCGGGACGACTACGGACGCATCGCCGAATACGACGCGCTCTTCATCCGCGAGACCACCGGGGTCAACCACTACACCTACCGCTTATCCAGCCGCGCCGCGGCCGAGGGGCTGGTGGTCATGGACGACCCGGAGTCGATCGTGCGCTGCGGCAACAAGGTCTACCAGGCAGAGCTGTTCGACCGCCACGACATCCCGTGCCCGCCGACCATGGTGGTGCACGCGGAGAACGCGGACGAGATCGGCGGTCGGATCGGCTTCCCGTGCGTGCTCAAGAAGCCCGACGGCGCCTTCTCGATGGGGATCGTACGCGTGGACTCCGAGATGGACCTGCTCGCCGAGCTGCCAGCGCTCTTCGAGGAATCCGAGCTCGTCATCGCGCAGGGGTTCGTGCCCTCCTCCTTCGACTGGCGCGTGGGCGTCCTCGACCGCAAGCCGCTCTACGTGTGCAAGTATCACATGGCGAGCGGCCACTGGCAGATCGCGCACAACGCGCCTGGCAAGCAGACGCGTTTCGGGCTGGTCGAGACGTTCCGCGTCGAGGACGCGCCCCGGGCCGCGGTCGAGCTCGGCGTACGCGCCGCGTCGCTGGTGGGCGATGGGCTCTACGGCGTGGACATCAAGGAGGTGGGCGGGCGCTTCCTGGTGATGGAGGTGAACGACAACCCGAACGTGGACGCCGGCATCGAGGACGCGATCCTCAAGGATGCGCTCTACGAGGACGTCATGCGCTGGTTCCGCGTCCGGCTGGACGCGCGCGGAGCCGAGGCGAAGAGCGGGAGCGGCCCCCGGCTGGTGGTCGGTTGAGCGGGGCAGGGGCGGCCCCGGCGGGCGCCACCGAAGAGGCCTCGACCGAGCCGCTCGGACTGTGGGAGGGGATCGGCGTCGAGATCGAGTACGCGATCGTCGACGCCGCCACCCTGGACGTGAAGCCGGTGGCGGACCGGCTGCTCGCGGCCGCGCTGGGCCTCGCCCCGGGCGGCCCCGGAGCTTTCGAGCCTGGCGACGTGGACCGGGCGCCCCTCGCCTGGTCGAACGAGCTCGCCCTGCACGTCATCGAGATGAAGACGGCGGCTCCGGTCGCCAGCTTCGTGGGGCTCGCCGCGCGCTTCCAGGACAGCGTCCTCGAGATCGCGGAGCTGCTCGATGGGCTCGACGCGCGCCTCCTGCCCGGCGGTATGCACCCGTGGATGGATCCGCGCAGCGAGCTCGCGCTCTGGCCGCACGAGTTCACCGACGTCTACCGCGCCTTCGACCGCATCTTCGGCTGCTCGGGGCACGGCTGGGCCAACCTGCAAAGCACGCACGTCAACCTGCCCTTCCGCGGCGACGAGGAGTTCGCGCGCCTGCACGACGCGGTGCGGCTGGTGCTGCCGCTCATCCCCGCGCTGGCCGCGTCCTCGCCGGTGCTCGACGGCGTGCTCGGCCCGGCGCTCGACAACCGGCTGCTCGCGTACCGCGACAACGCGCGCAACGTCCCCTCCGTGGGCGGCGGAGTCGTGCCCGAGCGCGTGCGCTCCCGCTCCCATTACCGCGAGGCGATCCTGGAGCGGATCTACGCCGACCTGCGACCGATGGATCCCGAAGGCGTGCTGCGCCACGAATGGGTGAACGCGCGCGGCGCGACCGCGCGCTTCTCCCGCGGCTCGATCGAGATCCGCGTCATCGACTCCCAGGAGTGCATCCCTTCGGACCTCGCGGTCGCCGCGGCGGCGGTCGCAGCCGTCAGGGGGCTCAGCATAGTCGAGCCTATGCCGGACGACGAGGTGCTCCTGGACGTGCTCGACCGGACGGTGCGCCTGGGCCGGACGGCGCTGGTCGGGGACGCGGCGTACCTCGAGCGGCTCGGTTTCGACGGCGGTCGCCCGCGCACCGCGGGCGACGTTTGGGCTGCGCTGGCCGAGCCCGTCCTGTCCGACCCGACGGTGCCCGAGCTGCACGGCCCACTGCGGACGATCATGGATCGGGGGCCGCTGGCGGAGCGGATTGTGGCCGCGCTGGGGCAGGTGGCGCCCTCGCGCGCCCGCCTGCGCGAGGTCTATGGGGCGCTGTGCGACTGTGTGGAAGCGGGGGAGCCCTTCACCGACTGAGCGGCCGCGCGCGAGCGCGGCCGAGCTACCAGGAGCCCGCGCTCTCGGTGACCTCGGACAGATCCTCGAGCAGCACCATGATGTGGCTCGGCTCGCCCTGGGGGTCGAGCACCAGCGTCGAGATCGTGCGCGCCCACAGCACGACGCCATCCCCGGAAAGATAGCGGCGCTCCGCCTCCACGCGCGCGCCGCCGCCCGTGAGCGAGCGCTGCTCCAGCGCGACTACGCCGTGCTCCTCGGGGATGACCAGCTCCTGGAGTGGGCGGCCGCGCAGATCGTCGCCGGCGTAGCCGAAGGCGCGCTGGAACGCTGGGTTCGCCTCCATGACGAGGCCGTGCAGGTCGATCAGCATAATGGCGAGCTTGGAGTCGTCGAAGATCGTGCGGAAGTGCTCGGCGCCTTCCCGGAACACGTTCGCCCGGTCGGCCTCGGTGACGTCCTCGACCGCCCCCTCGATGTAGAGGATGTGGCCGTCGGTGCCGCGGTGGGCGCGGGCCGTGTTGCGCACGAGCACGCTGCTCCCGTCCACGCGCTTGACCCGGGTCTCGAAGCCGCGCGCGACGCCGTAGCGGTCGAGCATCTCGCGGAAGCGCCGCCGGTCCTCCGGGTTCACGTAAAGCTCGGCGGCGTACACGGCCTTCAGCGTGCGGGGATCGGGATAGCCGAGGATGCGGACCAGGGCGGGGTTCGCGTCCATGAACTCCCCCCCGGGCTCGACCGGTACAGGCCGATCTGGAGGTGGTCGAACATCCCCCTGTGCCGCTCCTCGCTGTCGGGCAGCGCCTCCTCGGCGCGCACGCGCTCGAGCGCGTAGCGGACCGAGCGCTCGAGCAGGTCGGGGTCGACCTTGCCTTTGACCAGATAGTCCGACGCGCCCGCCTTCATGGCCTCGACGTCGACGTCGAGGCTGCCGCAGCCGGTGAGCATGATCATCGGCTTGCGGAACCACTGCGACCGCGCCCAGCGCACCAGTTCCAGCCCGTCGCGGTCCTCCAGGAAGTAATCGACCAGGTAGACGTCGTGCTCGCCGCTCTGGATGGCCTCCATCCCTTCCTGGAAGGAGGAGACCCAGTCGATCGTGATGTGCCAGCTCTTGATCTGGCCCACCATCGCGCGGGTCATCTCGAAGTCGCCCTGATCGTCGTCGATCAGGAGCAGGCTGGTCTTCTAGGCGGCGTCCACGAGCGAAGAATTACACCGGTCGGAGACACGTCACAAGGATGGCGTGCGTCACTCCTCGTCCGGCGGGTGGCGCCGCAAAGCCTTGATGTGGGCCCGTTTGCGCTTCCCCTCGAGCCGCTTGCGGCGCTCTTTTGGTGGAATCCTGGTGGCGATCCGGGGGGCCTGGCGCTCGTTCAGCCGCTCGAGCTTGCGACGCAGCCGCTCCAGGGCGATATGCTTGTTCCGGTGCTGGCTCCGGTCGGTCCGGGACGCCGCGCGCACCCCGGTCGGCCCGTGGATCAGACGGACGCCACTGTCCGTCTTGTTCTGGTGCTGGCCCCCCTTTCCGCCGGACCGGAACGTCTCGACCTCGCACTGCGCGAGCAGCGCCTCGTCGGACCCCGGAATCGGGAATGGGACCTCGGTAGGATCTGAATCGGCCATTTGGGGCGTATATTAGATCATGATCTTCGACCGCGCCGAGGCCCATCCGGGGGGACGCTTCCTTCTGGTCATGGCCTGTCTCGTCATCATCGTGGCTGGCCTCAAGGCCGCCGCGCCCATTCTTGTGCCCTTCGCGCTCGCGCTCTTCATGGCCGTGGTTTCGATGCCGGTCATGTTCGGGCTGCGCCGCAAGGGGTTCCCCGCGTGGGCCGCGATCCTGCTCACGCTGGCGCTGGACGGGCTCATCTTCGGGCTCATGATCCTGCTGGTCGCCGGGTCGCTGGGCGATCTGAACGAGAAGCTGCCCGGCTACGCGAGCGTGGTCGAGGAGATCTACCGCCGCTACCTGCTCAAGCTGCAGGCCCGCGGGCTTCCCGTCTCGGGCTTCCTGAGCCAGGACCTGTTCGATCCGGCGCGCGTGTTCCTGCTGCTCCGCACCGGTCTGTCCACGGTCGCTTCGCTGCTCTCGGTCGGGTTCATCGTCGCGATCATCATGATCTTCATCCTCGCCGAGGCCACGGTCTTCCCGTACAAGTTCCAGGCGATCCTGGGCGGCAATCGGCAGGGCCGGCAGCGCATCACGCACACGATCGAGGAAGTGCAGGCCTACCTCGGCATCAAGTTCCAGATCAGCCTGGCGCGCGGCGTGTGCGTGGGCCTGATGTGCTGGGCGATGCGGGTGGACTTCCCGCTCCTGCTCGGCTTCATCGCGTTCCTGCTGAGCTTCGTGCCGACCATCGGGTCGATCATCGCCGCGGTGCCAGGGATCGCGCTCGCGCTCATCCTGCACGGTGAAGGGTCCGCGGTCGTGGTGACGCTCGGCTACCTCGTGATCGACCTGTTCTTCGGCAACCTGCTCGAGCCGACCATCATGGGCCGGCGCATGGGGCTATCCACGCTCGTGGTGGTCCTGTCATTGCTGTTCTGGGGCTGGGTCTGGGGCCCGGTGGGCGCGGTCCTGTCGGTGCCCCTCACCATGGTGCTCAAGATCGCGCTCGAGAACGTGCCCGACCTGCGCTGGATCGCGGTGCTGCTCGACCAGGTCCCGCCGCAGGCCAGGGAGGCGGCCATGCGCTCACAGCAGACGCTCTACACGTCGCCGGGCACCGGCGAGGCCGCGGTGGCGGTGCCGCCGGGCGACGGCGCCAAGCGCGTCGCGGGCTGAGGAGACGACGGATGCCGAGAACCGATTTCACGAAGCTGCCCGCCGACGCCCGGCTGTGGGTGTTCGGCGCCGCGCGCGCTCTCGACAGCGCGGAGCGAGCCCGGCTACTGGAGGCGGTCGACGGCTTCCTCGATCAGTGGAAGGCGCACGGCGCGCCGCTCACCGGAGCGCGCGACCTGCGCGAGGACCGCTTCCTCATGGTGGCGGTGGACGAAGCGAGCGTGCCGCCGTCGGGGTGCTCGATCGACGCGATGGTGCGCGTGCTGATCGATGTGGAGAAGGAGCTGGGCGTCCCGCTGGTCGGACACGGCGCCGTCTTCTGGCGCGATCCCGATGGGAGCGTGCGGACCGCCGACCGCGCCGAATTCCGCCGCCTCGCCGAGGCCGGAGGGGTCAGCGCGGACACGAGCGTCATCGATACCACGCTCACGCGCGTAGATCGGCTCCGGGACGACTGGGAGCGCCCGGCGCGCACCGCCTGGCACGGCCGGGCTTTCTTCCGCGCCACCCCCACGAGGTGATGTCCGCATCGATCGGGAGCAGGCCATGCTCGGGGTGAGCGAGCACCGGCCGGGGTCGCGCTTTCTTCTCGTCGCGGCCTGCCTGGGGATCACGATCGGCTGTCTCAAGCTCGCGGCCGCCATCGTGGTGCCCTTCGTCCTCGCCTGCTTCGTCGCGGTCGTCACGATGCCCGCGATGTTCAGCCTGCGCCGTCGCGGGGTGGGCGAAGCCCCCGCGATCGCGCTGACCATCCTGCTCAACGCGCTCGTGCTCGGCGCGATGATCGCGAGCGTGTCCGGAGCCGATCCGCCGTTGGTCGGCTCCGCGTCCACCGTCACCGCGAGCCAGCGCGAGTCGGACGTGAAAACGGCGCTCCGTCCGCGCGGAATCTCGAGCGGAGGCCCGGAGGGCAGCGGCTGGAGGCGCACGTGCGGGAGGATGCCGGGAGCCGCCAGCTCGTAGGCGACCCAGTCGCCGTCCGGGGACATGCTCTGGCCGCGGATCGACTGCCACCGCTCGAAATCGTCGTGATCGAGCGGACGGCTGCGTACCTGCCCACGCAGGGTCGCGGGGGCTGAGCATAAGCACAAAAAGGCGAGAGCCACCCGGAGGGGGCGGGAGAGCCTCATCGCGATCGGCTTGGTTTTTGGGGGAGGAGACGAAGCGGCCCGGACGAGCTGGGCCGCGAGTGTAGTGATAGCAAAGAAAAGGGACACCGACGCAAGGGTTTTGTCCCTTTGGGGAGCCAGTTGGCGGGCCTCTCTTCAAAATCCCTGTCGGAGCGGGGCGCCCCCGCCCAGATTGGGCGCCGGGCTGAAGTCCCTCCCACAGCGAGGCCCGCCGTGCCGACCCGTACCACACCCCTGCCTTCGGAGCTCGCAGCCACCCCAGGGGACGCTTCCTTCTTCGGGCACCCCCGGGGCCTCTCCACGCTCTTCTTCACCGAGATGTGGGAGCGGGCGAGCTACTACGGCATGCGGGCCCTCCTCATCCTGTTCATGACGGCGGCGGTCACCGGGGACAACCCAGGGATGGGGATGGACATCGCCACCGCGAGCGCGATCTACGGGCTCTACACGGGGATGGTGTACCTGCTCGCCCTCCCGGGCGGGTGGGTGGCCGACAACCTCTGGGGGCAGCGGCGCGCGGTCTTCGTGGGCGGGTGCATCATCGCGGCCGGGCATTTCTCCCTGGCCGTGCCCACGACCCCGATGTTCTATCTCGGGCTGATCCTGATCGTGCTCGGGACCGGCCTGCTCAAGCCCAACGTCAGCACCATGGTCGGCGAGCTGTACCCGGAGGGGGGCGCCCGGCGCGACGCCGGGTTCTCGATCTTCTACATGGGGATCAATACCGGCGCGATCCTCGGGCCCACGATCACCAGCATCCTGGGTGAGCAGTACAACTGGCACTGGGGCTTCTCGGCCGCGGGCGTCGGGATGGTGGCGGGGCTGATCCAGTACAAGCTCGGCGAGCGCCATCTCGGCACCGCCGGGCTCCTCCGGACCACCGCCACCCCCGCGGCGGTCGCCCGCAAGTCGCGCTCGTTCTTAGCGGGCTTCCTGGTCGTCGCGGTGTTGACCGCCGTGTTCGGCGTGCTGCTGGCGAACGGAACCATCCCGCTCACCATGGCTCAGGTGGCCAAGGGGCTGGGCTCCGGGATCCTCATTCTGGCCGTGCTCTACTTCGCCTACCTGATCGGATTCGGGGGGCACACCACCGAAGAAAAGAAGCGCTTGGTGGTGATCTTCTGGCTCTTCCTGCTGGCGGCGGTCTTCTGGTCGGGCTTCGAGCAGGCGGGCTCCTCGCTGAACCTGTTTGCGCGCGACCTGACCGATCGCAACGTGCTGGGGTGGGAGGTGCCGGCCGGCTGGCTGCAGAACATCAACCCCATCATGATCGTCGTGATGGCGCCGGTGTTCGGCTGGTTCTGGGTGTGGCTGGCGCGGCGCAACGCCAACCCGTCGATCCCGGTCAAGTTCGCGCTCGGGCTCTTCGGCCTCGCGGTGGGCTTCATCGTGCTGTCGTGGGGTGCCGCCAACGCGAGTGCGGAGAATCCGGTGTCCCCGGCCTGGCTGATCGTCACCTACTTCTTCCACACCTGCGGCGAGCTCGCGCTGTCACCCGTCGGCCTGTCCTCGATCACCAAGCTTTCGCCGGCCGGACGCGTC
>SHYV01000171.1 GCA_009692605.1 Myxococcales bacterium
CCGCGCTCTGGCCACCCGCGCTCTGGCCACCCGCGCTCTGCCCCCCCCCGCCCCCACCCGCTACGCCCTGACCCACCCCAACACCTCCGCAAGTCGCTCGTCCACCGTCCCGCCGGTGATGTGGTGCAGGGGGGCCCCGGCGCGGTGCAGCATGCCTTCGATCAACGTGTGGACATGAAGCTGGACCCACGGGCTGCTGGACCGGACTCCGTCTGCCTCCACCGGGAACGCCCCCCACGGGAAGAGCCAAACTGAATCGTAGCGCGTCGGGGCCTGGGTCTCTGCGAACAGCCGTCGGGTCTCCGGGTCGTCCGCCGCGTACCCATAGTAGATCCAGAAGGCGGAGAAGTCGACCGCGCACCGGTCCACGACGAAGCCGCCGTGATCCTGAACGGCAACACGCTCGGCCTCCATCTGCTCGTCCCAAAGGCGGAGCACCAACGCGCGCAGCCCGTCCCGGCCCAGCGAATGGAGGTCCGGCCCATTCCCCTCAAGGTAAGCGCGCATGCCCTCGGGCACATAGGGCAGGCCAAGCTCTGCGGCGAGCCTCTTGCCCAACGTCGTCTTCCCGGTGCCGGCTGATCCGGAGAGGGCGATGCGAGCACCAGGGCTCATGCGACCTTCTTGCCGCAGACGGCGCACTTCGACCCATCACCCCGGTTCACGGACGACTTTGCCTTCATGCAGCCCTGGTGGAAGTGCAGACCGCACGCGTGCTGGCACTCAACCCGCACGCTCTGCTCGATGCCCAGCCCACAGATGCCACAATTGACCACCGCCGCGACCTGCGTCTGGGCCGTCTCTGCTTGCGACTCCTGGGCGGTAGGCAGCGGCTCTACGCCCCCCCACCAGGCCAGCCACCCCACAAACACGCCGATCATCCCAAGCATGATCCCCGGTGCGCCCTGCCAGTACATCTCCAGCGCCGGCTGGTCAGCGAAGATGATCGGCGCTGCGACGGCGACCGCCGACAGAAACATCTGCAGAACGAAGCCAGTCACCGCGATGCGGAGCTGGGTCCCCCTGCCGCCCCAACCGTGCCGCGCCAGCGATGTACAGAAAAATCCCAACGCCAGCCCTGGCAGCGAGGTCACCCACACGCTTCGCGATGTCCCGAGCGCCGCCCCCCACAACAAGGTCCAGGTGATCACCAGCGCGAGCGATCCCGCCAGCGTGAGGCATCCAGCCCCCGCGTAGCCCTGGTTCACCGGGTACTCGGGCAGTTGCTCCAGCACCCCGCTCCCGGCGGGAGGCTCGGGCAGCAGGTACACCAGCTCGCCGTTGATCACCCCAAGGTCCGACAGCTTCTCGTCGTCCCGCATGAGCCGGCCACGCGCCCGGAGCCAATACAGCCGGCGGCGGCCATCCCCCCAGAACGCGTCGAGCCCGGCGTCGCGGGCCACCCGCTGAGTCAGGTCGCGCGCCGGCAGGTACGTGGGGACCTGAAGGTCGAGCGTGAACGACTTCATTGCGATCACCTGCACGCGCAGGCTTACGACGGTGGACTCAGGCTCGGACACTACAGGTAGTAGTTGACGTCCGCGTTCACGGCGCCCTGATAGAGTTGCCAATAATTGTGGTAGTAGGGCAAGTTTGCGCCCAGACCAACAACAGCCTTGCCCGAGCCGTCTTCCTTGACCTTCTGAGTGGGAACGAACCGCAGCCCAAAGCTCACGGTGTCAAATGCGAACAGGCGGTCAGCCACCGGGCTCATGTTCACCGCGGTCTCGACAAAGGCGTACACCGTCTCGTTGGCACGGAGCTCGGCGGTCACCCCACCGCCGTACCGTGCCTGGAGCGGGGTGTGGAATTCTGGGACCATCGACACCTGCGCGGCGACGTCGAGGCCGCCGAGCACGTTGAACCGCTGGCCAAAGGCGATCGTCGGGGACACCGTGGGGTACAGGTTCGCAGGGAGGGTGTGAAGGCCCACATCGACGGCTACGGTGAGGATAGTGTTCGTCCGCGCGGACTTGAGGATGGCGTACTTGCCCCCCGCGCCGACCTCCCAGCCGCCGAGGCCATGCTTGACACCAGCGTGCGCGGAAAACTGGCGCAGAAGCTGGTATTCAAAATCGGCCTGCAGGCCAAACCAGTTCGGGATGCCGATCTCAAACCCTGCCGATACCTTCGACCGGGGGTCCACGCCCATCAGGTGCCAGCCGTTCATGAACTGGATCTCGCGGTCCTTCGCGTCGATGCCCGAGGTCTCATTCGTTCGGATGCGCTCGCTGTACTCGGCGTTGGAGAGCTCCTCCATGTGCGCCTGGATCCGATCGCGGAACATGGACTTGGGGTACCGGTTCAGGTACTCCTCCCACTTGATCTGCTCCTCATCGGGGTTCATCTCCCGAATCTTCTTCTCGTAGTCCCGGTAGATCTGGGCGGTGTCCTCGCCCGGACCGCGCGCCTGAACGGTGTCCTGCTCGCTGTCATCGTTGAACTGGAGATCGTCGCCGCTGTCGTCATCGGTGAAGTCGTCGTCGTCCTTCTGCTCGGGATCGCTGTCGTCTTCGGTGTCGGCTTCGTCGAGCCGCTTGGGGTCGGCCGTCTCCTCCTCATCGTCACCCGCCTCCCTGAACTCCTCCGCCGCGGGGGTACGGGCCGCCTCCTCTGCCTCTTCGTCCTCGGTCCGCTCCTTGTCCCTCTTGTTTGCGGCAAAGGCGACCGCGGGCACAACGAGCGCGCCCAGAAGGCCGGCAGCACCCAAATAGCGGGACCAGCCCGCAATGGCGGGTGCGGTGGCGAGCCGAGGAAGAACAACGAGGCTCGATCGCATTCAGGGGCTCCGGGTGCGGGCGCAAGGTTAATACCATGCGGTCATGTCTGCACCCGTAGCCGCCAGCATCGCCCCACTGGCCTCCAACGCGGAACGCATGCCGTCGACCGCCGCCGCCGAAGAGCACCCGCACGCAGATGCCGCGGAGGAAGTGCGGGCTTGGCTTGTCACCGCTCGTGGAGGGGCGCCGTTCCTGTCCGGAAGCGACAGCCGCAGGCTGGAGAACTGGCTCGATGGCGGCGTGGGGGTGCGCGATCTTTTGCGGGCCATTGACGAAACTGCCGCCCATCGTCGAGCCAAGAGGCTGCGCGGGCCCTTCTCGCTCCGCAGCATCGAGCCGGCGCTGCGGGGGGGACCAGCGAGAGCCACGCCCCGCTTGCCACGGACCGGGGCTCAGGCCCTGGGAAGCGCTCCCACGGCGGACATCTCGTGGCCAGACTCCACCGCGCTGGAGGAGCGGCTGAAGCAGCGTACCGGAGGCGATCCGGCGTCGCTGGACGACAGCAGCTTCCTGGAGCTGTCTGCGCTGGTGCGGGTCTTCTTCGAGCAGGCCTGGGCTGGGCTGGCCGAGCATCACGCCAGCCTTTTGGCCGAGGCGCTTGGTCAGCTTGGCGACGTGGCGGACTTGGTCGAACAGGACGGCCGGGCGGCGCTGTGCGAAGAATACGCCCGCGAGGCGCTCCGGAGCCGGTACCCGCTGCTCCGAACCGGAGGCCTCCTTGGCTAACGCCCGGCAACCCGGCGCTCGAGCGGGCTCGCCCTCCGGGTCCGGCGACCCTCACTGGGAGGATTGGCGGCTTGGTTACGAGGTCGTCGCCGACGATGGCACCGCCCGCGCGTTCGTGCTCGAGCGCGGGACATGCCCCCGCTGCGACGGCGCAGGCCGCGTCGAGATCCGCGAAGCGGGCGGGGCTACCCGAGTGGGTCGATGCCGGTGCCGCAAGGTGGTGGATGCCTGCGCGCTCTGGAACAGCGCGGAGGTGCCTGCCCGGCACGCACACTGCACACTCGACACGTTCAAGGCTGAGCTTCCAGGCGCGGGGCCCGGCCACTCGCTGGCACGAGCCTGGCTCAAGGACTTCGACCCGCGAAAGGAGGGCAAAGGTCTGGTGCTTGAGGGCGAGCCGGGTCGCGGCAAGACCCACTTGCTGTGCGGCATCCTACGCGAGTTGGTCTTCCGGCATCAGGTCGAGGCCCAGTTCATCGAGTTCTCGCACCTGCTCTCGCTGATGAAGGAGTCGTTCGACAAGCACGGAGGTGCGCCGGTGCGGCTCACGCTGTTGACCCGGACACCGGTGCTCGCCATCGACGAGCTGGGAAAGGGGCGCAAGACCGATTGGGAGATCGCCGTCATCGACGAGATCGTGTCGCGGAGCTACAACCGCCGAAATATTCTGCTCGGAACAACGAACTTCGCGCACAAGCCACCGCCGCGCCCTGGCGGTGCCGCAGCGGCCGCCCACGGGCACACCTTGGCCCAGCCCGGCACCGAGTCACTCGAAGATCGGCTTGGTGAGCGGGTCTTCAGCCGCCTGCGTGAGATGGTCTCCTTCGCGGCGGTGAAGGGGGACGACTTCCGGGGGGCGAGACGGTAGGATAGCCCCCCGCCAGAAAGGACCCCTGATGACCCGTCGCCTCGTTCTCCCCCTCACGCTGACCCTCGTCACCTCCACCCTGAGCGCTGCCACCGCGTTCGCCGGCGACGCGCCGGTCACAGCCCCGGTCACAGCCCCGGCGGCAGCACCGGCGGCAGCCCCGGCGGCAGCCCCTGCGCCAGCCTCGGCCCCCCGCCTGAAGGACACCTGGGACCTCTCGGCGGTCTACCCCACGGTCGACGCCTGGGCCGCCGCGGTCGCCCAGGTGAACGCGGACGCCGACGCGCTCGCTGCGTGCAAGGGGCAGCTCGCAACCAAGCTAGGGCCTTGCCTCGAGCAGCGGTTTGCCGTGCAACAGCTCGTCAACCGCGCGTACACCTACGCGTCGAACCACTCCAACGTCGACACCCGCAACGCCGAGTGGCAGGCCAGATCGTCACAGGCGGGGCTAGCGTACACCCACTTCAGCGAAGCCAGCGCGTTCTTCGGGCCCGAGCTCCTTGCGATCGGCGGCCCGGCGATCGAAGCGGCGATCCAGACTGACCCAGGTCTCGCCCCCTACGACGCCTTCCTGCGCTCCACCTTGAAGGATGCCCCGCACACGCTGGACGTCGCCACCGAGGAGCTCCTGGCGAGCGCCGGCACCGTCCTCGGTGAGCCGGACCACATCCGGGGCATCCTCGTGAACGCCGAACTCCCCTGGCCCAACGTGGTGCTCAAGGACGGGACCGCGTTTCGGCTCAACCCGTCGGCGTGGACGCTCCACCGCGCCGCAGCGGACCGCGACGACCGCAAGACAGTCTTCGACGCGTACTACGGCGCGCTGAAGGGCTTTCAGGGCACCCTTGGAGCGTCGCTTGGAGCGGCGGTGGAAGGACACTGGCTCGTCGCCAAGGCCCACCATTACGATTCTTCCGTCGCGGCTTCGGTCGACGCCGACCACGTGCCGGTCGCGGTCTACAATACGCTGATCGCGAGCACGAACAAGAACCTGCCCACGCTGCACCGATACCTCAAGATGCGAGCGAAGATCCTTGGAGTAACGGATCTTCAATACAGCGACATGTACCCCGGGCTGGTCGACTTGAACCGCGCGTTCAGCGTCGACGAAGCGGAGGCATTGACCCTCGATGCGACCAAGATCCTCGGCCCGACCTACACCAGCCAGCTGTCCGCCGGCTTCGCCGGGCGCTGGGCGGACGTCTATCCGAGCACCGGCAAGCGCAGCGGCGCCTATATGGACGGCAGCGCCTACGCGGTTCATCCCTTTCTGTTGCTGAACTACAACGGCGACTACGACTCGGTCACCACGTTGGCCCACGAGTGGGGCCACGCGATGCACAGTGTATTGTCATCGAAGAACCAGCCCTATGCCAAGGCTGACTACTCCACCTTCATCGCTGAGATCGCGTCCACTTGCAACGAAGCGCTGCTGATGCAGACCATGTTGAAGAACGCCAAGTCCGATGACGAGAAGCTGTTCTACCTCGGCTCCCAGCTCGAAGGGCTTCGGACGACCTACTTCCGGCAGGCGCAGTTCGCGGAGTTCGAGCTGGCGATCCACGATCAGGTCGAACACGGCCAGCCGCTCACCGGAGAGGGGCTCTCCACGACCTACCTCGAGATCCTCAAGCGATACTACGGCGACACCGGGGGTGCCGACGCAGTGACGCATATCACCGAGCGAGAGGCGACGGAGTGGGCCTCGGTCCCGCACTTCTATTACAATTTCTACGTGTATCAGTATGCGACATCGATCGCGGCGTCCTCCCAGCTATCGGCTGACATCCTTGCAAAGAAGCCCGGGGCGCTGGACCGGTACATCACGTTGCTCTCCGCGGGGGGTTCGCGCGACCCCTACGAACTGTTGAAGACCGCGGGGGTGGACCTCGCTACGTCCGCACCCTACGACGCCGTGGCCACGCAGATGAACGCCGTGATGGACCAGATGGAGGCCATCCTGGCGAAAAAGGCCAAGCAGACCAAGCCGACCAAGCCGACCAAGGGCAAGAACTAAACAGGCCCGCATCGTCGCATGCCGTGCCGTAGCTGGCCCCACCCGTGCGACCGGCCCATCCGGAAATGGGTAGGATCCGCCCTCCGGGGATCCTACCCATTCTGAGGGCGAATGCGGTGGTTCATCCCTTACGGGCGAAGATGGCGTAGTCTTTCGCGGCGTGACCGTCGTGCAACGCGGCGTCCATCCCCGCAGCGACCCCGGGGAGCACAAACAGCGGACCGGCCGTCGCTGACGCGGTCTCGATCATGAGCCGCACGTCCTTCCGCGCCATCTCGAGCGTGAAGCTCGCGTCGCCCGTCGCGCTCCGCTCGATCCTGGACGCGAAGGCCGGGAGCATGCCGCCCGGGTTGAAGTGCTCCAGCAAGGTCAGCAGCTCGGCCCCGCCCAAACCAGCCCCGGCGCCGATTTGGAGCGCGTCGCTGAGCACACCGGACATGCCGACGATCAGCGAGTTGCCCATGAGCTTGTAAACAGCGGCCAGCTCGGCACGCCCGCCGCAATACCAGAGTCGGCCGCTCATCGTGAGCAGGATCTCGGTGTAGTCGTCCGCGTCGACTTGTGGGCCCGACATCAGCATCAAGCCAGTCCCAGCCCGCGCGTTGGCCGGCGCCATGAACACCGGAGCCGGTACGTATCGGAACCCCTCCGCCCGAAGCGCAGTGAACCGCGACGCGACGCGCGCAGGCAAGTTGGTCGTATGGTCAAAAATCGGAACGGCTTTCGGGAGGCTCCCCTTGAACTGCTGGATCACCGCATCCACCGCGTCATCCTCGGCCACGACGACGTGCACCCGGTCCACGCCCCTCACCGCATCGGCCGGGGTCGCAGCGGCGACCGCGCCGCGCGCCGCCAGCGGCCCCAGCTTCGACGGCGTGCGGTTCCAGACCCGCACCCCGACGCCCTGTTCGAGCAGGTGTTCCACAAAACCGGCCCCGAGCAGGCCGGCACCGATGACAGCTACGTTTGGCATCCGGAGAGATATCCGTGCGGTACCCTCCCCGCTGCACTGGAATCCGAATGCCCGCTGCACACCACGTCCTCACGATGCTCCGTTGGCCTCGCCCCGCCCGCCCGCCCGGGTGGATCGTGCTGGCTCCCGTCTGGGCGTCCGGGTGCGCGCCGGCGGTCCCCGAGGCCGCCCACGGCACGATCCCGCTCGACGGGCTGATCGCGAACATGCGTGCGGTGGGCAGCGATCGGCGCGATCAGGCGCAGGTCTTCGAGGGCACGCAGACGTTCAGGCTCCCGGCGAAGGTCCCCCACGCCGACCTCGTCCTCGAAGGAGCGTGGTGGACCGCGACGGTCACGGTGAACGGGCACGCGCTCAAGCCCGCCACGGGCGGATACGCGCCGTTGTCGGTGCCGGTGGGCGACTGGCTGGTCTCGGGAGAGAACACCATCACCGTCGCGGTCGTACCGCCAGGAGAGACCGTGCCCTCCGTTTCGGACGGAGAGCTACGAACCTTCAGCGCGCTCGCGGGGGCACCGCAGCTGGTCCTACACGGCGCGTCGTGGGTGCGGGAGGCTGGGCTCGTCGGTGATGGGGCTCGGGCGCTGGTCGAGGCTGCGCCTACAGGCTCCAGAGTGGCGTTCACCGTCTGGCGGGACGGGGTGCAGGTCGCCGACCTCGGCACGGCACCCGTCGTCGGGGGCGTCGCGCGAAGCAGGGCGGGCGGCCAGCAACTTCAGGACTGGGACCTCGGCAACGGAGAGCGGGCGCTATTTTGGCTGAACGCATCGCTGGGTTCAGGGGACACCCCGCTCGACGCAGCGGCGTTCCGCACCGGTCGCGCCGAGATCTCGGTGGGCACCAGCGGCATCGAGATCGCCGGCGTGCGGCGCCCCCTCGCCGGGCTTCGGTGGTCCGGGGCCGCGGTGGATGGCGACCTGAAGTGGCTCGCCGCGGCCGGTTTGAACACGATCGAGCTCCACGGGCAGCCGATCACCCACGCGTTCCTTGACGCGACCGACGAAGCAGGTGTGGCGGTCGCGATTGTCCAACGCTGTGATGGACGGATCCGTCAGGGCGGCGGCACCCGGCGACCGATCGGGAGCGCTGACCCGGCGGCCTGGGACTCCCCCCTGCTGGATGCGCAGGACGCCAGGGCGCTCGCCGCGGCGCTGCGGCACCCCTCCGTTGTACTGTGGGTGATGGAGGCGGACCAAGCCAACCGGCCTTCACGAATCGCCGGACTCGCACCGGACGGCAGGCCAGTCGCCGGCCGGGACCTGCCGCTGCTGCACGGCCCGCCCCAGCCGGCTGGCTGGCAGATCGAGTACACCGCAGACGTCAGCCAACCGGAGCAGCAGCTTGCCGCCGCCATCGCGGGGGGAGCTACCGGCGGCATCCTGCCCGGGCCCCCGGGGAGAGCGGCGGAGGGTTGGCTTGCCGGGGTGACCGGGGCGCTAAGCGGCGCCGGCCTCGTCCCGCCTCAGCCGCGGACCGGAGCCGCGAGGGTGGAGGTATCAGGGCTCAAGCCGGGCGACGTCGCGTGGCTGGAAGCGCCGGGCGCTGAGCGCATCGGAGCGGTGGCGGGGGCGGACGGCGCCGCCCACCTGTCCCTCTGGTTCGAGGGTGCGGCCACGGTGACCGTGCCGGGAGGTACACGACCCGTCGTCTTGCGGCGGGGGGCCACCGTGGCGGCGCCGGAGGCTCACTAGCCGAGCCCGTAAGCGTCCAGCCTGGATCCCTCGCACAGCCCGGGTCGCGGACCCCGAAGCATTGCGCTACGCTGGTAAGATGCTGCTCTCCCTCCTCCTCTCAGTGCTCGGCGCCAACGCCCTCGCAGCGGCGCCGAACGTCACCGTGAACATCACGCTCCCCGCCGCAGCCCAGCAGGCGGGCCTCGATGAGGCGGCCATGGAGCAGGCGCTGAGCGACGCCATCGCCAGTGAGCTCCATATGGTCGACCTTTCGGCCTACATGGACCAGATGGCCAACGCCAACGTGCTCTCCGCGAAGGGGTTGGGCGTTGACTATGCCTCCAACATGCAGCGGTTTGAGTTGGGCGGGGGCATCGGCACCGCCGTCAACGGCGCCGGCTTCGCGTTCACCTCCGGCGAAGGTCTGCCGGAGACCGGATTCGCCCTCCAGATCGGCCTGATGGGCGGCTTGAACCTCGGTGTATTGTCCGGGAAAGACAGCGCGCTGCGGCGCATCCGTCTGTACGTGAACGGCATGTCGGCCACCACGAAGCGCGACCCGTTCTCGGCTACGTTCCTGAATTACGGCGGCCATCTGCAGATCCAGCTTTTAAAGGGGGGCAAGAAGACCAGCGGGGTACGCTGGGGTGGGCTCGACCTGACGTCGGGCTACGAGTTCTCAAGCTACGCGCTGGCGCTCGGCAAGGCCCTCCCCGTCAGCAGCGGCGACCTCACTTGGGACGCTTCAGGCACCATGACCCTCAAGGCGACGGCGGAGAGCATCCCGGTCGAGCTCTCCACGAGCTTCCACATCTTCGTCGTGACCGGATACTTCGGGGCCGCGGGCGACACCAACCTCAGCGGCACGTCCGAGGCAGAGATAGGCATAGAAGGCCCAATCTCCCTCATGTTCAACGGAGCCGATCAGGCCATAGGTGCAGCTTCCGCGGCCGTCAATCAGGGCGGGGTCGCGTCCACCTTCACGACGAGGGTGTTCGCTGGAGCGCAAGTCGACATCGTCATGGTCAAGCTCTACGGCCAGCTCAACGTCACCCTCGACAAGAGCGTCGGAGGACACCTCGGTGTCAGGGTCGCGCTGTAGGTCGCGCTGTAGGTCGCGCTATAGGCCCCCCGGTCAGCCCTCTGTGAGTCGGTGGTCCTCGGCGCGCGGTACAGCGCCGGTCAGCGCCGTGATGATGCGCTCCATCCGGCGAAAAAACCCAATCCCGTCCAGCAGCGGGTTCATCCACCCCCCGGTGATGCAATAGTTGCTCAGGTAGGGGGCCTGGTGGTGGAGGGCGTGGTGCCGCGGCGTCAACAGGATCGAGTGCTTGTGCAGGAACCGGACGGCAGCGGGCACGTTATCGCCCGAGTGGGCCCACTTGTGGAATTGGTTGGTCGCCATCGCCCACAGGCACAGCCAAAGCACCGCGGCGCAAACGACGGGCTGCCCCCATAGCGCGGCCCCCACCATCATCGGCAGCGCGACCATCGCGTTGGCACCGTTGGTCTCAACGAAATCGTGCCGTGTGATCGCCAACTGGTCAACGTGATGCTCACGAAAGGTGCGGATGAACATCGGACCGACCACCCGCCAGTGCACGGTGCCCCAGGTGTCGGCCGCCCAGTGCACCGACCCGGTCAGGACGTCGGCGGCGGGGGGACCGATCAAGCCAAAACACAGGTGCAGCCACCAGGCGCCGCCGACCGCGCGCGCGAGCACAGCGGAGAGCACGGCGAAGGCCACGATCGACAGCGTGTCCAGCGCCCGGAACACCGGCGAGTAGCCATGGGCCAGCTGCTCGCGGTCCGTCATCGGGGAGTGTGTTTCGGGTTCGCCGGTCATCGCCCCGTCATGTATCGTGGCGCGCGGAGTGAATGGCTTCCCCGCAACGAGCCTTTCGTCACCCGCGGGCACGTCGGCGGGACCAAGCCGCCGCCAGCGGCAACCACACAGCCACCCCCTTCCCCGCGGCTGACGTCCCCCCGCACCCACACAGCGCCGCAGCATCGGCTGGCTCGGAATGGCATTCGCCTCCCCCGAACTCGCCAGCCGACACGAATGCATCGTAGTACACGGCACACGTCTCGGCCACGCAGGCGCTGACGAGCGCTGCGTCCATGCACCCTTCGCCCGACCAACGTTGCCCACCGTCCCAGCGCCCGACGTCGAACCCATCCCCGAAGTGATCGGCGCAGACCAACAACACGCCGTCACGGTTCGCGCTGCACCGCACCGCCGGCTCCTGATCGCTGACCTCAAAGAACCAACGTCCGCCGTCCATGCTACGCCATGTACGGCCCA
>SHYV01000172.1 GCA_009692605.1 Myxococcales bacterium
TGTGCTGGCCGGCGTTGATCGGGTACCGGAGCATGGGGGTTCGCTTGACGAATGAACCATCGATCAGCACGTCCGCGGCGGGCTCGCTGCCGATCGAGAGGTACCCGACCGCGGCGATCGGGGTGGCCTGTTCCCGGGGCGACGTGGGCACCACTCTGGGCGTTGGCGCCACGGCCGTTTCAGTGCGCAGTGCGGGGGGCGAGGCGGGGGCCGGGGGCGATGTGGGCGGCGGCGGATCGATCGCGCTGGGAGCAGCGATGGTGGACGCCGGCCGGGTGCTACGAGCCGGGCTCGCGGGGGAGACGGCCTTCGCTGCGGCGGGCGCCTTGGGGGCGGCGGGCTCGGCCAGCACGGAGAGGTCGGGGGGCGCGGTCGCCGCTGGCGGGGCAGCCCCGGCGCTTCGGTAGAGTTGCCAGGCGGCGAAGGTCATGATCAAGAGCGCGGCGAACCCGAAGGCGCCCAACGCTCCGGCCCAGAGCACGCTCGGCCGTCGGCTGGCCGTCGCCGGCCGACGCTCGACACGGGGCCCGTGCGCATCGCCGACCGAGACGGGCAGTCCGGTCGAAGCCAGCCCTCTCGCCTGCTGGCCTGACCCGCGAGCGCCCAGCCCACGGGCGCCTGATCCCCCAGAGCCTGCCCCCCCGGCGCCCACGCCCACAGCGCCCGGGCCGATGGTCGACACCGACCGAGCGCTGTCCCGGGCTCCCGCCTGCACGGAACCCTCAGCGCTCCGGAGCTCGCCGGCCAGCTGAATCAGGCCTTCGTGGGCGAGCACGCCGTCTCCCACCAGCGCGCCCAGAGCGCGGCCGAAGGAGGCGGCGCTTGGGAACCTGGCGGTGGGATCGCGCTGAAGCGCGCGGATCAGCACCGGAGCCAGGTCGGCCCTGACCTTGGCCGCAGCGCGCCGGGCAGCTTCATCCCGAATCAGCCCTGTCCGGATCTCGTCGTTGTCCCTCTCGGGAAACAACGCCTCGCCGGTGGCGAGCTCGTAGAGCACAGCTCCGAGGCCGAAGATGTCGGCGGCAGGGCCTACCGCCTCTCCGTGGGCCTGTTCGAGCGACATGTAGCCCCAGGTCCCTTTCACGCCCTCGCGGCCCTCGACGCGCTCCTCGCTGCCCTGTGCGCTGGAGATGCCAAAGTCGAGCACCTTCACTACGCCCTGCCGGTTCACCATCAGGTTCGAGGGCTTCACGTCGCGGTGTACGAGGCGAAGTCCGCCGCCGTCGTCTCCCGCCAGCTGGTGGGCGTAGTGCAGCCCCTCGCACACCTGACGCCCGATCTCCGCGATCAGCGACGTGGGCACCCCGAGCCCGTTCCTTCGCGAGTGGGAGATCAGCTTTCGGAGGGTGAAGCCGTCGATGAACTCCATCACGAGGTAGAGCAGGTCGCCTTCGCGATTGAACTGCTGCACACGCACGAGGTTCTGGTGTTCGAGCCGGGCCGAGATTCGGGCCTCAGTGACGAAGAGGTCCTGAAAGCCGGCGTCCGAGGCAAAATCGGGGTGGATGACCTTCACCGCCACGCGGGTGCTGACTCCCGCGAGGGAGTCGAGTCGGCCTTCGTACACCCGGGCCATCCCGCCCGCCGAGATCGGCCTGAGCAACCGGTAGGGCCCGAGCCGTTGCTCACCGGTCTGTAGATCTAGGTCGAGATCGGCCATGATGACGTTCATATCGCATTCGTGGCGGGACCGGGACCAGCGGCCCGGCTGCCGCGTCCCTAGGCGCCCAGCACCTGCTTCACTGTCGCAACGATGTTGGGAACATTCAGGCCAAGGTTCTCGGAGACCGTCTTGCCGGGGCCTGACGCGCCGAACCGGTCGATGCCCACGCTCGCCCCGTCCAGGCCGACGTAGCGCTCCCAACCGCGGGTCGACCCGGCCTCCACGCTGACCCGAGGCAGCGCGCCCAGCACCGACGACCTGTAGGCGGCGTCCTGTTTGTCGAACCGCTCAAGGCACGGCAGGTTCACCACTCGCGCTGCGATCCCCTCGGTCGCGAGCGTGGCCGCGGCGTCCGCCGCGAGCCACACCTCCGATCCTGTGGCGATCAACGTCACGGTTGCGTTCGGGGTCTCGGTCAGCACGTAGCCGCCGCGCCTCAGCCCGTCGGGCCCGCCGTTTGAGCGGTCGAGGACCGGCAGGTCCTGCCTCGTGAAGGCCAACGCGACCGGCCCGTCGGTGCGGGTCAACGCCTCGCGCCAGGCCTCGTTCGCTTCGTTGGCGTCACAGGGGCGAAAAGTCTCGAGGTTCGGGATCAGCCGCAGCGCCTGCAGGGTCTCGATAGGTTGGTGGGTTGGGCCGTCCTCTCCCACCCAGACCGAGTCGTGGGTGTAGACGTAGACGACCGGCTGCCGCATCAACGCGGACAGCCGGACGGCGGGGCGGTGGTAGTCGTGAAAGATAAGGAATGTCGCGTTGTAGGGGCGGAGTCCGCCGTGAAGGGAGATGCCGTTGCACATCGAGGCCATCGCGTGCTCGCGAATGCCGAAGTTCAGGTTGCGCCCAGTTGGGGTCGCGCGCTGGAATGCGCCGGAGGCCTTCATGTGGGTGAGGTTGGATTCGGCAAGGTCGGCGGACCCACCGATCACCTCCGGCACTGCGCTGCAGATGGCCTGAAGTGCGGCCTGGCTGGCCTTGCGCGTGGACGTCTTGGTCCCAACTGCGTACGCGGGCCACGCGATCTGCGAGATGTCCAGCGACTTGTCCTCTGCGTTGGCGAGCACACGCCCGAAGGCGTCGTCCTGCGCTGCCTGAACTCGCGCTTGCCACGCCTGGCGTTCGGCCTTGCGTCCGGCGTCCTTCAGGCGCACGTGCGCGTACACGCTGTCCGGCACAACGAAGCTGCGCTCGGGATCGAGCCCCAGCGCGGTCTTGGTGAGCTTGACCTCGTCCACCCCGAGCGGCGCACCGTGGACGGCGGACTTCCCGGCCTTGTTGGGGGAGCCGTACCCGATGGTGGTCTTGCACGCGATGAGGCTCGGCTTGTCCGTGACCGCACGGGCGGCGTCGATCGCTGCGGCAACGGCCTCCTGATTGTGCCCGTCTACACGCTGAACGTGCCAACCGTAGGCCACAAAGCGCGCGAGCACGTCTTCGGTGAACGCCACCTCAGTGGTGCCATCGATGGTGATGCCGTTGTCGTCCCACAGGATGATGCACCGCGCGAGCCCGAGGTGACCAGCGAGCGAGGCAGCCTCGCCGGAGATGCCCTCCATGAGGTCCCCGTCCGAGCAGATCCCGTAGGTCCAGTGGTCCATCTGGTGGGCGCCGAAGCGGGCGCGCAGGTGGGTCTCCGCGAGGGCCATCCCGACGGCGTTGCAGAAGCCCTGACCGAGCGGGCCGGTCGTGGTCTCGATCCCGGGCGCCTCGCCGTGCTCGGGGTGCCCCGCACAGCGGGCCCCCCATTGCCGGAATTGCTTGAGTTCGTCGATGTCGATGGGCTTCTCAGCGTGTGTGCGGCCGTCACGACCGATGCCGGTGAGGTGGAGAACCGCGTAGAGCAGCATCGAGCCGTGCCCTGCCGACAGTACGAAGCGATCGCGGTCGAACCAATCGGGGCAGGTCGGGTCGTAGCGCAGGTAGCGGGTGTAGATGACCGTCGCGACGTCCGCCATGCCGAGCGGCATTCCCGGATGACCGGAATTCGCCGCCTGTACGCCGTCGATGGCGAGTCCGCGAATGGTGTTGGCGGTGAGCTGACTGATGGCGGGGGTGGTTGACATGGCTCTCGTTTTAGGTGGCAGGCGACAGCCCACGTCTTAACCGGAAACGGCCGGTTGCCGACGATTCAATCGTCCTTTCGCTCTGCTCCGTTCCCAGCTTTGACCGGGTTGGTCAGAGCTGCACGATCCCCCGAAAGTATGCGACCGTGCGCTCGATCCCCTCGGCGAAGCCCACCCGCGGCTCCCATCCGAACGTGGCTCTGGCACGATCGATGATCGGCTTTCGCTGTGTCGGATCGTCCTGGGGCAAGGGCCGGTGCACGACCCCGGCGGGGTTGCCGGTGTACTCGTTGATGTACTCCGCCAGCTCCAACATCGTCATTTCGTGCGGGTTGCCGATGTTGCACGGCTCGGCCAGATCGGACTCCATCAGCCCGAGCAGACCGCGCACGTTGTCGTCCACAAAGCAAAAGCTCCGGGTCTGCTGGCCATCGCCGAACACGGTCAACGGCTGGCGGCGAAGGGCCTGGCTGATGAACGCAGGCATCACCCTGCCGTCGTTCTCACGCATGCGCGGCCCATAGGTGTTGAAGATGCGAACGATACGCGTCTCGACGCCATGGTAGCGGTGGTACGCCATCGTCACCGCCTCGGCGAATCGCTTCGCTTCGTCGTAGACGCTGCGGGGGCCGATGGGGTTTACGTTGCCCCAGTACGACTCGGGCTGTGGGTGCACGAGTGGGTCGCCGTAGACCTCGCTGGTGCTGGCCAGCAGGAATCGGGCGCCGTCCTTCCGGCAACGGTCGAGCGCGATGCGCGTGGCGTCCGAGCCGCAGTACAGCGTCTCGAATGGCAGTTGCACGTAGTCGATGGGGCTGGCGGGGCTGGCCATGTGGAACACCCGGTCAACTCGACCCGCGACAGGGAGCTCCTTGGTGACATCCGCTTCGACGAAGCTGAAGTTCGGGTGCACAAGCAGGGTCTGCAGGTTTCGCCTGTGACCCGTGACGAAGTTGTCGACGGCGACAACCTCGTGGCCCTGCGACAGGAGCACTTCGCAGAGATGGGAGGGGATGAAGCCGGCGCCACCGGAGACGAGTACACGCATCGCGCGCGGCTAACCGGAATGCCCAGAAGGTGACGGATGCTGTCCCGCCAAGCGGCTCAGACGCCCGCGACAGCCAGCCGGGCGTTGACGCGGCGAACTGCGACGGACGAGATGAGGTTGACGCCATCGGTGCTGCGCTCCAGCCGAAGGTCCACCTTGGTGGCCTCGATTTCGGCGTAGCGCGCGATCACCGCGAGGATCTCGGCGCGCATTGCGTCCATCTGCGACGGGGTCAGGTCCACCTGATCGTGGACGAGCAGGATCTTCAAGCGTGACTTGGCGTCATCTTTGGAACCGCCAGTTCGGGGGGGGAAGAACCGATCGAATAGGCTCATCACGATGCCACCTCCTTTTCCGCTACCGCCTGCACTTCGGGTGCCCGTGCGGGTGTGGATGCCGCTGCGCCGGCGACCATGCCCACGCTCATGCCCATCCACCGCTTCATCGTTCCCCAGATCGTCTCTGGCTCTTCGAGGGCGATGAACGGCACGTCGGTCTCCCCGGTGATGCGGCGGGCGATGCGCCTATAGGCCTCGCCCACTACCGACTTCTCGTCGAAAGCGGCGGGGTAGCCGCGGTTCGCGGTGATGATGACGTCTTCGTGGTCGGGGACCATTCCGATGAGCGGGATGGCGAGGATCTCAAGGATGTCGTCCTTGTTGAGCATGTCGCCACGCTTGACGAGCTTCGCGCGGAAGCGGTTCACGACCAGCATGGGCTCCGGCAGCTCAGCCGCTTCGCAGAGGCCGATGATCCGGTCCGCGTCGCGAATGGCGCTGACCTCGGGCGTCGTGACGATGATCGCGCGGTCCGCTCCAGCGATGGAGTTCTTGAAGCCCTGCTCGATGCCGGCGGGGCAGTCGATGAGGATGTAGTCGAAGTCCTCCTTCAGCTGCTTCACGAGGTCGCGCATGTTCTCGGGGCTGACTGCGTTCTTGTCACGCGTCTGGGCCGCAGGCAGCAAGTACAGGCCATCGACCCGCTTGTCCTTGATGAGCGCCTGTCGGAGCTTGCACTCGCCTTCGATCACGTGGACTAGATCGTAGACGATGCGATTTTCCAGGCCGAGGATGACGTCAAGGTTGCGCAGACCGATGTCCGCGTCCACGACCGCCACCTTTTTGCCCATCAACGCCAGTGCGACGCCGAGGTTTGCTGTGGACGTCGTCTTGCCGACGCCGCCTTTTCCCGATGTGATGACGATGCACTCGCTCATGGGGTCTCCGTGTTTTTGGTGGGGCTCATTCAAGCCTCCCGTTGGTGGGGGTGCCGGCCCCGGTAGGCTTCGATGACGATGGAACCACCGGAGACCCACGCCACTTCAGGCGTGTAGCGCAGCGGACGGTCTGCGATCTGGGTGGGAATCTGGATGACCTTGCCGATGCGCAGCTGGCTGGGGCGCATGTCGAAGGCGAGGATGATGGCGTCCATGCCGCCACGCGAGCCGGCGCTGGCGAGACCCTTCAGCGTGCCGTACACGAAGACGCTGCCTCCAGCGAAGATCTGGGCTCCGGGGTTGACGTCGCCGAAGATGTGGACGTCACCGGTGTGGCGAACCACGGCTCCGGATCGAATGGTGCCGTGAATGGTGTGGGAGCGATCACCACCCGTCTCGCCGGGCTCGGCCTCGTCCGGGGGGGACACCAGCTCGGTCGCTTCGGTCTGGCGCTCATCGGGCACGTCCAGCACGGCGTCCGCCGCACGAACGGGCGGGCCGTCGAGTGCTCGAGGCGCGGTGACGGGCTCGGGCGAGAACGCAACCTGAGATGCGTGGACCCGAATCTTCAGCTCACGCTCCGCGAACTTGGCCAGAGCCTCCGACGGGCAGTTCAAGCCGGTGACCTGAACGCCGAACTCGTCCTTGATCATGTTGACGATGCGGCGAAGGTCGAAGAGATCGAAGTCCCGACGCCCAATGTCGAGCCGGACTGTCTGGCCTCTGTGCTTGTCGTTCGTCGCTGCGAAGGCCTCGCGCACGGAGACGCGGAGAAGATCGAACGGCAACCCCGCCACAAGCTCGCATAGGATCGTGCCGCTGGCGTTGATGCGCAGCTGAACAACGCTCGGGGGCGGCTGAGCGTGGTCCGCAATCGGCATTACGCCAGTGGAGTTCTCGGTTTGCATCGGGTTGCCGGGGAGGCGAGTGGGCGGGATTCGGCGGGGAGTGGCGGTCAGCGAGCGCGGGGGATGCGCAGGGTCGGCGCGTGGTCGGGGAGACCAGCGAAACGAGGCGGGGTTGACGAGTCAACGGTGTTCCGGAGAGTACCGCGAGGATGGTGGTGTTTGCAAGGGGCGAGGCGAAATAAAGTTGTGGATCAGGCTTCGATGCGCGTGCCCATCGCCAACAAGAACATGGATCCGTAGTACGTGGTCATCACCAGCAGGTCGCCGCGGGGCAGCGGCCTTCGAAAGCGGTTCCACGCCAGACAAGTATCCGAGATCAGGAACAACGCCGCTCCAGGCAGCGCGCCGGCCGGACCCGCGACCGCCAACATCCCGGCGATGGCGAAGGCGTACAGGGTGACCGGGGCGCGCAGTCGGGGTCGCAAGCCGGGCCAGAGGAGGGCGAGCAACCCGACGGCCAGCACTACGCCCACGCCGAGCCAGGGGACGGATACGCCGGTGACGGGCCCGACGATCCCGACGTAGGCGACGTGACCGAGCAGGAACGCTCCCAGACCGTGAAGGAAGAACCGGTCCTTGTCGAGAAGCAGGGCGTCGCCAGCGGCCCAGCAGGCCAGCACCGGGGCGAGCCGCGGATACGCGACGGCCAAGAGCAGCGCCGGGAGGGGCTTGATCGCCCGGACCCGTCCGCGGATCCCGGCGGCCACGACGCCCACGTAGGCCAGCGCGATCGCCCCGGCGAGGATCGTCAGCGGGGGGACGTGCAGCGGCGATAATGGCAGGGAGGGCAGCACTGCCGGTCACTATCCCAGAAGTGGCTGAAGCCCGCCAGCCCGGTCGAGGGCTCGAAGGTCGTCGTAGCCGCCAACGTGGTGATCGCCGATGAAGATCTGGGGAACGGAGGTCCTGCCGGTGCGCTCGACGAGCGCGGACTGGCCTGCCCTGTCACCGGTCAGGTCGATCACCTCGTACGCGATGCCCTTCTGGTCGAAGAAGGCCTTGGCGGAGCGGCAGTAGGGGCATGTGGTGGTGCTGAAGATTTGGATTCTGGGCATAGCTCGACGCTCTCAGGGAAGCTGGGTTGGGTAGACGCTCACGATGTCCATGTCGTCTGCGTAGTCGATGGCGGTGATGTCCACCACGTAGCCGGGCCAGGAGCAATCCAGATAGGTGCTGGAGCCTACCCACGCGGAGAACCAGGTGACCCCGCCGTCCGGCAGGAGGTCAAACCCGTCCACCCATTCGCCGGTGTACTCGTCGTAGACGTCGGCGTAGACCATCATGACGTCGTCCCCTCCGTCGTCCCCGCTGTCGTCGTCGTACACGTCGGCTTCGAACCACCAGACGTAGTCGTTGTACCCGTCTGGGTTGTTGCCGGAGGCGGCGTCCCAGTAGCAGCCGGCGTCCGCATAGGTGATGGACGGGGCGCTGTTCGCCGCCTTGTGGTGCGGGCTGGTGTAGACGACGCAGCCGGGTAGCGCCCAGATGCCCAAGACCGCGGCCAGTAAAACGGGCACGCCGGGGAGAGCGGGGAGGGCGGGGAGAGCGGGGAGAGCGGGGAGTGAAGTGAACATTGGGTGGGTCTCCGGTGAAGGTACGCACCGAGTCGGCAGGTATTCAGTACCGCTGGGGTCAGGACGGCGCGAGTCGCAGGTGGCGTTGCGCTCCCCAATCGGGGTAACCGGCCGCATGACCCCGTTGAAGCGGCTCGCCCTGACCCACGACACGGTTGGCACCGTGGCTCGGGGGCACCCGTGGGTGTACCGGGACGGCGTGATCGGGTCCGCGGCGGTTGGCGAGCCAGTCGAGCTGCTGGACGGGAAGGGCAAACGAGTGGCGTGGGGGCTTTTTGAGCCCGGTCCCATCGCGGTTCGGGTGCTTGGCCGTGATCCGATGCCGGTTGACCGGCTCCTTGAGATGCGCCTGTCTGCGGCGTTCTCGCTCCGGCGGCAGCTCGCCCACGACCTTGGCGACACCGATGCCTACCGCGTCTGCCACGGGGAGGGCGATCGGCTGCCCGGGCTGGTGGTGGACAGATATGGCGACACGTTCGTCGTGCGCCTGTATGCGCGGGCGTGGGAGCGGCACCTCGGCGCGATCGTCGAGGCGCTGCGGGGTCAGGGGGTGACCTGCATCTGGCGTCGCTTTGGAGTGGGCAAGGTGGATGACCGGGAGGGGGGCGAGGTGCTGCTGGGGCCTGAGCCAGCCGACGGCATCGTCGTGCGGGAGCACGGCATGAAGCTGCTGGCGCGCGTCAAGGTCGGACAGAAAACCGGGCTTTTCCTCGACCAAAGAGAGCATCGGCTCAGGGTTCGTGGGTGGGCTTCGGGGCGTTCGGTGACGAACTTATTCAGCTATAATGGTGGGTTTTCGGTTGCTGCTGCGCTCGGTGGCGCCACGCGGGTCACTACGGTGGATATCGCTCCCGCCGCGGTGGACGATGCCAAGGCCATCTTCCGTCTGAACGGGATCGACCCCTCGCACCACCGGTTCGAGGTCGCCGACGTTTTCAACTGGAAGGGGCCGGCCGCGGACCTCGTCGTCTGCGACCCTCCCAGCCTCACCCACGACAAAGAGTCCGACGCACCCGCCCGGAAGGCCTACCGCGACCTCCATCGTCAGATCCTCCCGATGGTGGGAGGTTGGCTCGCGACGTCCTCCTGCACGGCCCGCCTGCCCTGGGACCGCTGGGAAGAAGCGGTGCGCGATGGCTTGGGCCACGGCGGCCCGGGGCTGCCGGACGCGCGGTGGTCGAGGTTGTATACGGGCAGTGAGCCCGCCGATCACCCGATTGGGTTGTCGCACCCCGAGGGGCGCTACCTTAAGTTCATGTTGATCACACGGGACTCTGGATGAACGCACATGACACGTCGAGGCTGACCCTTATCCGCGGCGCGGATGTATACACCCCGGCGCACATCGGGGTGGCCGACGTGCTCATCGGCGGGCGCGAGATCCTCGCGGTCGGGAGCCTTCCGACCATCCCAGGGGTGGTCGAGGTGGACGCTCGGGGGAAGATGCTGCTGCCGGGGCTTGTCGACCTACACACCCACCTGACCGGGGGCGGCGGCGAGGGCGGGGCCGAGACCCGGGTGCCGCCCGTGGCGCTCACGTCGTTCCTTCGGGCAGGGGTCACGACCGCGGTCGGGCTCCTCGGAACGGATTGCGAGACGCGGTCCATCGCAGAGAACCTCGCGTGCGCGCGCGCTCTCGAGGCACGTGGCCTCACCACATTTTGCTACACGGGCGGGTACGTCGTTCCTCCGCTGACCCTGACCGGCTCGGTGCGCGGTGACATCGTTCACGTGGACCGGATCGTCGCGGTGGGTGAGACCGCCATCTCAGACCATCGGTCCTCCCAGCCCACGTTCGAGGAGATCGTCCGGCTCGCGGCCGAGACGCATGTGGCGGGGATGATGACCCGGAAGGCGGGGGTATTGCACCTGCATCTGGGCGACGGGGTGCGCGGCCTGGAGCTGGTTCGGCGGGCGATCGCCGAGACCGAGCTTCCACCGCGAGTGTTTCACCCGACCCACTGCAATCGGAACCCGGCCTTGTGGGAGGAGTCGCGGGCGCTGGCTGGCCTCGGCTGCACCGTCGATGTCACCGCCTTTCCGAAGGACGATCCCGCGCTGCCCGGCGCGCCGAGCGCGGGGCAGGCGATCCACCAGTGGTGGCAGCTTGGCTTGCCCGCCGAGCGACTGACCGTCTCGAGCGATGGCGGCGGCTGCCTGCCCCATTTCGACGCAGACGGGGTGCTCCTTGGGATGGGTGTGGGGACGTCGGCTACGCTGCTCGAAGCCGTCACAGAGGCTGTGGCCCTCGGGACGCCGTTCGGCTACGCCCTCGCCACGGTGACGCTGAACCCCGCCCGCCACTTCCGGTTTCGCGGCAAGGGGAGGGTTGCCGCTGGCGCTGACGCGGACATGCTCCTTTTGGGGGCGGCGCCCGGCCGCGAGGGCACGCACGTCCTCGACCTCTGGGCCAGCGGCCGGCGGCTCGTGCGCGACGGTGCTTGCGTGAGCAGAGACCTGTTTGATGTGTCGCCATGATCCCTGATCCTCCCCCACCGCCAACGAAGTCGCAACGCCCGGACTGGGACAGTTGGCTGAAGAGCGTTGGGCTTGGCCGCTACACGCGCCTGCCGACCCGGACCTTCATCGAGGAGGCCGGGCTCCAAGGCCGGCTGCTCGTGAGCTAC